>CAYGNN010000008.1:4705-32752 GCA_964351165.1 uncultured Phycisphaeraceae bacterium
GAGCACGCTCTTCAACGCGGAACGCATCGATGCCGAGGGGTTGCACGTCTACCCGGGCCTCATCGGCGCCAACACGTCGACAGGCCTGGTTGAGATCAGCGCCGTCCGCGCGACGCGCGATTACGACGAGGTCGGCGACATGACGCCGGAGGTCCGCGCTGCGGTCTCGGTGAACCCCGACTCGACGATCATCCCGGTGACGCGGCTCAACGGCGTGCTGACGGTCGGCGTGCTGCCGACCGGCGGGCTGATCCCCGGTCGCGCCTCGCTCGTCAGCCTCGACGGCTGGACGTGGGAGGACATGACCGTGGACGACGACATGGGGCTTGTTGTGAACTGGCCAAGCATGCGGACCTCCAACGCGCCGTGGGTGCGCACCAGCGAGGAGGAACAGCGGAAGAACTCGCGCGACCGGATCGCGCGGATCGATGAGTTCTTCGCGCAGGCGCGGTCCTACGCCGCGGCCAGGGCGGCGGACGATTCGATCGAGACAGACATCCGACTGGACTCGATGGCCGGCGTGCTCAGCGGCGAGACGCCGGTGCTGATCAGCGCCAACGAGCTCGAGCAGATCGAGGCGGCGGCGCTGTGGGCGCACGAGACCGGTCTCAAGGCGGTGATCATCGGCGGGCGTGATTCGTGGCTCTGCACAGACCTGCTGAAGCGGCTGGATATCCCGGTGATCATCACCGGCACGCACAAGACGCCCCGGCGCCGGGACAGCGCGTACGACGATTCGTTCACGCTCCCGATGAAGCTCGAATCGGCGGGCGTCCGGTGGTGCCTGGCGACGAGCGGCGGCGCGTTCAACACGCCGCACGAGCGGAACCTGCCCTACCACGCGGCGACCGCGGTGGCGCACGGCCTGGATCGCGACGCCGCGATCCGCGCGATCACGCTGAGCCCTGCGGAGATCCTGGGCGCTGGCGATTCGCTGGGTTCGATCGACCGCGGGAAGTCCGCGACGATCCTGCTGACCGATGGCGACCCGCTGGAGCAGACGACGATGATCCACCTGGCGCTGATCGATGGTCGGAAGGTCGAGCTGGAGAGCAAGCAGACCGAGCTGAACGAGAAGTACCGCGAGAAGTACGACCAGCTCCGCCGCGAGCAAGGGCACGATCACGACTGATTCAAAAAAACAGCCGCCCCGGTGTCGGAGCACGCCGGGGCAGCCGCTTCAGAGTCGGTTGGTGTTGCCCGGCGCTTCGTCAGCGATCGGGCAATGCTCAATGAGAGCCGGTCGCGGCGCGGTTGTCAAGGGTGTTGTCAGGAATCGTGCGCGTCGGCGTCATCGGAAGCGTTGACCGGGCCTGCGTCGAACATGATCGCAAAGCGATGCCGGAGTCCGGTGGTGATCTCGACGAAGAGCGCACCTGCGACGATCGCGAGCATCGCGGCGCTGCCGATGAACCCGGCGCTGTGACCGAGCGCGCCGGCTGCGATAGCGACCGCGCCGACGTTGCCTGCGAGCATGGACGCGGAGCGTCGCCAGGCGGTTTCCCTTGCGATTGGGTCGCCGCCCAGGCGCCAGCCGAGCCAGGCGCCGAACCACCGGCCATCGGAGGCGAAGAGCAGCGCGGCGATCGTCGCGATCAGGCACGCCTTGGTGGTGATGACCCCAGGGATGTCGATCGGCGATACGCACACCGCCGTGAGCGCGGGGATGATGACGCCCTGCGCGATCCTGAGCGACTGCCGCTGCGATCGGGGCCTGCGCATCCGCGGTCGCCATGCTGAGGCGGTGAGCGCCACGAGGACGAGGACGATCGCCCACGCGCCGGCGAACGAGCTGGGGCTGTGCATCGAGAGCGTCGCCATGACCATCGCGGCGAGGCCTATCGCGAGCGCGACGAAGGAGGCGGCCTCGGTTTCCGGCGATCGGCCTGCAGCGCCGAACCTTCGGCTGTGCAGGGTTGGCCAGGCGCTGCCGATCCCGCAGGCAGCGCCGAGCGCCCACGCCTGGATGTTCGTGAACCCTCCGAGCCATGCCGCGGCGATGCCGATGGGGGCGCCGGCCATGACGACCATCGTGAACCCTGAGGCGACGGCGCTCCCGGTCAGGTGACGCTTGCGGCCCTTGCCGGCCCAGCCGGCGCCGAGCGTCAGCAGCAGGCAACCGAGCGCCATCGCTGCGGAATCGACTGCCTTCGCCCGCTGGTCCAGCGCGGTGTTGCGCTGGTCAACGAACGAGGCGAGCTTGACGTTCATCCGCTCGCGTCGTTCGTAGATCGCCTGCGAGGAGACACCTGCGGCGCGGAGCGCCGCGAGGTCGCGTTCGACGTTGCGATGGGCCTCGTCGAGGGCGCGGGATTCCTCGACGCCACCGATATAGAGGGCGCTGTACGAATCCGGCGCTGCTTTGCCAAGCACAGTGGCGCCCAGCAGGATCCCGGCGATCGCGCCGCCAAGGATCCCGGCGGCCGCCGGCCCACCAGGCATCCGGCCGACGCGGAGCAGCCACGCGAGCAGCGCCGCAGCAGGCGCGAGGACCGCGAGCACGACGATAGCGCCGGCGCTGACGGAGGCGATCTGATCGGCGCTGAGCATCCGTTGAGTGTACCGGTGCGCCAACCCTGTCAGGCGGGTATCGTGGCGGCGTGCTGACCGACGCCTTGAACCTGTTTCCAGCAGCTGTGCCGCGGACGCTCGCGGCGTGGCTGCACGATATTGACCCCTTCGTCTTCCGCATCACCGGCGACCTGGGCCCCAGGTGGTACGGGATGGCGTACATCATCGGATTCGTCGCGGCGTGGTGGATGTTCCGCTCGCTCGCGAAACGAGGGCGCACGCCGCTGGAGCCGGTGCAGGCCTTTGATCTGATCTTCACAGTCGCGATCGGCGTGCTCCTCGGCGGTCGGCTGGGGTACGTGCTGATCTACCAGCCGCACCTGCTGGTTGATTTCAAGGCTGCTGCGCCGTGGTGGGGTCTGCTGCGGATCAACGAGGGCGGGATGGCGAGCCACGGCGGCATGGTCGGCGTGATCCTCGCGTGCGCGTGGTTCGGTCGGCGTGCGAAGATCCCGGCGCTGCACCTGCTCGACCTCGTCGCGCTGGCGGCGCCCATCGGGTTGTTCGCAGGGCGGATCGCCAACTTCATCAACGGCGAGCTGCTCGGGAAGATCGTCGCCAACCCCGGCGCGCCGGCGCCCTGGTGGTCGGTCCGGTTCCCGCAGGAGATCCTCACGCAGCACAGCTGCGGCAGGACGCCGGAGCAGGAATTGCAGCTGGAATCATTGCTGCGATCGAACCAGCTCTCGACCGATCCGGACCTCGGCCCTGCGGTCGGCCGTGTCATCGAGGGCGTGCAGCAGGGGGACGCGACGATCATCGAGCAGATCACGCCGCTGCTGAGCGCGCGCGTGCCCTCGCAGTTGATCCAGGCGCTGGCGGAGGGGCTGATCCTCTTCGTCGCGCTGTGGCTGCTCTGGGCGAAGCCGCGCAAGCCTGGCGTGATCGGCGCGTGGTTCCTGATCCTGTACGGCGCCCTGCGGATCGTGACGGAGGTCTGGCGGCTGCCGGACGATCATCTGGCGAACCCGCTGCTGCTGGGGATGAGCCGGGGGCAGTGGCTGAGCGTGCTGATGGTTGGGATCGGGTTCGGCGTGCTCCGCGTTGTTCTGAAGCGCGATGCTCAACCGATGGGCGGCTGGCGCGCGCCCAAGGTTTCTGCCTGAGCAAAAAAACAACACCGCCGATCGGCGGTGCTGCGGTGTTGATCAGATTGAATGTCGGCTCAGGCGATCGCTTCGTTGATCGCGGCTTCCAGATCGTTCTTGTTCGTGAGTCCGACGAACTTCTTGGCGATCTCGCCGTCCTTGAAGAGCAGGACGGTGGGGATGGCGCTGATGCCGTACTTCATGGAGACGTTGCGGTTGGAGTCGGTGTCCACCTTGCCGACCTTGGCCTTGCCATCGAAGGAGGAGGCGACCTCGTCGATGGTGGGGGCGAGCATCTTGCAGGGCATGCACCACTCGGCCCAGAAGTCCACGAGCACCGGCTGGTCGGACTGGAGGACTTCCTTCTCGAAGTTGTCGTCCGTGAATTCGCGCACTTGCTCGCTGGCCATCTGGTGTATCTCCTCGATAAGTCTCGGTGTGATCTGCGGGATGCCGCCGGCCTTCAAGCACTGGTCATCAGGCTCGGCAGGGCTCCGATGCTAGCCGCTCCGGGTTGGTTGCTCCAACGGCGCTGATGGGCTGGAAACACGTATTTTCATCCCCGGATCGCGTCCGATGCCTGCAGCGCCTGCGACTGCGCCTGCACATCGTGGACCCTGAACACCTGCACCCCGGCCAGGCGCTGCGCCACGCTCGCGGCGATCGACGCCTCCACACGGTCCGCCGGATTCTCGATCCCGGTGACGGCGCCCAGGAAGCTCTTCCGGCTGGCGGCGCCCAGGACCGGGAAGCCGGTCGCGACGAATTCTGCCGAGCGGCGGATCAGCTCGAAGTTCTGCTCGACGCTCTTGCCGAAGCCGAGGCCTGGGTCGATGGCGATGGATCCGCGTTCGATCCCGGCGTCGATGGCGTCCTGCGCTCGCGCGAGCAGGAACACGCGGACACGCTCCACCACGCCTCCTGGGTAGGTGGGGTCCACGGCGTAGCGGTCCGACCACGAATCATCGCCAGGTCTGGTCAGGCGGTGCATCAGGATCACGCCTGCGCCGCGCTCTGCGATGAGGGGGAGCATCGCGCCGTCGTCGAGGCCTGCGCTGACGTCGTTGACCAGATCCGCGCCGGCGTCGAGCGCTGCGCGCGCGACTTCGGCGCTGGTGGTGTCGATGCTGATGGGGCAGGTGATCCCTGCGGCGCGGATCCCCTCGATCGCGGGGGCGACGCGGTTGATCTGCTCGCTGGCGCTGACCGCCTCAGCGCCTGGGCGGGTGGATTCGCCCCCGATATCGAGGAGGTCGGCGCCCTGGTTCACTGCGTCTTGCGCGGCGCGGACGACATCATCTGCGGAATGGAACCGGCCGCCATCGGAGAAGCTGTCGGGGGTGACGTTGAGGATCGCCATCACGTGCGCACGGTCGAGGCGCAGTGATCGCTCGCTGGAGATCCGCCAATCCATCGCTGCGCTGCCGGTGCTGGTCACAGGATGACGGTACGAAAAAAGCCCGCCGAATGGAATCGGCGGGCTTTGGTGAATCGAAGTGGTGCTGGATCAGAAGCCGGGGCCGTCGTCTTCCTCGCCCCAGTCGCCTCCGCCACCGCCGCCCATGCCCATGCCCTGCACGGTCATGGCGATCTCCACGGCGCTCTTGATGGTCTGCGCTGGGACGAACATGCCGCCGACAGCGCCGCCATCACGCGCGGCGAGGCCGAACCCGACAGGGGGCATCTGCTGCGGGAGGTCGATCGGGGGCACGCCCATCATGCCCATAAAGGGGACGACCTGCTCAAGGATGGGGCGGACACCGAGGTAGAACTCGGCGTAGCGACCCTCTGGGAGGTTCTTGCCGACCGCGGTCATGGCGCGGTCGTCGGTGATGGACGAGCTGCCGTTGATCGCCGGGGCGAGCATGGTCGAGGCCCTGGAGAAGGACTGGTAGAGGCCGCCGTTGGCTTCAACGATGTAGCCGTTGGGGCCGTTGGGGGAGCCGAAGATCATCTGCATGGGGTTGAAGCCCATGCCGCCGTTCATGCCGCCGAAGTTCATGTTGATCGCCCAACCATCGGCGCTCTTGCCGTTGATCTGCGTTTCGTTGGGGGTGTAGCTGGAGGTGATGGACATGCCGAGCTGATCGTTGTCCATGCTCATGCCCTCGTACTTGCCCTTGAGCACGCTCTTGAGCTTGCCGGGGTTGTCGCTGGCGGAGAAGGTGATCATGTTGGCGAGGAGGCCGCCCATGATGCCTGCCGAGCTGGGGTACGCAGCGCCAGCAGCGCCGGACATGTACTCGTCCATGTCGCTCATGTCGAACATGCCCATGCCCATGGCCTCGTTCATCTCCATCATGCCGCTCTGCTCGAGCCAGGCCATGGTGGACTTGGCCATCGGGGCGGAGTTGTCCATCGCGAAGGCGAAGAGGAAGGGGCCGTTGGGGAGCTTGCTCATGAGGGAGCCGGAGTCGCCGCCCTTGCGGAACATCTTGTGGCCCTCGGTGCCTGGCTTGAAGGCGATCGCGCTGTTGCCGGAGACGCCCATCGCGCCGAAGCTGACGCCGAAGCCGAGGCTGGAGCCATCGCGGACGAAGCTCTCCATCAGCTCCTTGGCCATCTCCATCTGGGCCTCGATCTGATCACCGCCTGGCATCATCGCGGCGTTCTGCTCGAACTCCTTCTGCATCTCATCGACGATGGGGCTGAGGTGCGCAGGGTTGACCGCGATGAAGAGGTCGCTGGTGTCGGCCATCTCGAGGCCTGCAGCGCCGAAGTTTTCCTTGAAGACGCCGAGGTTGCCGGCCTTGCCGGAGAAGCCGGCGAGGGTGTTCTTGTCATCGCTCATCGCGGCCCACTCGCCGACCTGCTTGGCGAAGACGGTGTCGTTCTCGACATCGAAGGACATGATGCCGCCGCCGGCGTCCTTGGCGTTGAACGCGCCGACGAGGTTGTTGAAGTTGTTGGTGGGCGCGAGGAAGACGAACTCGCCGTCCTCGTCCTCGATATCGACGGAGAGAACCACCAGCGCGGCGGAGCCGTCCATGTTGATGTTCTGCCCGATGCCGAGCTGGTTGAGCATCAGCTTGGGGGTCGTCATCATCGGCATCTCGATGGCGCCGATGAACTGGGAGAAGTGCTGATCGAACTCGTTGATGTTGTCAACGACGACAACGGCGGTGGCGCCGGCGGGGACGTGGTCGAGGACCTCAGGGAGCCCTGCGATCGCGGGGGCCGCGAGCATCGAGACGAAGCCGGCGCCGGCCAGCATCGCTGAGCGGGTCATGGTGGTTCGTGACATCATGGGGGTGATCCTTCCAAAGTTGGGGGCCGTGATCGGCGTTGGGGGAGTTCGTTGTCGCTCGCGGTCCTGCCTGCCGATCACACTCGGGGCGCACGGAGACCACAAGAATCGAAGGGACAGCGTATTCGTCGGAAGCTGGGCCGGGCAATTCCACACACCCGGCTGAATTCGGTGGTATTTTCGGGCAAACCCCTGTCAATTGGCCATCTGTTCGGAACCTGTTATGAAATCCTACCTTCAGCAACTTGTCGCCGGTGAATCCCTGACCGAGGACCAGGCCCGCGCCGCGTTCGAGATCGTCCTCGCAGGCGATGCCGAGGAATCGCAGGTCGCCGCCCTCCTCGCCCTCATCCAGCGAAACGGCGTGACCGCCGACGCGCTGATCGGCGCTGCCAGGATGATGCGCGAACACGCGGCCAAGGTCCCGGCCAGGCAGGACCTGGGGCCGATCGTCGATACCTGCGGCACCGGCGGGGCGCAGAAAACCTTCAACATCTCGACGTGCGCGGCGGTCGTCGCGGCCAGCTGCGGCGCGCCGTCCACGATCCGCGTCGCCAAGCACGGCAACCGATCCCGCACCGGCCGGGGCTCGGCGGAGGTTGTCGAGAAGCTGGGCGTCAATATCGACGCGTCACCAGAGACGCAGGCGCGATGCCTCGACGAGGCGGGGATCTGTTTCAGCTTCGCGATCCGGCATCACCCTGCGGCGCGGCACGCTGCCGGTCCGAGGGCGGCGCTGGGGTTCCCGACGATCTTCAACCTGCTCGGTCCGCTGACGAACCCAGCCGGCGCCAGGCGGCAGGTGCTTGGAGTCTTCAGCGAGGAGTTCGTTGTCCCCATGGCGCAGGCGCTGCTGGCGCTGGGCGCGGAGCGCGCGATGGTCCTGCACTCGCGCGATGGGCTGGATGAATTGACCACGACCGACCGCACGCTGATCGCGCACGTTGTCGATGGCGATGTGCGCACGGAGGAGTTCGATCCGTCGGGGCTGGGGCTGCCCAGGCCCTCGATGGAGGACCTGCGCGCGCGCGATCTGGATGACGCGGCGGCGCTCTTCAGCGCGATCCTCGCAGGCGAGCAGGGGCCGCCACGCGACATGGTCGTGCTCAACGCAGCGGCGACGCTGGTGGTCGCTGGCGTCGTGGACTCGCTGGAGGAGGGCGTCGCAGCGGCGCAGGGCGCGATCGATCGCGGCGCCTCGAAGAAGACGCTGGCGGCGCTGTGCGAGCAATCGCAGGAAGGCTGAATCAGATCGGGAGCGAGTCGAGGCTGGCGAGCGCCAGCGGCTCCTTCGTGAAGAAGGGCTCGGCGGCCTCGGACTTAATCCGGCTGCCGAAGTACGTCATGCTCGCGTCCATCCAATCGACGACGTTCGCGTTCGCCTGCACGAACTGCGTGTCGTAGGCGCGCACCGCGTCGAGCTTCTGCTGCCGGTAGCCGGTGACATCGATGCAGAAGGATGGGTTCGCGACCCAGCGCAGGTGCGTCGCGTAGTAGTAGAAGAACCACCTGGGGTAGATCCGCTCGCCGGGGAGGTCGATCTTGGAGAGCTTCGCGTCGAAGCGGGCGTCCTCAGCGATGCGCGTCACCGCCAGGTGGTCGGGGTGCGCGTCCTCGAAGAAGGGCACGAAGACGATGTCCGCCTGCCACTGCCTGTAAACGCCGGCGACCGCGTGCCTCGCTTCGAGGGAATGCTCGACGAATCGGTTGGGGAGCCCAAGCAGCTGCCGCTCGACGGGGTTGCCGGGCGCGGAGAGGATCTCGGCCGCTTGAGCCGCTTCCTTGGCGCGTGTTTCAGGGTCGCCCAGCGGTGTTGGCTCGCCGTTGGTGATGTCCAGCAGGAGGACCTTGTGCCCCTCGGCAGCGAGCTTGGCGATGGTCGCGCCCATCCCGGCTTCCTGATCGTCTGGATGAGGTCCAACGACAACGATGTTCGCCATGCGAGGGGGCTCCTGTGCTTCTTGCTTCTTGCTGCGTTGCTGTCCGGGTCTGATGCGCGCCGAGCCGTCCCGGTCACACGCCTTCAGGATAGGTGATCCACTCCAGGCAGAGCCCGGTGGGGGGGAGGGTCGGCCCGGCCTTGCGGCGGTCGCCGGTCGTCAGCGCCGCGGTGATGTCGTCCTGGGTCAGCCGGCCGCGGCCGACCTCGACGAGCGTGCCTGCGACGATGCGGACCATGTTGTGCAGGAAGCCGCTGCCGGAGATATCGATCGCGACGCCGTGCTCGCTGTGCGCCTTGGCGATGCAATCGAAGACGGTGCGGACGGTGGACTCGCGCCCATGCCCCGCTTTGGCGAAGGCGGCGAAGTCGTGCTCCCCAATAAAGAGCGCCGCGGCGTCGCGCATCGCGTCCACGTCGAGCGTCTGCCGGACGTGATGGACGAACTGCCGGTCCCAGAGCGGGCGGGCACGGCCGGTATGCAGCAGGTAGCGGTACCCCTTCCCGGTGCAGTCGCCGATCGGGTTGAAGTCTTCGTGGACACGCCGGCACCCGACGATGAGCACGTCGTCAGGCAAACGCGAGTTGATCGCCTCGACGAGCTTGTCGTCGTCCGGTCCGATGTCCTCATGCTCGCGCACGAACGTGGCGCACTGCGCCCTGGCGTGGACGCCTGCATCGGTGCGGCTGGCGCCCTGGATCGTGACCGGCTGTCCGAGCACGCGCGTGACCGCTTCCTGCACGGCGTGCTGGACTGTCCGGAGCGAGACACGCTGGGGGTCGTCGGAGACATCACCCACGACGCGTGGGAGAGCGCCGCTGGCTGATGCGAGGACGTTGTCGCGCATCGGTTCCTGGCGTTGCCAGCCGTGGAATGCCGTGCCGTCGTACGCGATCGTCAGTAAATATCGGGGTGAAACAGGCATTTGAAGGGCGCCAAGGGCTTTCCTTGGGAAGTGCGTTGGTTTCAGGCGAACCGTCTGGGCGTTGAATCCGAACAATGATATGAACAGCGCCTGATCCGCTCCTCCCCAGCGCACGGCAACTTTGTTCAGCCCTTGCCCGGGAAGACACGAGAGCAGGCCAACCGCCGCGGCGATGATCCGGGGTTGACCACGCCCCCCGGGTCTCGCCGCGGTTTTTTACGCGGATTTCCCACCGCTGCACCTCACATCTTGCAGTTTCAGTTCCCGGACCGGGCGATCCCCCATTCTTGGGTGCAGCATTCCCGGACCCGGACGTTCAAGCGCGCGTCCGGCGGCGGTTCTCATGAAGTGCGGCCCCCGATCCCCCGATCAGAGCGATGAATCACATCACCGGCCCATGATTCGGCCATTGGCTTTGTTCTGTATCAGGGGTCCGGCGAGAGCCGGTACGCGCATGTCCTCAGATTTCGCTTCGCTGACAGTACGGCAGAACCGTCGACGAGAGATCGCTGTCTCTGCGCATGTCGCGGTCTCGCCGAAGCATGCGGAGATCGTGCGGCTGGCGCCTGGCGCTGCGACGCGCGGCGGCTGGTTCGATTCCACCGTGGTTGACGCCTCCGAGGGCGGGCTGGGATTCGTGAGCGAGTTGTACGTCCCCAGGGGCTGCCTCGTTGATGTGGATATCCGCTGCCCCCAGAACCCTGAAGAAACCATCTTTGTCGCCAGCATGCGAATCAAGCGTGTGCTGATGATCGATCGCCGCCCTGGGTATCTGGTCGGCGGTGTCTTTGAGGGCAACCCCGACGAGTTCGAGGGCAAGCTGCAGGGGTTCCTTGCCGCGATCGATGGCGAAGCCGCGTAACCGACCGATTCCACCGAACACCACTCAGGAAGACAAGGACTCTTTACCGTGCTGGAAACAGGCGACTTCCTCATCAAGGAACTGCTCGAGAACGGCATCGTTGACACCAACGATGTCGAGCGCGCCACGCAGCACGCGGCAGCCGAGGGGCTCAGCGTCCCCGATTCGCTGATCGAGATCGGCGCTGTCACCTCGCACGCGCTCTCGGTCGCCCGCGCGGTGATCGCCGAGCTGCCTTACGTGGACCTGGATCATTACGAGATCGATCTGCGCAGCGCCGAGTTGCTGCCGCGGTCGGTCGCCGAGGGCCTGGTCGCCTTCCCGCTCTTCGTCATGGACGATGGCGTGACGGTCGGCATGCTCGATCCGATGGACTTCCGCGCGGTCGATCAGCTGCGCCAGCACCTGAAGGCGGATGTCTTCGCGGTCGCCGCGGAGCCTGAGAAGCTCCGCCGGCTGATCTCCAGGGCGTACTCGCTGAAGACCGCCGATCAGACGGAGTCGGCCGCCGAACAGACAGACATGACCACCGGCGATGAGCCCATCGTCGCGGCGGTCAACGAGATCATCGCCCAGGCCATCGAGCAAGGCGCCAGCGATATCCATATCAACCCCGATGACCACGAGCTGTACCTGCGGTTCCGCATCGACGGCGTGCTGCAGACGAGGCAGGGGCCGGCGCTCGCTGCCCACGGCTCGCTCGTGCGCCGCCTGAAGGTGATGTCGGGGCTTGACGTGACGCAGACCAGGCGCCCGCAGGATGGCAAGATCAAGTTCGTTCATCAGGGGCAGGACTTCGACATCCGCTTCAGCGTGATCCCCACAGTCAGCGGTGAGAACGTCGTGATGCGCATCCTGCGGCAGAACTCCAAGATCTCCTCCTTCGAGGATCTTGGCATGGCTCCGGACACTGTTTCGGGGTTCGCGGAAGCGATCCGCAAGCCGCACGGGATCATCCTGGTGACCGGCCCCACCGGCTCCGGCAAGACGACGACGCTCTACACGGCGCTGGCGCAGCTGAACACGCCGGACCGGAACATCATGACCATCGAGGACCCGGTCGAGATCCGGCTCCCGATGGTGCGCCAGACGCAGGCGAACAACGAGATCGGCCTGACCTTCGCCGCGGCGCTGCGGTCGATCCTCCGGCAGGACCCTGACGTGGTGCTGGTGGGCGAGATCCGCGACCGCGAGACGGCGCAGATCGCGCTGCAGGCGTCGCTGACCGGTCACCTGGTCCTCTCGACGCTGCACACGAACGACGCGGTCGGCGCGGTCGCGCGGCTGCGCGACTTCGGGATCCCGCCCTTTGCGATCAACTCGGCGCTGCTGTGCGTCGGCGCGCAGCGGCTGGTCCGCAAGGTATGCCCGCACTGCGCCAAGGCCTGTGCGCCGACCGAGGATCAGATGCATGCCTACGGCATCAGCCCGGCGGATGCTGGCAGCTTCGTGCAGGGCGAGGGGTGCTCCGAGTGCATGAACTCAGGCTACAAGGGCCGAGTCGGTGTGTACGAGGTCCTCCGCGTGACGCCCTCGGTGCAGCGCGTGATCGAGCGCGAGGGATCGACCAACGACATCCGCGACGCGGCGTATGTCTCCGGCATGCGCCAGATGTGGCAGGACGGTCTGGAGAAGGCGCGGCAGGGCCTGACCACGATCGAGGAGCTCGCCAAGGTCCGCGCCGGGTTTGATGACGTCGAGGACGAAGCGCCGGAGGCGCCGGGGGCCGCAGGCTCGACCGAAGCGGCAAGTGATGGCGGGAGGTTGGCCGCATGAGCGTGCTCACGTTCCAATACACCGCTATCGATCGTCAGGGCAAGAAGCACAAGGGTGTGACGAGCGCCAACGATCAGCAGGACGCCTTCCGCCGCGTGTCCGCGATGGGGATGACCCCGATCAAGATCGTCACCGGCAAGGCGGCCTCGTCGAGCAGCATCGCCAAGAGCAGGATCTCACCGGAGCAGATCGGATCGTTCTGTTACGAGCTGGCGGTCCTGCTGCGCGCCGCGATCCCGATCGCAGACGGCCTCCGCTCGATCGCAGAGCAGGAGCCCAAGCGGGGGATGCGGAATCTGGTCAACGACATGGCCGTGAAGATCCAGTCCGGCTCGACCATCACCGACGCGATGGCGCCGCACCGCAAGGTCTTCGGCGACATCTTTGTCGAGACGGTGCGCGCCGCGGAGCGATCTGGCACGCTCGTCGCTTCGCTGGAGCACCTGGCGGAGATGCTCGAGCAGCAGGCGGAGTCGTCCAAGCAGCTCAAGCAGGCGATGGTGTACCCGGCGCTGATCACGATCGCGCTGGGCGGCGCCGCGACGTTCCTGATCGCGGTGATCGTTCCCAAGTTCGCGACGATGTACGCGACGCGCGGGATCGAGCTGCCCTTCCTGACGCAGGTGCTGCAGGCTGTCGGCGAATCGATGCAGTCGTACTGGTGGATCTACATCCCCGGCGTCGTGGCCTCGGTGTTCGGGCTCCGCGCGCTGTGGCGGAACCCCAGGGCGGCGCTGACGATCGACCGGGGCCTCTCGAAGATCCCGTACATCAACAAGGCGGTCCAGGGCGTGGCGGTCGCGCGGTTCACGAAGATCCTGGGCATCAGCCTGGGATCGGGTCTGAGCCTGAGCGAATCGCTGGAGATGGCCGGCCGATCGACCGGGCGCCCTCTGCTGATCCGCGAGGCCAACCGCATGTCGCTCGGCATCCGCGCCGGCGACCGCCTCGGCGACATGCTGAAACAGAGCAACTACATGCCCCCCTTCGCCAGGCGGATGCTGACCGCTGGCGAGGAGTCCGCGGAGCTGACGAAGCTCTGCGGCGTCGTGGCGCGGCATTACCAGCGCGAATCCGCGCACCTCGTCAAGAACGCGGCGACCGTGATCGAGCCGGTGCTCATCGCGGTCCTGACCGGAGTGATTCTCGTGATCGCACTCGCGATCTTCCTCCCGATGTGGGACATGGTGAGCCTGGTCGGATAACAGATTTCTTTCCCCGATGCCGGTTGGAACCGGCGCACATTGCAGATGGAGTAACAGCTTTGAACCCCACACTGAACTACCGGAAGACTGCCCGCAAGGCGTTCACGCTCATCGAGCTGGTCGCTGTGATGGTCGTCCTGGCGATCCTCGCAGGCGTCGCGATCCCGAAGTACTTCGACTACGCCGACCGCGCCAAGACGTCGTCGGTCGAGGGCACCCTGGGCGGCGTCCGCACCGGCCTGGCGAGCTTCCTCTCTGACTCCGCCATCTCCGGCACGGCCGAGTACCCCACCGCGGTGCAGCTCGGGACTGTCGGGACTGTGATGCAGCAGGAGATCCCAGCGAACCCCTACAACGGGCAGAACGCGATCGCCAACATCACCGTCCTGGCCAGCGCCACCAACCGCGTCGTCGCCAACGCCGACACGATCGGCTGGAACTACTACGTGGACAACGACGCGACGCCCCCGGTCGCCTACTTCTGGGCCAACAGCTCGGAGGAGACCACGAAGACCGATTCCGGTGGTGACGCGATCACGGCCAACGATCTCTGAATCCACCGATCGTTGATCCCAACGCTGCACGAGAGGCGGGCGATGCCTGAGCGCCGGACGCCAACCAGGAACCCGGTGCGCCGGGGGTTCTCTCTCACCGAGCTGATCGCGGTGATGGTGATCCTCAGCGCGCTCGCGTTCACCGCGGCTCCGGCGGTGCGCTCCGTGACGAGCGCCAGGCAGGGCGCCATGATGCGCCACGTCACGCGCCAGCTCGAGCTGGCCAGGGCCTACGCCACCGCCACCGGTGAGCCGACCGGTGTGGTGTACGACAGCAGTGCTGCGGCGTTCCGCATGCGCCGGATCGCGACCAACAGCGGCGCGCCGGTCGCGGTGCCCAGCCCGACCGGCGGGACGTACCGCGATCTGCTGCTCGGGGTGGAATACCCGGCCGAGCAGGTCACCGGGTACACGACCGGTGACGGGAATCCGGCCAACCAGGCTATTTGGTTTTCGTATGAAGGCACACCGGAGATCCGCGACGCTGATGGCGAGTACGTCTCCGGCTTCACACAGGACGCGGTGATCGAAACGAGCGGTGGGCACGAGATCACCGTCCGCATGTCGACTGGATCCATCGAACGATGAACAGGCGCCGGCACATCCTGAGACAGCCGCTCCGGCGCAGGGCGTTCACGCTCGTCGAGTCGCTCGCGGTCATCGTGGTGCTGGCGATCGCGGTGCCGCCCGCGGTGTCGATGATGACCGACTCCGCCAGGGCGCAGGCCGACTCGGTCACGCTGACCAGGGCGACCTGGTTCGCGACCGGGATCCTCGAGTATGTCATGGCCGACGCCAGCTCCGATGCGCCGCTGCTGGGGTTCGCTGCCTTCGATGATGACGACGCCTACCTGAACACGCCGGGAACTGGCCTGTACGACCGGATGGATTCCATCATCGCGCACTACAACGCGATGGGGCTGACGCAGGGGGTGACGGTCGGCCCGCTCGCCAACGCCAGCGGCGTCGTGACCGGCGATGCGGACGAGGACATCTTCCGCAACATCACCGTGAGCGTGACGTGGACAACGCTCGGCGGCGCCGAACGGACGCTGAATATCGGCGCCATGGTGACAGAGCTATGAGCAGCCGAAGGACACCGGCTGTGCGCGCGTTCACGCTGATCGAGCTGATCGCGTCGATGGTGATCATCGGTGTGGTCGCGGTCGCCGCGGCGCCCCTGATCGGCGCTGCGTCGGACAACTTTGTGAAGTCGTCCGACAACCGGGATGCTTCCGAGCGCCTCTCGCACGCGATGAACCGCATCGTCCGGTTGCTGCGCGCTGCGCCGCCAACGGCGCCCGGGTCTGGGCAGCCTGACATCACCGTCGCGCCGACGACCAACATCGAATTCGCGGATGGCTCGGAATTGCAGCTGCTGAACACGACGCTCTGGCTGACTCCTGCTGGCGGCGCTGCGTCACCGCTGTGCACCGACGTGACGGCGTTCCAGATCATGTACTTCGCCGAGGACAGCAACACCAAATCGATGGGTGCGCCGGCCACCACGCAGCGGTTCCAGATCACGCTCGCCTCAGGGGGGCAGGAGCTGCGCTCCGCGGCGTTCATCCGCATCGCGACAGGATCACCGGCCGAATGAAGCACCGCAGGACCAACCCGAGGCAGCGCCGCGCCGTGGCGCTCATCATCGCGGTCACGCTGCTGAGCGTGACGAACATCATCATCTCCGGCGTGATCGCCACGTCCGGCGATGATTCCTACATCGCGAAGCTGCGTCTGGATGAACTCCGGTGCGAGTTTGCCGCGGAGTCTGCGATCATCGCATCGCTCAAGCGGTTCCAGACGGACGCCTCCGATCCGCTGACCGGCGAGATCGCGTTCCCCTGGGGCGCCACAGCGACAGTGATCGACCCCTTCGACGCAGCGCCGGCGGATCCTGGTGATGTGATCGTCGAGGGCGCCTCAGGGCAGGCGAAGCAGCGGATGTCGGTGACGATCGAGTAGCAGGGCGGCCTGAGCGGGACGCGTCAACGTCCCGGATAACAGGGACACCGCCTCAAGCCGAGGGATGTTCCAGACGACGTTACAGCGGGGATCCCCCCGCACCGATCGACCAGAAACCCAAGAAACGAGCCGGATGACACCGTGGGACTGACAAAGCGAATCATCATCGAGCTGACGCCGGCCGCGATCGACGGCGCGCTGCTCAGCAACGGGCGTGTCGCGCGCACCGCGCACGTCGCGATCGACAACACCGATTGGCGGCAGGCCTGGGAGGAGGGCCTGTCGCCGCTCGATACACCGCTGGAGGAGCTCCTGCAATCGCTGGGCGCTCCAGGCGTGGACGCCACTGTCCTGTACCGCTCGCCGACTTCGTTCGCCGAGGTGCTCACGGTCCCGGTCACCGGCTCCGCTGTTGGCGGCGCGGTGAACCTGGCGCTGGCCGATCACCTGGGGTTCTGCCTCCAGCAGAACCCTTCGAGTATTCAGCCGCTGGGGACGACGAAGCAGGGCGAAACCAAGTCTACGCACGTGCTCGCTATCGCGGACGCCGCGTCCGCATCGGCCGCGCTACACGGTTGGCTCGATCGTCAGGGGCATCGCCTGGTCGGCGCTTGCCCTTCGAGCGCGCTGACGCTCGCGGACGCGGTCGATGAGGCCAGCCAGCAGCGATCCGACGAGGTCGCGGCGCGGCTGTACTTCGATCGGTACTGCTCGCTGCTGACAGTTTCGTCCGGCGGTTCGGTCCGGCTGGTGCGGCGCATCGAGATCGGGTTCGAGGACTTCGCCTCAGCCATCTCGAATCCGATCCACCAGCGCGACGGCGATCAGGGACCGATCACGCTGGCGCCAGGCAAAGCGCGAGCGCTCCTCTGCGAGCACGGCATCGCAGGGTTCGATGACACCATCGACCAGGGACTGGGGCTCCGCGGCAAGGACACGCTCCCG
The DNA here is from genome assembly GCA_964351165.1 of uncultured Phycisphaeraceae bacterium. Lineage (GTDB taxonomy): Bacteria > Planctomycetota > Phycisphaerae > Phycisphaerales > UBA1924 > JACKHE01. The sequence continues at coordinate 21,784 of CAYGNN010000008.1, forward strand.
CTGATCCAGCCGGCGCTGCAGCGGCTTGGCATCGAGATCAAGCAGTCGCTCCGCTTCGAGCTCTCGCAGGAAGAACGCGAATCGATCAAGCTCACCTGCTCCGGCCCCTTCGGCGGCATGCCCAACATCACCAGCGCGATCTGCGAGCAGACCGAGATCACCGCCTCCGGTGTCGGCGCTGCCAAGCCTGATCCAGAATCAGCGGAGGCGCCCTTCTTCGGCGTCAGCAACCGGCCGGTCGATCTCGCGAAGCTCGCCAGGAACCACAACATCCTCGGCGATTCGATCACGTCGGAACTCCGCACCGAGGCGCTCCGCTTCGGGCTCCGCGCCGGCGCTGTCGCCGCGGTCGTGGCGATCGGCGCCACCGCGTTCTTCACGAACGCGCAGATCCAGAAGGAGCGCGAATCGACCCGGAGCCTGGGCGCTGCGATGGAGACCGTGGACGAGATCGTCGCGATGAACGAGTCCATCCTGCTCCGCGGGCAGTCGCTCTCCGCGACGCATCAGCGGATGCACTCGACGATCGGGACCTCGATGCGCTGGTCCGACGTGCTGAACACGCTGCCTGGGCTGATCCCCGATGCGGTGACGGTCGTCGACCTGGAGGGCGTCGAGCACACCGCCTCTGCGCCTGCGAAGATCGAGCTGGCCGGGATCGCGAAGGAGACCGGCGAGCAGACCAGCCAGGAATCGCTCAGCTCGTTCATCGAATCGCTCAACGGGTGCCCTCTGGTTGACAGCGTCGTTCTCGGCAGCACCAACCGGGTCGGCGGGACAGAAGAAGCGGAGGCGCTGCGCTTCGGCGTGGTCGTGCACCTTGTTACTACGCCGCGGCTTGTGATCTCCAGCGCCGAAGAGGGGGCCGACCAGTGAGCCAGTCCAGCACATCAAGAAAACTCCTGCCTGAACTCGTCATCGCCATCGCAGTCTTCTACGCGCTCTGGTCGCTCCTGGTCAGCCCTCTGCGCGCCAGCCTCAACGAGGCGAAGGCGGACCACAGCAAGGCGATCGAGCACACCCGGATCTCGGGCGTCCCCGAGCTTTCGACGCCGAGGCTGCGCATGGTCATGGACTCGATCGACGGCATGATGCAGGACATCGAACGCCGCAGCGAGATCGCGCAGGACCCGACCAGGCTGCAGGCGCGGCTCATGGAGATCGGCGAGGAATCGGGCATCCGCATCGAACGCGTCAACCCGGCCAAGACCAGGCCGCTGGCGCTCGGCGATCAGGACGACACCATCATCTCGTTCGAACTCGACTGCTCCGGTCAGTACCGCGACATCGTCGGCTTCGTCGCCGCGATCGAGGAGCAGGTCGGGCTGACGGCTGTCGATCGGTTCTCGATCCGGCCGGACACGACAGGGAGCAGCGCCGCGGTCAAGGCGAGGCTCCGCACGCTCCACTACTCGTTCGACACCAAGGCCGACCTCGCCGCAGGCGGTGAGCAATTCGTCTCGGGAGGCGATTGATGCAGGGCAATACCTTCACATCCCCCAGGAGCATCAGGTTCGGCGCGATGGCAGCGCCGGTGCTCATCGTCGGCGCGCTGGTGCTCATGCACAGCGTCGCTGAGCCGCAGCTGTCCTCGGCGCAGATCGAGGCGCCCCAGGACCCGCACGCGATGCTGATCTCCTCGATGGGCGGCCTCACCGAGAAGCAGCAGGCCGCGATGAGCTTCCGCACTGAGATCGTACAGCTGGGCGAGACCGACAGCCCCTTCCCCCTGATCGAGGCGATCCAGGAGTACTCGGACGATCCCGACATCGTGCCGGAGACCAGGGCGGAGTCGGGCCCTGTCCTGACTGTCAGCGCGATCATGGCGTCCAGGGCGGGCGGCATCGCACTGATCAACGGCAAGGCGCACCGCGAGGGCGATCAGGTTGGCGGCGGCTGGTCGATCCAATCGATCGACGCCCAGGCGAAGCTGGTGGTGCTCCAGCGTGGCTCCGGCGCTCCGGTCTCGATCGGGCTGAACCAGCGGACCCCGCTCCCTGCTCGCTGAGCCAAATCCTGCTTCAATAAACGGTTCTCGGACGTTCGCCGCCGCGCGATCATCGGTCCCGATGACGCTATCTCCGACAAGTTGAGGTCCAATACCGGGCGCAACTGTCGTCAAATCGGCTCCATTGAGCCGATAACGGCCAGTGTGCATGTTGTGTTGGTGCGCGATGATTGCGGTTGTTCTCGGACACCGCAGGCCGCCAACGCTGTGCGGTGCTTTCTTGCTTCTTCTCTGACGCATTCCAAGAGATCCGACCTTGACACGTCACGCCCATCCGGTACGTTTATCTTGGCTTCCTACGATCGCAAATCGTTTGATGTCATCATGTTATGGGAATTCCCGAGATTCCGGCCCGCACAGCCGACCATCGGGATCGAGTCACCGCTGCAAGAGGCAGGTCTACACCGTGATCAACGGTTGCGCGCCGATTCTGTTGACGATCGCGATGGCCGCTGGGAGCACCAGCGTCCAGGCGGCGTCACCGCGCGACGCCATCACTGGCGTCATGACCGCCGTCGGCGCTGCCGCGACCGCCAACCAGACCGCTGGCGCCCTGATCACCGACGTCCGCGTCGATGGGCTCGAGGCGTGGGGCGTCTCGGAATCCGATCCGATGTCGATCCGCGTCCGCTACACGCTGACGCCTGAGGGTGTCTACACCGCGGCGGAAGACCGCGACGCGAACGTCGCTGTGCGCACGCTGGGCGAGCTGCTCAACGCGAGCCGCGACGAGAGCCAGATGATCCAGGGGATCGTGCTCGATGGCTCTGCGGTGGATGAGATCACTTCCGGTGTCCGGGGCTGGATGCTCCGCACGCTGGGCAAGGACTACGGCGAGCAGCGCACGCCGAGCGCCGACCTGCAGGGTTCGACGCTCATCATCGCGGTGGACGCGCCCGGCCCTGGTGTCGGCGAGGACGGCCCGCACACGATCTCCGGCGTTCGCGTCGAGGGCCTCAGCCAGCTCGGCATGTCGGACACGGCGCTGCTGGCGACCACGCTCGACCTGACGCCTGTCCAGGGCGGCCTGATCGGCCGTCGCGCCGGTCTTGCGATCGAATCGACCGAGCTCGGCGCGTTGGGCGCCGATGAGCCGGTGCAGCTGTACGGCTCGGCGCTGCGTCAGGCCGGCGCCTCGATCGTCCGCATCTACAACACCAACGGCCTCCGCGGCGTCCGCGTCGCCGGTCGTCTTGAGGGGCAGACCCTGGTCCTGTCCGTCACCGAGGGCGTCGTGGGCGATATCCGCACGCTCGGCTTCGAGGAAGACAGCGCCGTCGATCTCGCCAGCGGGTTCGCCGACCGGATCAAGCGCCGCTCGCCGGTGCAGCCGGGTCAGCTGGTCGATATCGACGCTGTCAATGAGTTTGTCCATCGCCTGAACAGGCACCCCGGCCGCCGCGTCGATGTCGCGCTCGCCCCAGGCGAGCAGACCGACCGCCTGGTGCTGGATTACCTGGTGGCGCAGAACGATCCGCTCTTCGTGTTCGGTCAGTTCTCGAACACCGGCACCGACTCGACCGGCGATTGGCGCGAGCGTTTCGGCCTCGTGCACTACAACCTGAGCGACAACGACGACATCTTCACCGCGGACTACACGACCGCGGACTTCAAGGACTACCACGCCATCACGGCGAGCTACGACCGCCCGTTCTCGACGGAAGACGACCGCTTCCGCTGGCGCGCCTTCGCGCAGTTCGTCCGCTACGACTCGAGCGACATCGGTTTCCCCGGTCGCGACTTCACCGGTAAGACGTTCTCCGCCGGCGGCGAAGCGGTCTGGAACTTCTGGCAGGACGGCGCGAAGTTCGCTGATCTCGTCGGCGGTCTCCGGTACATGTACACGGACGTGGACGACAACTTCTTCGGGACGGACGCCTCGTCGCCCTTCCTGCTGCCCTACGTCAGCCTCCGCTTCGAGGAGCGCACCGATCGCTCTGCGACGAACGCCTCCGCCACGCTGGAGACCAGCATCGGCAGCGTCGTGGATGATGACGACCTCACCGGCCTCGGCCGATCGAATGTGGACGACGACTTCACGATCCTGCGCTTCGACGCGAGCCACTCGTTCTTCCTCGAGCCGCTGTTCGACGGGAACTTCGGCGCGGAGGGCTCGACGCTCGCGCACGAGCTGTTCTTCTCGATCCGAGGGCAGACGACCTTCAGCTCGCGCGTGCCGCCGAACTTTGTCAGCGTCGCCGGCGGTTTCTACTCCGTCCGCGGCTACCCCGAGGCCTTCGTCATCGGCGATCACGGCTATGTCGCCACCGCCGAATACCGCTACCACATCCCGCGCGGCCTGACCCCTGGTCCGGTCGGCGAGTTCGGGGATCACCCCTTCCGCTGGAGGCCGCAGCAGACGCTGGGCCGCCCGGACTGGGACCTGATCGTCCGCGGCTTCGTGGACGTGGGCCGCACGGTCAACGAGGACCGGCTCGCGTTCGAGACGGACGAGACCCTGGTCGGCGCCGGTATCGGCGGCGAGCTGGCGATCAAGCGGAACTTCTCGCTGCGGCTCGACCTGGGCTTCGTGCTCAACGACGCCGACAACGGCGTTGACGAGGAAGAGGTGGGCGACAGCAGGCTGCACGCCCAGATCACGATCCTGTACTGATCGGGCGGCATTTGGAACTTCAACCGGCATGAAACGTCGGTTTCAAGATACGGATAGGAACGAGTAGGAAACAACACCAGAGATTCGCAGGGTTTGATCAAGCGTCCCAAACGCACAGGGACCAGCGAGAACCGTTGGAGGAGATGTGATGAGTAACTCGAAGACGACTTCAAAGAACGTGCGCGCCGCCAGCATCGCCGCGATGGCGATCGCCACGGTCGCGCTCCAGGCCAACGCCGACCGCCGCAGGGGGGGCGCCGGCAACGGCGGCCAGACCATCCCCGGTGTTGTGGTCAAGGATATCGGTCGCGGCACCGCGCTCTTCGATGCAGCGGGCAACGTCCTGAGCATCACTGTCGGCGAGAAGACGATCATCAACTACGACAGCTTCAACGTTGAAGCCGGGTCGACGGTCAACTTCATCCAGCCTGGCTCCAACAGCCGCCTGCTCAACCGCATCGACTCGGCGACGCCCTCGTTCATCGACGGCACCATCAACGCCAACGGTCACGTGTACCTCGTCAACCCCTCCGGCGTCCTCTTCGGCGCCGGCTCGGTCGTCAACGCCGCCGGCTTCGTCGCCGCGGCTGGCCGGATCTCCGACAGCGACTTCCGCCGAGGCGTGGACCGGTTCACGGATCTGAGCGCCGGCGTGTCGAACCTCGGCTCGATCACCGCTGACGGCGACGTCCAGTTCGCCGGCAAGCACGTCGCCAACTTCGGCAGCGTGGTCTCCGCCAACGGCGTCGTGACGATGTCCGCCGGTCAGCAGGTGTACCTCGCGGAGCGCGGCGACCGCATCATGGTCCGCGTCGAGAACCCGGACGCCGCCTCGGTCGATGGCGTCACCGGCCGCTCGACCGCCGATTCGACGATCATCAACTCTGGCTCCATCAGCGGCGAGTCGGTCCTCTTCACCACTGGCGACATCTACTCCGTCGCCATGGTCGAGCGGGGCGGCACGACGCTCAACGGCTCGCAGATCACCGTTGGCGGCGAGATCCAGACGCAGAACGGCAACATCGATATCGCAGCCAGGGACGTCAACGTCGTTGACAACGCCGGCTTCTTCAACACCAGCGACCGCGCCGAGGTCGGCGCCAGCCTGATCACGAACGCTCTCGCCGGCGGTTCGGAGGTCACCATCACCGCGACCGGCGCCGACGCCGGCAACGGCTCGATCAACATGGGCTCGACCCTGGACTACTCCGGGATCGAGAGCGGCACGCTGAACCTCGTCGCGAACAACAACGTGGTCGTGGGCAAGGTGATCGTCGGCGGCGCCGGCGACTCGCTGAACCTGTCGCTCAACGCTGACGCCGACGCCAACTACACCGGCGGCGTCACCATCAACGCGCCGATCAACCTCGGCGATGGCGACCTGGACATCACCGGCGCCCACGTCAACATCCAGAAGGACATCACCACGACCGGCACCGTCACGCTGACGCCCTCGCAGGAGTACGCGAGCATCGGTCTCGGCAGCGGCGCCGGCTCCTTCAAGCTCGACCAGAACGAGATCGATCACATCGATGACGGCGCGGAAGCGATCGTCTTCGGCGACAGCGAGTTCCGCGGCCTGGTCACGATCAACAACGCGACGTTCCGCGATCCGGTCGTGATCAACTCCCCCGGCGATGGCGGCAGGGTCCGCGTTGACGGCGAGCTCCGCGGCGTGGACAACGCCTCGATCGAGATCAACGGCTCCGGCCACACGACGTTCCTCGGCGCTGACATGACGACCGAGGGCATGCCCATCACGATCAACGACAGCGTGATCGTCAACGATGGCGTCGGCCACGTCGCCATCGCGACCACCGACAACGGCGATCCCGGCGCGGACATCACCGTCACCGGCACGATCAACAACGGCGGCGCCGATCCCTCGTTCGATTCGCTCACCATCGACGCAGGCTCCGCCAACGTCGATCTGCAGGGCGCGGTCGGCAACGCCAGCAGGCTCTACCGCCTGACCGTCAACGGCGGGATGATCGAGGTCGTCGATGTCGCCGCCTCGCAGAAGCAGACCTACAACGGCGATCTGACCATCAACGGCGTCATGCTGTCGGTCACCGACATCGACGGCGCCCAGATCGTCGTCAACGGCAACACGATCCTCGCCAACGACGTCGTGGTCAACGCGATGCACGACGCGATCTTCAACGGCACGGTGGACAGCTCCGCCGGCGATGCCCACGACCTGACCGTCAACAGCAAGCGGACGCTCTTCAACGACGCGGTCGGCGGCAACGACGCCCTGGGCACGCTGACGACCGACGCGAAGGATGCGCTGTACGACGCCAACGGCGACGGCGTGCAGAACGACCGCGACAAGGTCATCGTCCTCAACGAGTTCCTCACGAGCGACGCCGCGGCGGACCTGAACAACGACGGTGTCGTGAACACCGCCGACCTGGGCCTCGTGATCGGCGAGCGTCAGGTCACGATGCTCAACGGCGACGTGAACGCGGAGAACGTGGTCTTTGGTGATCCCATCGAGGTCTACGCCCCGAACGTCACTGTCACCGCGACCGGCTCGGTGGATTTCCAGGACACCGTCAACAGCAAGGTGTACGAGAACAACGGCCTCGACGTCATCGCCCCCAACACCCGCTTCGGCGGCGTCGTGGGCCTGGCGGAGACGCTGACGCACCTGACCACCGACGCGCAGCCCGGCTCGACGAGCATCGACACGACGGACATCTACGTCCTCGGCGGCGGCGCCTCGTTCGGCGATGACGTCACCATCGACACCACGACGACGATCCACGCCGCCGATTCGGGCGACGTGACCTTCGCCGAGCGTGTCAACGGCCCCGAGGGCCTGACCGTCGAGACCGCCGGCGTCACCACGTTTGGCGGCGCTGTCGGCGATGACACCGCGCTGGCGCACATCGTCACCGACGCGCCAGGCTCGACCAGGATCAACGGCCCGGTCGCCAACACGACCGGCGATCAGACCTACAACGACGCGGTCGTGATCGATGGGAACACCGAGCTGACCGCCGCCAACGCGACGTTCAACTCCACCGTCGATTCGCAGGCCGGCGAGAACAACGACCTGATTGTCAACGCCGACAACACGCTCTTCGCGAGCACCGTCGGCGCCAACCAGGCGATGGGCTCGGTCATCACCGACGGCCAGGGCACGACGACCCTGGGCGGCGATGTCACCAGCGAGGGCGACCGCGTCCAGTTCGGCGATGATGTCGTCCTGAACAGCGACGTCACCGTCACCAACAACGGCGCGAGCGGTGTCTTCTTCCACAAGACGATCAACTCCGACAGCGCCGCGACGCCGCGTGATCTGACGATCGTCGTGGACAACACCGTGCTCGGCAACGACATCCCCACGATCAACTTCGGCGGCAACGTCGGCATGACCAACGCCCTGGGTGATCTGATCCTGGGCGGCGCTCGCGCCGATGTCCCGGTCGTCGCGACGATCATTGCCCGCGAGCGTGGCGCCAATGGCGAGCCCACCGGCAACCCGCTTTTCTCCATGACGTTCCGCACCGTCGGCGACTTCAACATGGGGCAGAACGAGAAGCTCACCACGGTCGGCTCGCTCAACATCGACGCCGGCGGTTCGGCGATCCTGGGCGATCTCTCGGTCCGCAACAACCTCCAGGTGCAGGCGCCGACGATCATGATCCGCGCCCGCGAGGCCGGCGAGGTGCTGCTGCCCAACGGCGATCTCATGGCCGATGATGGTCTGGAGATCATCGCCGGCGAGATGATCAACTTCGCCGTCGCGCCCACCGTCATGAACCCGGCGAACCCCGACCCGATCTTCTCGACGAACGGGGCGAACAACATCTCGAACAACCTCAACGCGTTCGAGCAGGTCGCCTTCGGCTCGGCCATCAGCAACCTGAACCTGTTCCTCGCGCAGCCCGGCGTGGACATCGTGCTCGACCTCTCGGTCGTCGCCCCGATGATCCCCAACGACACGCTCGAGACCTCGCGTCAGGATCCGCAGCTGCGTCCCTTCGAGGACTTCGTCAACGCCCTGCACCCTGAGTCCGCCGCCCTCAACGGCGCTGGCCTCCCTGCGACGAGCCCCGCGATGGCGCACCTCGTCGCCCGCACGCTGGGCCAGGCGCTCTACAACGACTTCAGCGCTTCGAACCCTGATGAAGAGGGCGCCTACACCGGCCGCGTGAACACCCGCCGCCTGCCCTGGAACTCCGCGACGGAGCTGATCGCCGCGTACACCGCGATCGCCGGCCCCAACAACGAGAACCTCGAGGAGACGAGGCAGAAGCTCAGCGACGCCTACGCCAGGCTCGCCACGCAGGCTGAGCCTGCGATCGAGCAGGAGCTCGTCCCCGGCTGCATGAACTACCTCCGCACCGGTGACGAGACCGACGCGATGGCCGACCTCCGGGCGCTGGCCATCATCCTCGGCGCCATCGAGGAGATGGGCATGTCCGACTTCGAGCGTGCGGTTGTTCGCTCGAACATCCTCGGCCGCTGCCGTCCGGAAGGCGTCTCCGCCGACCGCTTCGAGACCCTGATCAACGGCTACCGCGGCGCCCTCGTCGAGGCGGAGCAGAAGATCGAGGAAGAGAAGCAGCAGCAGCGTCGTGGCGGCGCTGCCCCCGCTGATGCGAGCCCCGCCGCGGAGTAACCCGCTCGCGGACCATCCCTGAAGCAGATCCCAGCCCCGATCGGCCATGCCGGTCGGGGCTGTTTGTTGCGCCCGGTCGGTATGCTCTCGCGTATGCCGTCATTCTTTGCCAGCGTTGAGACCGCCCGCACCATCGAACGCGCCGAGTGTGCCCTGCTGCGTGAAGTCGCAGGGGTCATCGCGGAGAAACGCGAGGGCGTCGTCGTTGAACCGATCGCAGGCGGTGTCGCGGTCTTCGCAGGTGAAGGGGCGCCGATCAACAAGGTCGCCGGGATGGGGTTCGAGGGGCTGCCCACCGAGGCGGAGCTCGAATCGGTCGAACACCTCTTCCACAGCAGGGGCGCCAGGGTGCAGATCGAACTGACCGCGCTCGCGGAGATCGGCGTCGGCGCGATGCTCACCAAACGAGGCTACCACCTCGCAGGGGTCGAGAACATCATGGTGTGCCGGCCGGATGCCCACGAGCAGGGGCCGCAGGTCCCTGGTGTCGTGATCGATGAGTCACCCGATTTTGAGCAGTGGCTCGATGTCTTCGTCGATGGGTTCATCGCTGCGGACGAGCAGGGGGTCGAAGCGCCGGAGTCCTTCGAGCGCGACGCGATCCGCTCCATCATCGAGCACATGGCCGCCTGCTCCACGATGCACCATTACCTCGCGGTGCGCGATGGCGTCCCGGTCGGCGGCGCTGATATGCGCATGGGGGATGGGCTCGCCCAGCTCTGCGGCGCCTCGACGCTGCCGGCGCACCGCAGGAAGGGGGTGCAGACGGCGCTGCTGCAGCACCGCATCGCTGCGGCGAAGCAGACCGGGTGCGAACTGATGACCGTCTCGGCCCTGCCAGGGTCGAAATCGATGCAGAACATGATGAAGCAGGGATTCGATCTGGCCTACGCCAAGGTCATGCTGGTGCTCGACCCGGCGTGATCGGTAGGGGGTCAGTCGAGCTCGCCGGTCTCGAGGACGTTGGCGATCGCGGTGACATCGCCGGTGACCAGGAGCATCCCGAGCGAATCGCCGGCGATGAACTCGGGGCTGCCATCGGCGGCCAGCGCGAAGACCATCGGGGACTGCTGGCCATCACCCATCATCCACAGGCCGACCGCGTCGCCGGTCATGCGCCAGTCGCCTGCGGAGGCGACCGAGGAGTTGAGGTCGGTGAAGCGGATCTCAGAATCCGCCAGGGCCATCGTGGATGTCCGGTTCGTGCCGCAGCCGCCGAGCGTGGAGAGCGCAACGGCCCCGGTCAGGGCGCCGAGCCCACAGATAACAGATGTACGCATCGCAAAACTCCCCAAATGGAGGCCAGACCGATCCTTCTCCGTATCGGCTGGCCCAGTGGGGCGCTAAAGACCCCCCGAAAGAAGCCCCCGTCATAACAGGAACCGCGTCCGATAACACCACTTTTTTTGGGTTTTTGGCGACACCCCAGATCCCTATTCAGGCCGCTTTCGCCTTGATCCAAAGGGGCATTTCTGGTCTGGTAGGGGCTGTCCGATCGTCCTGCTCCGCGGCCTGCGACCGCCTCGATTCTCGCATAGTCAAGCGAATGCCTGATTCTCTGGCTGGGGCGCCCGGAACGCGCCAATGGCCTACCGGGGGAATCTCCACATCCTGACCCAGACCCCAGACCAAGGCGGCGCCCAGTCGTCCATCGCGGCGGCGCTGCCGCAGAAAGACCCTGACTTATGAAGACCACGCTCTCGATTGCCACTCT
>CAYGNN010000008.1:32762-33706 GCA_964351165.1 uncultured Phycisphaeraceae bacterium
GACCACGGCGGCGCCCAGTAGTCCATCGACGCGGCGATGCCACAAAAAGTCATCGTTCCCATGAAGACCACGCTCTCGATTGCCACCCTCGCCGCCACCGCCTCGATCGCCGGCATCGCCGCGATCTCGACGGCGCCCACCGCCCCAGCGACCGAACCGGTCAGCGACGTCGTCCCTCTGGCCCAGTGCCTTGAGACGGACACCGTCAGCGCCCTCTTCGCCCCCGGCACCGATCCCAAGATCGTCGAGATGGTCGGCGAAGCGATCAAGCGTCTCACACCCGAGCGCTTCTCGCCCGGCAACCGCTGGCCCGGTCTGGACAACACCCCGGTCAACATCACCTACAGTTTCCCGTCTGATGGCGTGAACATCCCCAGCGGTGTTGGCGAGCCCGCCGGCCCCAACAACCTGCATGCGATGCTCAACGCGGACTTCGGCTCCGAGGCCGCCTGGAAGTTCAAGTTCACGCAGATCTTCGACGCCTGGGAAGAGATCACCGGCAACGTCTACACCGAGGTTCCCGATGACGACGCCGCGCTCGGCTCGTCCGGCCCCCTGCACGGCGGCAGCGGCCGCGGCGACATCCGCATCACCGGCAAGACGATCGACGGTGGTTCGGGCATCCTCGCCTACAACGCCTTCCCAGGCGGCGGCAACGGCGGCGACATGGTCATCGACACCAGCGAGAACTGGGGCAACCCCACCAACGACTTTATCTTTTTCCGCAACACGCTCTCGCACGAGCACGGCCACGGCATGGGCCTCGGCCACGTCTGCCCCGCTGTCGGCATCAAGCTGATGGAGCCATTCCTCAACACGTCGTTCGATGGCCCACAGCACGACGACATCCGCGGCGCCACGCACCACTACGGTGATTTCTACGAGCCCAACAACAACTCCGCGTCCGCTGCGTTCCTCGGCGCGAACACCGGCGCTGGCACGTC
>CAYGNN010000009.1:0-32963 GCA_964351165.1 uncultured Phycisphaeraceae bacterium
GCTCCGCCTCCGCCAGCGCCCTGTTCGCCACCTGCGCCGCCCGCGCGGTCAGGCCCAACCCTACCAGCAGCGACACCAGCGCGATCGCCGCGGCCGCTGTCAGCGAGCGGTTCCGCGCCGCGAATTTCCGCAACTGGTACAGCGCGCCGGCGTGCCGAGCCTGCACCGGCCGATTCCCGAGGTGCCGCCGGATGTCCTCAGCGAGCGCCCAGGCGCTGCCGTACCGGAGCGTGCGGTCCTTCTCGATCGCCTGCGCGATGATCGCATCAAGATCACCTGCGGCAGATGGCCGGTGCGTCCCGGCGCGCACCGGCGTGTCCTCGGAGATGCACCGCACCGCCTCGGGAATCGATCGCCCCTTCAGATCGTGCGGCAGCACCCCCGTCACGAGCTGGTACAGCAGCACGCCCAGAGAGTACACGTCGCTGCGGATGTCGATCTCGCTCGGCGCGTTGCACTGCTCAGGGCTCATGTAATTCAGCGTGCCGATGAGCCGGCTCGCGTCCGTCGCGATCGTGATCGAGTCCGCCCCCGCCCTGCTCGCTCGCGCGATCCCGAAGTCGATCACCCTGGGCGCCCCATCGGCGCCCACCAGCACGTTCCCAGGCTTGATGTCCCGGTGGATCACCCCGTTCTGATGCCCGAATCGCACCGCATCACAGACATCAAGGAACATCGAAAGCCGCGCACGCAGCCCCAATCCATTCGCCTCCGCGTACTCGGTGATCGGCGATGCGTCCTCGATCAATTCCATCGCGAAGAAGGGCGAGAGCGATGGCCCACCAAGCGGCGCTGATCCTGCTTCGTAGATCCGCGCGATCCCTGGGTGCACCAGCCGCGCCAGCGTCTCCGTCTCGAACGCGAAGCGCTGCCTGGCCTCCTCGTCCGCCATGCTCTGGTGCATGACCTTCAGCGCCACCCGCCGCTTGGGTTGATCCTGGATCGCCTCGTACACCGTCGCCATCCCGCCGGCGCCCAGCACCCCGGTGATCAGGTAATCCCCAACGGCGTCCGGCGCCGGTTCGTCTGCGATCGGCGCCCCCATGGCAGGAGCTGGGGGTTGCTCCAGGAATCCTTCCAATCGGTCCACGCTCCCCAGCAGCGACGAGACCAACGCCAGCACATCAGCATCGCCCTCGCACTGCGCACGGACGTACGCCTCGCGCTCCCCATCAGGAACCTCCATCGCGCGCGCGAAGATCGAGTGCGCCAGTCTTGTGCGGTCGCTATCCATCGGCGCGCTCGCCTGTCATCCGGTGGAAGAGCCACGCCCTGGCGATCTGCCATTCACGGTCCACCGTCCGGCTCCCGATCGAGAGGGCATCGGCGATCTCCGCGATGGTCAGCCCTCCGAAGTAGCGCAGCTCGACGATCTGCGCCTGCCGCTCGCTCATCGTCGCCAATTCGTTGAGCGCCTCATCGAGCGCGAGCAGGTCCTCGTCGCACATGGGCGCCGCAGGATCGTTGTCCGCGATCGAGACCGGCCGCACGCCGCCGCCGCGCTTGGCCGCGTTGCGCTCCCGCGCGTAGTCGATCAGGATGCGCCGGATCACCCGTGACGCGATGCTGAAGAAGTGCAGCCGGTCGTTCCAGTCCACCGAGTGCTGCTGGATGAGCCGCAGGTACGCCTCGTGGACGAGCGCCGTCGCGTGCAGCGTGTGCCCAGGCCGCTCGTTCTGGAGCTGCCCCGCCGCGATCCGCTTGAGGTCGTCGTAGATCGCCGCCATCAACCGGTCCGCGTCGGCCTTCGAGCCGCTGGCGGACGACCGCAGCAGCAGCGTGATGTCGCCGGGGTCTTGGTTGTGGTCGGCCATGGTCAGGGCTCGCAGCGCAAGGTAGGCGGGGCGCCGAGTGTACCACGATGCAAACCGGCTCCGCTCAATCGGTACCATCGCCCGAGGAGACCGCCCATGCAACGCCTATCACGACGCCGGACCTCGCGCTCGCTGCTCGCCTTGTCGCTCATCGCCATCGCGCACAGCCCGTTGTCCGCGCAGGAACATGGCCCGCAGGACCTGACCACCATCAGCGATGCCGAGTCAACCGATCCTGCGATCACAGCAGCCGACCCGCCGCAGCAGATCAGCGAGTACATCCGCGAGATCTTCCAGGACCGAGCAGGCAACCTCTGGTTCGGCACCAACGGCATCGGTGTCTGCCGATACGACGGCGCCGAACTGACCTACTTCGACCAATGGGTCGGCTTCGGAGGCCAGGCCATCCGGGGCATCGACCAGGCCGACGATGGCGCGATGTGGTTCGCCACCAACCTCGGCCTCTGTCGTATGCAGGACGGCGAGTTCACCAACTATTCCATGGCCGATGGCCTGAACGACTCCAGCGTCTGGAGCCTCCTGATCGATCGCAACGGGACTGTCTGGGCAGGCACGCACGAGGGCGTCACACGCTTCGATGGCGAAACTTTCGAATCATTCCCGCTCCCCAGGATCGACGTCGAATTCCCAGCCTCGCGGTTCTCCCCCAAGGTCGTCTTCGCCATGCTCGAAGACAGCGCCGGCAACCTCTGGTTCGGCACCGACGGCGAGGGCGTCCACCGCTACGACGGCAATGCATTCACCTCCTACACCACCGCCGATGGCCTCGCGGGCGATCAGGTTCGCGCGATCGAAGAGGACCGCCAGGGCGTCATCTGGATCGGGACCAACGGCGGTGGCGTCAGCACAATCGTTGGGACAACGATCAAGAACTACACTGAAGCCGATGGCCTCAACAACAACCGCGTCTACGAGATCTACGAAACCAACGACGGCGCCCTCTGGTTCTCCACCCTCGGCGCTGGCGCTTCCAGGTACGACGGCAATGCCTTCACACCTGTCGGCGAGGCGCAGGGCCTGACCATGAACCCCCTCCCCTGCCCCTGCGGCAGCGGCAGCATCTTCAAGGACTGCCACGGCCCCAACGGCGCCCATGTGCAGGCCTTCTACGAAGACACCAACGGCGAGTTCTGGTTCGGTTGCTCCGGCGGCCTCTTCCGGTTGGTCGGGGACCGTGTGGTCAACGTCACCCGCGATGGCCCCTGGCCCGACGCATCGGAATAATCACGCCGGCACACCGGCAATGAGCGCGCCCTAGACTACCCGGATGACACGACGCACCGCAGTTATCGCAGCCGTACGCACCCCCTTCGGACGCTACGGCGGCGCACTCGCGCAGGTCCGACCCGACGACCTCGCCGCCATCACCATCAAGGCGGTCGTCGCTCGCGCCGGGATCGACCCGGCGCTCATTGATGACGTCTACCTGGGCGCTGCCAACCAGGCGGGCGAGGACAACCGCAACGTCGCACGGATGGCCGCGCTCCTCGCAGGGCTCCCGGTGACCGTCCCAGGCGCCACCGTCAACCGGCTCTGCGCCTCAGGGCTCGAAGCGGTCAACATCGCGGCGCGCATGATCGAAGCGAACGCCGGCGATGTCTTCATCGCAGGGGGCGTCGAATCGATGAGCAGGGCGCCCTACGTGCTGAGCAAGGCCGACGCCGCGTTCGGTCGCGGGCAGGAACTCTTCGACACCTCCATCGGCTGGCGCTTCGAAAACCCCAGACTCTCCGCAATGCACCCCCCCTACCCGATGGGTGAAACCGCGGAGAACGTCGCCCGCAAGCACGGCATCAGCCGCGAGGACCAAGACCGCTTCGCCCTCCAGAGCCAGCAGCGCTGGGCCGCGGCGCACGAGGCAGGCCACTTTGCCAACGAACTCACCCCGGTCGAAGTCCCCCAACGCCGGGGCGAGCCGGTGGTTGTCGAGACCGACGAGCACCCGCGCCCTGAAATGACGCTGGACAAACTCGCCAAGCTGCGCCCTGTCTTCGCGAAGGACGACCAGGGGACGGTGACCGCCGGCAACTCGTCAGGCGTCAACGATGGGGCTGCAGCGCTCCTGCTCGTCGAGGCGGAGCGCGCTGAATCGCTGGGGCTCAAGCCCATCGCATTCGTGGGCGCCAGCGCCGCAGCGGGCGTTGATCCAGCCTTCATGGGGCTCGGACCGGTCCCTGCGATCCGCAAGGCGCTCGACCGCGCAAGCCTCTCGATCAACGACATCGGCCGCTACGAGATCAACGAGGCCTTCGCGGCGCAGGCCGTCGCGTGCCAGCGCGAGCTGGGCATCGACGAATCCACCCTGAACGTCAACGGCGGCGCGATCTCGATCGGCCACCCGCTGGGGGCCAGCGGCGCCAGGCTCGCAGCGACGCTCGTCCACGAGATGGCGCGATCCAACACCACGCACGGCGTTGCTTCGCTGTGCGTCGGTGTCGGGCAGGGGCTCGCGACCGTCTTCGAGCTCGCCTGATCCTTGAAACTCAGCCCATCGCCGCGATCTTCGCGAACCCTCGCACGAACGCGCCGACGAGCGCATCGATCTCGACCTCCGTCATCGGCGTCGAGAGCGCCGCGGTGCAGGTGTTGATCATGATGAACCCCTCGTCAAAGAGGTGATCGAGCAGCACTTTGAGCCGCTCGTTCTCCGCAGGACTGTTGTATGCCTCGCGGAAGTTCCTGGGCGGCTCAGCCTTCATATGCACGCGGAACATCGAGCCACCACCGGTGACGCAGGCCGTCGCGCCGGTCGAGCGGACCGCATCGCGGATCCCGGCCATCGCTCGGTCGGTGAGCGCGTTGAGGCGCGCCACCGCAGGCTCGTCGAAGAGCTCCATCGCGGTCAGACCGGCGGTGATGCTGATGGGGTTCGCGGAGAACGTCCCGGAGTGCGGGAACAGGTAATGATCGCCGCGAGGGTTCATCACGTCCATGACCTCGGCGCGGCCGGCGAGCACGCCCACCGGGAAACCGCCGCCGATCATCTTGCCCAGCGCCGTCAGGTCAGGCGTGACCCCCACGTGCGTCTGCAGACCGCCGAACGCGGAGCGGAACGTGATGACCTCATCCAGCACGAGCAGCGCGCCGTTGCGCGTCGTCCAGTCGCGCAGCGCCGCGACGAATTCGGCGCTCGCAGGCGTGAGCCCCACCCGGTGCGGCATCAGGTCGATCAGCACGCACGCGAGATCATCCGCGTGCTCATCCAGGATGGCGATCGACTGCTCGACGTTGTTGAAGGGGAGGATCACGACATCGTCCAACGCCGATCGAGGCGTGCCGTGGACGAGCGGGACACTCTTGGGGCGATCCGCATCCCCCCAGGTGTCCGGCGCTGGCGCCTGACTGATCTCCGCGTAGTCGTACCCGCCGTGGTAGGCGCCCTCGACCTTCGCGACCTTGGGGCGCCCTGTGAAGGCGCGGGCCGCCTTCAGGCAGGCCATCAGCGCTTCGGTTCCGGAATTCACGAAGCGGAGTTTCTCGAAGGCCGGGCAGCGCTTGCTCAGCAGCTCCGCGTACTGCACCTCGCACTCGGTCGCCATCATGAAGGCGGACCCCCTGGCGAGCTGCTCGGTGACCGCTTTGGTGATCGCAGGGTGCGCGTGCCCATGAATCAGCGAGCACATGTTGTTCGAGAAGTCGATGCGCTCGACGCCCTCGATGTCGATCAGCCTGCACCCCTCGCCGCGGTCAGCGTACGCAGGGTGCGGCGCGCGGAGGACAGTATTGCGGCTGATCCCGCCCGGCAGGACGCGCTGGGCGCGCTCGAACAACTCGGCGCTGCGGGAGGCCGTGGTCGAAGATTGGTCGTTGTGCTGGGTCATGTCTTCACTTCGAGAGAGCGGACTCGAGCGCCGGCAGCAGCCTGGCGCCGGTGCGGTCCTGAACATCATCAAACCCGACGCCGGGGCTCAGTTCAACGAGCCGGAAGCCCTCGGGGGTCACGTCGATCACCGCCAGATCGGTGTAGATCCGGTTCACCACGCCAGCCCCGGTGAGGGGGTACGCGCACGACTCGACAAGCTTCGGCTCGCCCTGCTTCGTGCAGTGCTGCGTGATGACGTAGATCGCCTTCACACCAGCGACGAGGTCCATCGCGCCGCCCACCGCAGGGATCGCGTCAGGCTCGCCGGTGGACCAGTTCGCAAGATCGCCGTTCTGCGCCACCTGCAGCGCGCCGAGCACGCACAGATCCAGGTGCCCGCCGCGGATCATCGCGAAGCTGTCGGACTGGTGGAAGAACGAAGCGCCGGGGTTGGCGGTCACGTGCCGCTTGCCGGCGTTGATCAGTTCCGGATCGCCGTCCGCAGCGTCGGGCGAGGGCCCCATACCGAGCAGGCCGTTCTCCGTGTGGTAGATGAACTCGCGCCCCTCAGGGACGAATTTCGCCACAAGCTCTGGGATGCCGATGCCCAGGTTCACGTACGAACCGTCGGCGATGTCCTGCGCGACTCGCCTGGCCATCTCCTCACGCGACCGGCCGACGATAGATGCTGCTTCGCTCATGGGTACGTCGCCCCCGCCGCGACCAGCGCGGATTCGTGCTGCGGCGACGCAACTTCGACTACGCGATCGACAAAGATTCCAGGCGTCACGACCACTTCCGGATCGATCGCGCCGGCGTCTGTGACCTGCTCAACCTGCACCACGGTCACGTCGCCGGCCATCGCCATGATCGGTGAAAAATTCCGCGCCGTTTTGTTGTAGACGATGTTACCGTGGATGTCCGCTTGCCTGCCCTTGATGATGGTCAGATCGGCGCGGAGGCCTCGCTCGAGCACGAACGTCTTCCCGTCGAACTCGCGGTGCTCTTTGCCCTCGGCCAGCGGCGTGCCGACCGCGGTCGGCGTGTAGAACGCCGGGACACCGGCGCCCCCTGCGCGGATGCGCTCCGCGAGCGTGCCCTGCGGGACGAGTTCCAATTCCGTCCGGCCGCTGCGATACAGCTCCGGGAAGACGGTCGAGTTCGCGGTCCTGGGGAAGGAGCAGATGACCTTGGACACCCGCCCAGCCTTGAGCAGCGCCGCGAGGCCGACCTCGCCGCTGCCGCAGTTGTTGCTGATGACTGTCAGATCGGTGACGCCGGTATCGATGAGCGCATGGATCAATTCGATCGGGCTGCCGGCCTCGCCGAACCCGCCGACCATCACGCTCGCCCCATCGCGGATCCCCGCAAGAGCCTCAGACGGACTGGCCGCCCGCTTGTCGATCATCGGCACATCCCGCCGGTCTGCGGCATGGAGGCCGGACCGGGCGCCTGGCCTGGCGCCTTGACGCGCGAGTAATCGAAGAGGCCCGCCTCATCGAAGAGCACACGGTCCTCGTAGTCGTCGAACCACATCGCGTCAGGGTTCCGCCCAACGATGCAGACCTTCCCGATCTCGTGCGCTGCGCCGGCGTTGCGGAGCAGCTTGAAGATCACGACGCCGTTCTCGCTGCCCGGGAGCCCCGGGATCGGCTCGTTGGTGACAGAGGCGACCTCCGTCTTGCCCTTGTAGTGCGTGATCGAGAGGCGCGCGTGCTTCTCGATGCCGGAAAGGCCCTTCTGCGAATCGTTCAGGGTCTTCCAGGCCTCCTCGATGGGGATGTTGAAGGCCTTGTACGCGACAATGTCTCTGCCGCAGAAGAAGTAATGGGTCTCGCCGCCGGCGCGCTTGAACTCGCGCTGCAGGATGCGGAGCGCATCCGAATCGTCGTTGATGCCCTTGATGATCGGCGACTGGTTCTCGACCGTCAGCCAGCCCCTGGAGACAAGCTCGCGCATCGCCTTACCGGTCTCCGGGATCCACTGCTTGAAGCCCTGCTCGTCCTCGACGAAGTTCCCGTCGTCGTCCAGCTCCAGGATCTCGTCCGGGTGCTCAAAGTGCAGCAGGAAGTGCATGCCGACCTGGGGGTACGTCTCGTGGAACCGGTCGAGCATGTCGAGGAAGGTCTGGTCGAACCGCTGGGGGTAGAACGCCATCTCCTTGGTGCCGATGCGGATCGACTCCACGCCCGCCTCGGCCAGCGCCGCGAACCACGCCGCGAGCTTGCCGTTGTTCAGCACCATCGGATCGCCGCCGGAGAGCAGGATCTCGCGGAGCTTCTCGCGCCCCGATTCAGGGTGCACGCCGCCGTTGGCCGCGACGACCTCGTTGTGCGCTTTGATGTAGGGGATGATCTCCTCGATCTTCGCGAGGCCCTTCTTCTTGACAGTGCCGTCCTGCCGCTGGATCTCCTTGCGCGCGATCAGCTCCTCCCGGTAGCAGAAGCGGCAATGCGCCGAGCACGTCGAGACGACGTACATCAGCCCCATCTCGTACTTGTGCAGCAGCCCCTCGACCGGGCTGTAGTCCATCTGGTTGCCAGGGTCCTCGGAGCCCTGGAGGTTGTCCGTCTCGTCGGGGCTCGCCTTGACGATCCGCTGGATCGCGGCGCTCTTCTTCGCCAGCTCGTAGTAATGCCTCGTCATCTTCACCGGCATCCGCGATTCCACATCGCGGTCGGTGCCCTTGAGCACCCTGAGGCTCGTCACCTCATCGTTGGTGTAGAAGCTGAGCATGTCCTCCGGCGCCTTCTCGTTCAGGAAGGGGGCGAGGCCGTTGATGATCTCGCGCTGGTACTTCGTCTCCTCGACCGTCTCGAGGAAGGCCCGCTCGCGGTCGGTCTGAACGTACTGGTGCTGCTGCTGGATCATGAAACGCTCCGGGATGCCAAGTCGCTGATGCCGAATCCGGGCCGATTCAATTGGCCCGAGGCTGTAACGTATTGTACAATATCGTATCTCGATTGCAACGAATTGACCACTGAGAGGCCAACCATTGTCCGTCCAGGATCTCATCGCCCATGCAGGGGCCCGACTGACCCCCACCGAGCGCCGAATCGCAGAAACCGTGTCGGGGAATCCGACTCTGCTGGCATTCGGGACCGTCTCGGACCTCGCCGAGCAGGCCGAGACCAGCCGGCCATCGGTCGTCCGGTTCGCCACCAAGCTGGGGTTCTCGGGCTATTCCGAACTGCAGGACCGCGCCCGCGAGGAGGTCTCCCAACAGCTCTCCAGCCCCAGCGAGCGGATCCGCCAGCGCGATAGCGCAGCGCCGAATGTCCGGACCGGGATCGCCGACGCGGTGCAGCACGTCTTCAACGCCCTCGAGCCGGACCGACTCGCCGCCCTCGCAGCGCCCCTCGCCAGCGCGCACCGGATCTGGGTGATCTCCGGCGAAACCTCGATGGCCGGCGCCACCGTCCTCCAGAGCGGCCTCTCGATGGTCCGCCCGGACGTGCTGCTTGTTCACGAGCAATCTGTCGGCCGCGACCTCAGCGGCGCTGCCCCTGGCGACGCCGCGGTCGTCTTCGACTTCGCCAGGTACCGCCGCAGCTCCGTCGCCGCGGCCCAGACCCTCGCCGATCTGGGAGTGACAATCGTCGCGATCACCGACGGCCCCCTCTCCCCCCTCGCGTCGCTGACGAAACTCTGGTGCGAGCTGCGCATCCCTGCGGTCGGCCCCTTCGACAGCTCCGTCCCTGCTGTCACCGCCGCGGAGCTCCTGATCGCGCAGGTCGTCAGCGACCTCGGCGATCGTGCGCGCGACCGCATCGATCAGCTCGAATCACTCTGGCGCGCGACCGGGACGTTCATCAGCGAAGCCTGACGTCTCGCAGCCTTACCCGCCCATCATCTCCGGGGACCAGGTCAGCGGCGCATCGACGCCGATGGGAAGCCCGAACTGGATCCACAGCACGAACATGATGGTCCAGGCGATGAAGAACGCGATCGAGTAGGGCAGCATCAGCGCGATGAGCGTGCCGATGCCAGCCTTCTTGACGTACTGCTGCATGAACACCAGCACGACCACGAGGTACTGGTTCAAAGGCGTGATCGCGTTCGTGGTCGAGTCACCGATGCGATACGCGACCTGCGTCATCTCAGGGCTGATCCCGATCGTCATCAGCATCGGCACGAAGACCGTCGCCAGCATCGCCCACTTGGCGGACATCGACCCGACGAACATGTTGATGAATGCCACGACGATGATGAACCCGATCATCAGCGCCCAGGTCGGGAGCCCCGCGCTGCGGAGGAGGTCGCCTCCCTCGATCGCCATCATCTGGCCGAGCCCGCTCTGCGTGAAGCTCGCGACAAAGATCGCCGCGAAGAACGCGAGCACGATGTAGTTCGCCAGGATGACCATGTACTCGGTCATCATGCGGACCACGTCCCGGTCGTTCCTGATCGTGCCGACCGCGACGCCGTACGCGAGCCCCGGGACAAGGAAGAGCAGCAGCAGCAGCGGGACAATCGCGCCGATCCACGTCGCGAAGGGGCGCTGCCCAGGCCCTGTGCCGATGGAGCCCTCCGGATCGAACAGGAACCCCCAGGGATAAACGACGTTGGCGACGATGGCGCCCAGCGTGACGATGGTGGCCAGGACCGCCCACGCCAACCCGCGCTTCTCGTCGCCCGAGAGCTTGAGGTCCATCTTCCCGCCCTCGCCGCCAGGGCCGCCCTCCTCAGGGGATTTCTTCTGCAGGCGAGGCTCGACAATCCACGCGGAAACGCCCCAACCGACCAGCGTGATCAGGAACGTGGACGCGATCATGAAGTACAGATTGCAAGCCGGGTTGACGTTGTAGCCAGGGTCCAGGATGCGCGCCGCTTCCTCCGTCAGCCCAGCCAGCAGCGGATCGAGCCCTGTGACGAGCAGGTTCGCGTTGAAGCCGGCCGCCACACCGCCAAAGACAGCAGCCAATCCAACGAGCGGCGAGCGCCCGATGGCTTTATAGATCGCAGCAGCAAGCGGAGGCAGCACGATGTACCCGGCATCGACCGCCATTGAGGACATCACACCAGCGAAGAACGTGGCAGGCGTGATCAAAGATCGGGGCACGACTACGAGGATCGTCTTCAGCGCCGCGGCGATCAGCCCCGACTTCTCCGCCACCGCGATCCCGATCGCCGCGACGAGCACGAGCCCGAGCGGTCGGAACTCGACGAAGATCGAGATCAGGTTCTCGATGACCCACCGGAACCCATCCGCGCTGAGCAGGTTCGTCGCCCGCGCGTCGAGCACCTGCTCGCCCTGCGCGTTGAGCAGCACGCTCTCCCAGCCCCTGGCGCTCGCCAGCCACGAGACCAGGAAAACCGCGACGACGCCGATGAGGAACAGGGTCGCAGGGTCGGGCAGCGCGTTGCCGATCCGCTCGATCTTGTTCAGCAGCCCCCCCTCGCGGGGGAGGATCGCGTTCGGTTCCGATGATGTGTTGCTTGCCATGGCGGACGATTCTGACGCCTCGCGTCGCGGATGCAAGCGCGCAGCGTCAGGAGTCGGGCCGAGAGGCAGGCGGGATCAGTCCTCGCTGTGGATACCGAGGTCGTAATCGATCTCAGCCGGGGGTGGATCACCGCCGGAACCCTTGAGGTAGTGGTTCATCCACCGCATCATCCGCAAGCCGTAGTCGTAGCGCGACGCCGCACGGCGGTTGCCGTGCCCCTCGCCCTTGTAGAAGACCAGCCGCGCCGGCGGTGGGTTGTCCTGCTGGATCAGGAACCGGTACAGGATCTCGCTCTGGCGCGGATCGACGCGAGGATCGGAATCGCCGTGCATGATGAGGATGGGCGTCTGCGCCCGCTCCACGTACCGGATGGGGCTGGACTCCTCGAACATCTCCCAATCCAGCCAGGGCCAGGTGCGCGAGTGCACCAGGTGCATCTCCTGCGGGATATCCGTCGTGCCGAACTTGCTGAACTGCTCGCTGATGCCAACGAACATCACCGCCGCGGCGAACCGCTCGGAGTAGTACGTCGCGCCCCACGCCGAGGCGTGCCCGCCGTAGGAGGCGCCGGTGATGCCGACGCGGTCGCCATCGACCATCCCCTCATCGATCAGGTAATCGACGCCATCAACCAGGTCGTCGAACTCTTCCTTCGCGTACCGCCCCTGGCTGGTCATGGAGAACTCAACCCCACGGCCGGTCGAGCCGCGGTAGTTCTGGAAGAACATGAAGTACCCCTCCGCCGCCGCGACGTGCGCCGGCAGCGAGTACCGCGAAACCCAGCCGTTGGAGTAGTGCGACTCCGGCCCGCCGTGCACCGCGAGGATCAGCGGGTACCGCTGCCCCTCCCTGTAATTCAGGGGGTAGACCAGCATTCCCTCGATCGGAACACCGTCGCGGGCCTCGTACGTCACGACCTCCTGATGCCCCAGGTCCACATCGTCGAGCCAGGGGTTGGAGTTCGTCATCCGTGTCGCGCGCGAATCGCCCTCGCCGTAGTGGTAGATCTCCGTCGGATGCGAAGCGGTGGTGGCCCGCAGCGCGATGTCACCACCCACGGAAACATCAAGCCCGGTCCAGATCGGACCGCCGAGCGCCAGGATGCTCCGCTCGCCACGGCCGTCAGCGCCGATGCTCGCGAGCCTCGACTCGACACCCTCGTGGCTGATGAACAGGATCGTGTCGTCGTCGCGCCAGTCGATCGCGCGGACATGCCCCATCAGGTTGGGCATCAGGTTGCGCATCGCGCCGCCATTCTTCCCAGCGACCAGCAGCCGACCAGCAGCTGGATCATGGATCGTGTCGGTCCCGATGAACGCGAGATGCTCGCCGTCGGGGCTCCACTCGAACGCGCCGAGCTTGCCAGGGTTCTCGATCCGACCGATGACCTCACCAGAAGGCGAAACGATGCGGATCCGCTTGAACATCAGCGTGTCGTCCACCAGCTCGCGAGGGGTGACAGTCACAGCGAGCCGATCCCCAGCAGGGGACCACGACGCCGACTGCACCGAGCCCTCGATCTCGAGCATCGCAGGCGCAGCATCGTCGTCGCGCAGATCGAGCACGTACATCCGACGCGGCTTCCACTCCTCCTCGAAGACGTACTGATCAAACCCCAGGTCCTTTTCCTTCTTCCGCTTCGCGTCATCCGGCTCGAAGGCCAGCAACGCGACCGACGCCCCATCAGGGCTGAACGTGTACGAGCTGATCGCCGTCTCCAGCGACGCGATCACCCTCGCCTCACCACCATCAGCAGGGATCGAATACAGGCTCCGGTGCTCGTCGCCATCGCGCTTGGCGAGGAACGTGATCGAGCGGCCGTCAGGCGACCAGCCGACCGATCCCACGTTGACCTCACCGGTGATGAAGGGGCGGTGCTCGCCGTCCGACTCGAGCAGGTGCAGCTCAACCCAGGCGCGGCCGTCCTCTTCCTCGACCAGCTCGCGCTGGACATTCAAGGTGTACGCGATCCGATCGCCATCGGGGCTGATCACGGCGCTGCCAACACTGCGGAGCTTCGCCATCTGCTTGAGCGTCATCCCCTCCGCGCCAGCAATCGCGGCGATCGAGAGCGTCGCGCCAAGGGCGACCAACATCTGAAACTGTTTGCGCATCGGAACCTCCAAAGGATGCATCAGCGCCGGCGCCAAGGGCCAGCGGTTGTCGTTGAGCGAGGGTTTGAGTGTAGCGGACTCCGCGCCGGTCGCCCCAACCCAACCGGACAGGCCTCGAACACACCGCGTGGACCGATCTCAGTCGGAACCGCAACCGGAACCCGCCGCATCGTGCTCCGCACGCTGGTACAGCTCGAGCTTGTTGTAGAGCGTGCGACGGCTGATCCCGAGCTCCTTCGCCGCGGCCGACCGGTTCCCGCCATGTCTTTCGATTGAATCGAGGATCGCGATGCGCTCCAGATCCGCGATCGTCGTCGCAGGCGCAGGCACGCTCGATCCTCCCCCCTGCGCCGCAGGCGTATCGCGTTGCGACGCGAGCTGCCTCCTGGCCCGATCAATCGCAGCCTCGATCCTCCCCAAAGGGCATGGCTTGGTCAGGAACTCGGTCACGCCGAACCGGATCGCCTCCTGCGCCGAAGGAAGATCGCCAACACCTGTCAGGATGATCACCGGCGTCCGCGCATCGCGTCTGCGGAACCGCTCCAGGAACTCAAGACCCCCCATCACCGGCATGTTCAGGTCGAGCAGAAGAACATCGAACACCCTCTCCTCCAGAGCGCCCATCGCCTCGATCGCCGAGCCGACCCCAGCCGGCGCACAATGCATGTCGCCCAGCGCATCAACGAGGAACTCGCGGTAGCGCGTTTCATCCTCGATCACCAGCACGCGCGTCGGCTCGCGCAGCACAGCAACGAGCGCATCAGGCGCCTGCATACGCCACCTCCCCTGCTGCGCCCTGAGCTGCATCACCACAGATCGGGAGTTCAAGCGTCAGCGTGCTGCCACGACCTGGCCCACCGCTGCTGGCGTCGAGCCGCCCCCCATGCCGCGTCGCGATCGCGTGGCTGATCGACAGCCCCAGCCCAACGCCGCGCTGGCCGCGGCTCGCCTTCTCTGTATAGAAAGGATCGAACACCTGGCGCAGCGTTGCTTCACCCATGCCGCAGCCATTGTCAGCAACAGTGACGACCGCAACGTCGCCGCTTGCCTCGACCGATACAACCACGCGTCCGCCCTCGTCCTGCGTCGCCTCCAGCGCGTTGGTGATAAGGTTGATCAGGACCTGCAAGAGCTGCGACGCATCCCCCAGCACAGCGATCTGCATTCCCTCATCAAATGGTTCGAGCCGCAGCTCCCGACCCTGCGCCACCGCAGCGCCGCCGACGAGCGACACCCCGCGCCGGACCACAGCGCCGAGATCAACAGGCGCCGGCGCTTCGCTGGCCGGCCTGGCCATGTCGAGCAGCTCCCGCGTGATCGCGCTGCACCGGTACGCCTCCTCCTCGATCGTCGCCAGCGCCGTGTCGATCTTCTGCCGCAGCTCCGGATCGACCGCGCGATCATCAGCGCCCTGCAGCTTGCGCGCCGTTGATTCCGCGTACCCGGCGATGATGCCCAGCGGGTTGTTGATCTCGTGCGCCAACCCAGCGGCCAGCGAGCCGACGCTGGCGAGCTGCTCCGAGCGGACGAGCCGCCGAGAAGTCCGCTCGATTGCACCCTGCATCGTGGTGTGCAGCCGGTCGATCTCGACGCTCATGCGGTTGAAATGCTCGATGAGCGCGCGGAACTCGCGGTCGCCCTGCGGCGTGACAGGGCGCCCGAACTCCGCGTTGGCCAGCCGGTCGGTCGCGCTGGCGAGCGACCGCACCGGCCGCATGATCGATCGGTACAGCAGCAGCCCAACGACCGCGCCTGCAAAGATCGTCGCGATCCCCAGCAGCACAATCAGCCGGATCGTTGTCGTCAGTTTTTCCGACGCCATCCGGCGGTTGTCGATGATCGACGCCTTCGCATCCCCGACCAGCCGCGTCACCTGATCGAGCGCCGCGTTGGCGTTGGCGCTGGCGGCGCGCAACCCGCCCTCCGTATCGAGCGCCAGAGCCGCGTCGCGCAGTCGGTCGCCCAACCCTTCGACCTGCCCAGGGTCTTCCGCGCGCCCCACCGCCTGGATGGCGACCGCCAACTGCGCGCCGATCAATTCCCTGTTCGGCTCCTCCGCAGCCAGCAACTGCCGCGTGATCGCGGCGCGGTTGCCGATCTCATACAGCGTGCGGAGCTGCTCGTACCGCTCCGCCGCGGCGTCGAAGTGCGTCCGCATCCCACGCATCCCGGTCAGCGCCGAGACACCGAGCAGACCGGTGCAGGTCAGGAAGATCAGAACGCTCAGGATCAGTCGTGTGCTCAGGCTCATGCGATGCCGCCACCATGGGACACACAACAATACCCCTGCGGATTCCGCGGTGTGCAGATTGTGCCCGGTTTTGGAGGCGCCAAGCCGTTCTGGTACGAGGCGGTGACAAATCTGTCCCTTGGCGCCGCAGCGCCAGAACCCCGGGAGGCGACACCGCCAATGCCTGAGACCATTCCCTCGCAGCAGTATCACTCAACGACACGAATCAGAGGCCGGCGCCGAGCCGCCATCTTGCTCGTCAGTGCAACGATCCCTGGTGTCGCGGTCGGGCAGGACCGACCAGCAGAACTCCCACCGCAGGATCCAATCGCCGAGCGCACCAGCGCCGAGACACGACGCGAATCCCAACCACAGGACGCCCCCGGCATCCTCCGATTCGACAACCTCCTCGATCCGGTCGTGATCACCGCGACCCGCAGCGACCGGCGCCTCTTCGACATCCCGGCGATCGGCGACCTGATCACCTCCGACGAGATCGGCGAAGCGATGTACCGCACGGTCCCCGACGCCCTCCGGGATGTCCCGGGGATCATGATCCAGAAGACCGGCCACGGCCAGGGCTCGCCCTACATCCGAGGGTTCACCGGCTTCCGCAACCTCTTCATGATCGATGGCATCCGGCTGAACAACTCCGTCTTCCGCGATGGACCGAACCAATACTGGAACACCGTCGATCCGTACTCCATCGACCGGCTCGAGATCATCAAGGGCCCCAGCTCCGTCCTCTATGGCTCCGACGCGATCGGCGGCACGATCAACGCCTTCACCAAGGGGCCGAACACTTATGGCCAGGGCTCCCAGACCGGCGGGCGCGGCTATTACCGCGGCGCAACCGCAGAGCGCTCGCACACGTTCAGGGCCGAGATCAGCACGACCTGGGAGCACGAACTCGGATTCTACGCCGGCGGGACGTACAAGAACTTCGGCGATCTCGAATCCGGCGCCGGCACACAGCACAAAACCGGCTACGACGAGTACGACGGCGATTTCAAAGCCGAGTACTTCATCGCCGAAACGACAAGGCTGGTCGTCGCGCACCAGCGCATCAACCAGAACGACGCCTGGCGCACGCACAAGACAATCTTCGGGGAAAGCTACGAGGGAACCACCGTCGGCAACGAGCGCCGCCGCTCGCTCGACCAGAACCGCGAGCTGACCTACCTGCAGCTCCACGCCGAGGACCTCGATGCGCTCATCGACACCATGCGCCTGAACGTCTCGTACCAGTCGCAGCGCGAAGAGCGGGACCGGATCCGCAACGATGGGCGCCGGGACATCCAGGGCTTCGACGCCGACACGATCGGCGCCTGGGCGCAGTTCGAATCCGACAGCCCAATCGGCCGCTGGACCTACGGCGCGGAGTTCTACCGCGACTACGTCGATTCCTACCGGCGCGACTACGACGCCGCAGGCAACCTCACCGCGGTCCATGTCCAGGGCCCGATCGCCGACGACTCCATGTACGACCTGCTGGGTGTCTATCTCCAGAACGAGTACGCCGTCAACGACTCGCTCGAGCTCATTCTCGGCGGCCGGTACACCTACGCCAGCGTGGACGCCGACGCCGTCGAAGACCCGGTCACCGGCAACCGCTTCTCGATCAGCGACGACTACGACTCGCTCGTCGGCAGCGCCAGGTTCCTCTACCGGATCGACCAGGCCGAGCGATGGAACCTCTTCGGCGGCGTCTCCCAGGGGTTCCGCACACCGAACCTCTCCGACCTGACGCGTCTCGACACCGCGCGATCGACCGAGATCGAGACCCCCTCGCCAGGGCTCGATCCGGAGCGCTTCATCGCGTACGAGATCGGCCTGAAAACGCGCTACGACAACTTCTCCGCGCAGGCGAGCTACTACTACACCGACATCGAAGACATGATCATCCGCCAGCCCACCGGCGCCATCGTTGACGGCGCCAACGAAGTCACCAAACGCAACAGCGGCGATGGGTTCGTCCACGGCGTCGAGATCGAAGCCCGCTACCGCTTCGATGAGCAATGGTCCACCTTCGGCTGGTTCGCCTGGATGGAGGGCGAGGTGGACACCTTCCCGACCGCAGCGCCCAACCAGGTCCGCGAGCCCATCGACCGGCTCATGCCAGCGATGGGGCAGATCGGGCTCCGGTGGGATGCGCCCAAACGCGACGTCTGGCTCGAAGGCCTGGTCACGCTCGCGGCAGACGCCGACCGCCTCTCGACACGCGACGAAGCGGACACCGACCGCATCCCTGCAGGAGGCACACCGGGATACGCGATCCTCACACTCCGCAGCGGCTGGCGCATCGACGAGAACTTCACCCTCACCGCAGCGCTCGAGAACCTGACCGACGAGGACTACCGGGTCCACGGCAGCGGCGTCAACGAGCCGGGGATCAACCTGATCCTGGGCCTCGAATACAAGTTCTAAGCGGCGCAATCACACGCCGCTCGCCGGAGCGCCGGATGGAACAACAAGGATCCACAATCCGAATCCTCGGCGTGCGCTGCCCGACGATCGCCCTCGCCCTGCTCGCGTCGATCGCTGCGCACGCGGCGCTCTTCGGAACGTTCGGGAGATTCGGATTCAGCGACCCGGTGCGAGAGACCGAGCCCCCAGCCATCGAGTACGCCACAGGCAGACCGATCAAGATCCGCATTCAGCACGAACCGCCTCAGGAGCCCCCGACCGAGTCAGCCGAACGACCGCAACAACACCCCCCTATCGAATGGCCGGAGTTCACGCGCCCCAAAGCCGTTGACCAACTGCGCGCGCTCGCCGATCGGATGCGAAACCTGGACTGGGCCGCGGCATTCCCCCACCAACTGCAGCCAGCGCCGCCCCCCAAACCCAGGGCTGCACCCGAGACTGCACCCGAGCTCGCATCCGAAATCCCGCCTGAGTCAGATCCGAAACCGCCGATCGCCGGACAACCACACCCTGCCAAGCACACGCCACCAGAGCCTGCGATCGCCGATCCCGGTCTCGATGAGGGCGTCCGCGCCATCGACCTCCCGCAGCCGCGCTACCCAAGGCGCTCCGTCAGGCTTGGGCACGAAGGGACCGCCATCGTCGAGGTCCACGTCCTCGCCAGCGGCCAAATCAGCCGCGTCAAGCTGCGCCGATCCAGCGGTCACCGCCTGCTCGATGACGCTGCGATCGAAGCAGCGAAGCTTGGCCGCTACGCGCCCGCATCGACGAACGGCGCGCCGATCGACGCGGTGATCTCCGTTCCGTACGAATTCAAAATCAACACGCGCCCAGCGCGCAGATGAAGGCCAGCGAACCGCCGACGCCCTACCTCGCCTCGACGCGCACCGGCACAGCAACCTCCACCCCATCACGAACCACCACCGCGGTCACCTCCTGCCCCGGCGCCAACGTCTTGAGCAGCGCCGAGAACGCGCGCAGATCGTCGATCGACTCGTCATCGATCCGGATCAGGATGTCCCCGGCCTGCACCCCGGCGCGCTGCGCCGGAGAATCCGGAACCAACGAATCCACCTTGACGCCGGGGCCCGCGAACCCGAACGATGGGACTGTTCCGAAGGACACACGCCGGCCGCCGGCATTCGCCTGTTCACCGCCAGCCGGAGCCGCGCCCTCGATGCGCACGTTCATCGGAGGCTCCCGCTCGATGAGGTACGCGACCGCCTCCTTGACGAACGTCGCAACCTTGACAAGGCCGGCGCTGTCGATCTTGTCAGGGGTATCGGTCGGCCGGTGGTAATCCTCGTGGGCCCCGGTGAAGATCTGCACCGCAGGGACGCCAGCATCGATGAAGCTCTCCTGATCGGAACCGCCAACACGCGCCGGGATGTTTTTGCTCCTGATCCCGGTCACGAACCCCACGCCGCGGAAGATGTGCTGCCACTCGTCCGCAGTCCCGGTCGCGTGCACAGAAATCTCGCCATCGAAGAGCCGCCCCACCGTGTCCATATTGACCATGCCGCGCATCCCAGCGACCGGGAAGCTTGGGTTCTCGACGTAGTGCTTCGAGCCGTGCAAGCCGGACTCCTCGCCAGAGAAGGCGACGAAGACGAGGTTCCTCGACCCACCGCCCTCGGACGCGAAGTTCCTGGCCAGCTCGATCAGCACCGACACACCGCTGGCGTTGTCATCAGCCCCCGGATGCGCCTTCCCCGCATTCCCTCGGAGCGCCTCAGGCCATCCAAGCCCAACGTGGTCGTAATGCGCGCCGACAACGACAGACTGCTCCGACCAATCCGATCGCGAGCCGGGCAGCACGCCGATGACATTCATCGCCTCGACCGGCTCACCCTCAGGACCTTCCGCGACCACGAACCGCTGGAACCACGTGCCGTCATCACCGCCAGGCGAGAGACCCGCCGACTCGAACTGCTCCGCGATATACGCAGCCGATTGATCCAACTCCGGAGATCCAAGCCCCCGCCCCATGCGTTCAGGCGCCGCGAGCCAATCGACATGCTCTGCCAATGTGCGCTGCGAGAAGACCGGGGGCAGCTCCGCGAGCGCCGCACGCTGCTCAGGCTCGATCGAACCAGCGGCGCCCTGCTCGAACGCGTGCACCAGCGGCGAGTCAGGCGTCTCCCACTGCCCCTTCACGAAGTTCGTCGGCTCGTCGCCCTCGAACGCGAGGTACGAGTACTTCCCGTAGTGCGGCAGCTTCCGGCCGAACCCCTCGAACGCCTCGCTTGGGCTGACCGCGATCCACCCGACCGCCTTCTCGGGATTCCCGGGGTTGCGCCGGATCACCACGACGCAATTCCCGTCGAGCCCGACTGCTTCACCGCCCAGTTCCACCGCATCATCCGAACCGAAGACCTCCGATGCGAAGCGGTTGGTGCGACCCAGCACCCACACGCCGCGATCGGCTGGGAGCGCATCAATCTCAGAATCCAGCTTGAACTCGATCTGATGATCGTCCGTCCGCCAGGCCTCCAGCAGCGCCCGGTACGCGCCGTCTTCCTCCGCAGCAGGAAGCACCGCCAGCACCCGGGGCTCGCCGAAGATCTGCCCGATCGAACTGGGCATCTCGAACGGATCAAGCAAACGGAAGAGGTCGAAGGATGGGTCAACCGCGATCGCCCTCGGCATCGACCCCACTTCGATCGAGAACCGCTGCTCCGATTGCTCGACCGCAAGAACGTGCGACTCCTGCCCGCCCTCCGTCGCAAGAACGACCGGGACCGACAACCGGTAGGGCGCCCCGGACTGCGACTGCACGAGCACGCCAGAAACGGTGTACCCACCGTCGGCCTGCGAACCGGTGAACCCGACATCACGCAGCGACAGGCTCGGCGCCCCCATCCGATCGACCCACTGCGCAAAGAACGAAGACAGATCCTCGCCGGTCACCGACTCGGCGCTCGCGCGGATATCGTCGAACCCCGCGCGCTCGCCGCGGTTCTTCCGGTAGAAGTCGGTCATGATCCGGCGGAACGCCTCGTCGCCGACATCACGCCGCAGCATGTGGAACAGCATCAGCGACTTGCCGTACCCGACCGCCTCCGTCGCGGCGCTGTGCCTGCTCCGGAACTCGTGCAGCGGGAAGTCCCGACCATCCTTGACGAAGCTCCTGTACTTCTGGAGCGTGTTCCGCCGGTACGTCGAACCCAGCCCTCGCTGCTCCTGGATCAGGTGATCCGCCATGTACGCGGTCAGCCCCTCGCACCAGTTCCCCGATTCGTAATCAACAAAGACCGAGTTCCCCCACCAGTTGTGCAGGATCTCGTGCGGGTACGACGAATGCAGGATGAATGGCAGCCGGATCACCTGCTCGCCGAGCAGCGTGAACGAGGGCATCCCGTACCCCGTCTCCCAGAAGTTCTCGACCAGCGCGAACTTCTCATAGGGATAAGGTCCAATCAGCTTCCGGTACATCTCGATGTACCGCGCCGTCGCGTCGAGGTACTTCCTGGAGAGCGCCTCATCACGCTCGTGCAGATACACCAGCGCCTCGACCGCGCCCGCCATCTCGCGCTGCACCGTGAGCGGCCCGCCAACCAGATACACCTGCTCCATCTCAGCGCCGGAATCCCACCGCGCCAGACGCGTAGATCCAGATGCGCCCTCCGCATCCGAACTCCCGTTGCCCTGGCTGATGACGTGCCAGTCCGCCGGCGCCTCGACCTCGAGATCGAACCGGATCATCTCATCAGCAAACTTCGGGACCCAGCCGGTCCCCGCGTGCAGGTACACCCCCTCCGAACTGAGGACGCCCTGCGACTCGCGGATCCCCCTCGAGTACTGCTCCTTCTCATCAGCGATCCCAAAGTTGATCGCACCGGCATACCGCAGACGGAGCTCGCCATCCGATGCGTCTTCCTCCAGCGCGTACCGGATGCGCCCAGGACCGCCCTCGCTCTCCGCAGCGCCCAGGTTCCGCAGCGCTGGCTCGCTGCTGGAAATCGTGAGCGCGCTGTTGAGCACGAACTCCGTCCCCGTAGACCGCAGACCAGGCGGCAGCAGGATCGTGTCTTCGACCTCGATCCGGCTCGTCTCCGGATGCAGCGCCACGCGCAGCGAATGCCCAACTACGCCGACCGGCGCCTCCGCGACCGCGAGCCCAACCGGCAGTTCCTCACCACCCAGCCCAGGCATCCACCGCAGCGTCATCCGGTCCGCAGCGTCAACCGTCAACTGCTCCATCCGGCGCATCATCGCTGGCGCCGCATAAAACGACGCAGGGACCATGAGAATGTTCTTCCGCCCCTGACTCTCGAGCGTCTTGAGCATGCTCGGCAGCGACCGATCCCCCGCATCGTCGCTCGCAACCGCGATCCGCACGCGATGGAACCGGCTCTGCTTGTTCAGCGGATCGTTCTCCTCGACCGCGATCCACAGCTTCTTGTCCGCCTCAGAAACATCTTCAGGCAGGACAAGCACCGTGGTCCCGCCGAAGGGCCCCGGGCAACGAGGGATCGATTCATCCACCATCCCCGGCGCAACAACCTGCGAGAGATCAAGCGTCGCGCCCGATTCAGCCTCCGCATCGAGCAGCGTGACCGGCCGCCCAGTCTCCGCATTGAACCGCAGCGCATACAGCCTCGCCCAGTGCCTGGCCCGAGGCGTATCAGCTGGGACTACCAACCCGACCGGCGCCGCAGCCGCGACCGCTTCGTTCGCAGGAAGCTCGAGCGCCGCGCGGAGCTCCGATTCCTGCCGGAGATCAAATCCCGCCTCGCCGCTCGACCGCTGCGCAAAGGACGTTGTCAACCCGATCGACCGGTACGCTTCAAGCTCTTCCGCCCACCACTGCTCGTCGTCCGCCGACCCGGACACAGCGATCGACGCCCGGCGCTGGGCATCGCTCTCAGAGTCGGGCAGAGGCAGCGGGAAGTCCTTGAGCTGCACGTACTGCGCCGGCTCATAAACCAGCGCAGCCGGATCGATCCGCTCGCTGAAGAGCGCCAACGCCGAGGCAACCGTCGCGCCGGTCCCCTCGCCCGCGACACAGACCCGCGCAGGGTCGATCGGGTGATACCGCAGCAGGTACGCCCAGGCGCGCTCCGTCGCAGCGATGACCGCGCCGATGTCCTCCCCGAACGTATCCGCCCAGAACCATCGCCCCCCCTCGCTCCGATCATCCTGAAGCCCCCGGTAAGGCGGCTCGATCACCACGATCGCCGAGTGCTCGCCGAGCCGCTCGCGCCACAGATCAAGCCCATCCTGCGATGTCAGCCCAGCCTCACCGAACCAGATCAACAGCGGCGCCGGAGTATCCTCAGACGCGCCTTCCGGCATGTGGAACCGGTACTTCAGCTCGCGATCGAACGCGACCGACCACGTCCCGTTGTTCTGATCCGAGGCCCGCGCCTCCGCCATCACAACAAAGTCCGCCACAGGCTCGCCACCAAGCCCTGCAACAGATGGGTTCCGCGTCGAGCGGACATCAACAGTCAGCACCTCCGCGTCAGGCTTCCGGATCGAGAACTGCCGCGCCGTGCCGTCCCAGTACTGACTGTGGAACGCGCCGTTGACGTGCAGCACCATCGCACCTGGGAATGCATCGAGCGCCAGCGCGCACGACTCCCCCATCGTGTTGTCCCAGAGCGTCTGCGTACTCGAGAGCCGCTGATCATCCGCGCCGCCCCGCCGCATCATCGGCAGATGCCCGCGGATCGCGTTGTCCACCCGGCGCCAGTACGCAGGCGTGTTGGGATGAATCTCCGCCGGGGCATACCCACGCTCGCCCACGTCGAGCGAATCCAGGACGCCCAGCCCCTCCATCGAGATCCGCCGGGTGAGCGAACGGGGGATGTTCGACGCGACCACCGGATGACCGCCGGCGCGCGCCCGCTCGATCATCGGCCGGTACGCGGTCCGGTACTGCCCCCAGGCCCGCGCCTGCTCCAGGAACGCCTGCTCATCGATCGAGCCAGCGAGATACGCATCAAGCGAAGGCTGCACGTCGCGCTCGAACATCTCCATCGCCAGGACGACACGCGGCCCAAGGCGTTCGAGCAGCCCCTCGTACACCGCCAGTTCAACCCGGTGGGTCGTCTCATCGATGTGCGTCTCCCCCAGGAAGACCGCATCCGCGCCAGCCAGCCGATCGAGCATGTCATCGAACGACACGACCTCGCCGGTCCGGCCGTCGAGGACCTTCACCGCCTGATCGATCGTCGGCGCCGCCCAGGGCAGCGTCGATCCAGACGTTCCAGCGCCAGCCGGCGCCCCATCGGACGACGACCGCGAAGAACCGGGCGCCGCGCACCCGACAAGAAAGAGCGCCACGCCAAAGACGACCAACCGCCAGCGATGCATCATCAATCATCTCCTCAGGGTGAGAAACCCCCGATTGTAGCCCGGCGTCTGCTGGCGCCCCCCAACGACCAGTCCCGGTCAGCCCCGAAGCGCGGACAAGCAAGGTCGGTTCGCAGCTCACCAGCCATCGCACCTAAAAAACAACCCCGCCTGCAATCGCAAACGGGGGTTCTTTGCTTGAAGCGGAGAGGGGAGGATTCTACACGGTTCGATTTGGGAACCTCACCGAGAGCCCGCAAACCACCCAGCCAATCGATTTACCCCTGTTCACCAATCCTGATAGTTGCCGATCCTTGCCAATCCCGAGGCACGCCGCTGGGACTCATTTCGGAACTCAGGCGATGAAACAAATCTGATCTCTAATCCGAATTCTATTTGATCTATGAACCATGCCTGCCTGATGCGAGATCATGGATTCCTGCCCTTGACTCGGCGGGGCTTCCGTACCATAGTATCTATGTCGATCCATATTATCCACAATGCCGGAGACGGCGCCCTGATCACCCAGACCTCCGAATATGCGCTCCGAGCCGCGGTCTTCCTCGCGGCCCGCCCGGACGACACGCCCGCCTCCGCCCAGGAGATCTCCGACGCGGTCATGGTCCCGGTCGGCTATCTCCAGAAGATCCTGCGGATGCTGTCGCGCCACAAGATCGTGACTGCCCGCCGAGGCACCGGCGGTGGGTTTGCGCTCGCCAAGGTCCCCACCGCAATCAGCGTCCTCGACGTGCTGAACGCCTCTGAAACCCAGATACAACGGATCGAACGCTGCCCACTGGGAATCAAGGGGCACACCCGGCTCTGCGCACTGCACCAGATGCTGGACATCGAGATGGCCCGCGCCGAGAACACCTTCGCCTCGACCTCGCTCAGCGACCTGCTCGATGGCGAGGGCGGCGTGCGGCCACTGTGCGACCCGACCGGCAAGATCCCACTGGAACTCCGGGTCGATGCCCCAAGCAGGGGCGCCAAGCGCGACGAATCTGAAGATTGAAACCTGGCCTTCGCTTGACCGCGGCGAGATGCTTGGATACTCTTAGTGTACTTGTGTATCCATTAGGTTGTTTTCAACCCCGCATCAGGCGAAACCACATGGAACCCGCAACCACACCGTCACAGGCAGCAGAGGCGATCGCCTCCGATCCCTACAAATGGCACGCCATCGGCATCAACGCGCTCTTCGCGATCACGCTCCCGACCATCCTCCTGGTGCTCATCATCGCCATGCCCAAGCCGCCGGTCCCGGCGTGGACGGCCGAAGCCGCGGCGCTCGGCGTTAACAGACTCGAGATCGCCAGCGGTCAGCGCGCGTACCAGAAGACCTGCGCGGTCTGCCACGGGCCAGAAGGCGACGGCGTGCACGGCCTGGGCAAGCCCCTGCACAACAGCGCCTTCGTCCGGGACAGCTCGCACGACGAACTCTTCACCCTGCTCGTCGACGGGAGAAAGCTGGACGACCCGCTCAACACAACAGGGGCCCTGATGCCCCCGCGCGGCGCGCAAGAGATCAGCGACAGCAAGATCAACGACATCATCGTCTACCTCCGTGCGATCCAGGATCCGGGCGTAGGCCCGGTCTCGGTTGAACCCTGGAACGTCAAGGCGCGCGCCGGCGAGAGCGGCCCAGCCATCGAACTCACCGAGCACGCCGGCTACGACCTTTTCATCGCCTCGTGCGCCGCGTGCCATGGACAGGGCGCCGAAGGCATCGAGGGGCAGGGCCTCCCGCTGATCACCAGCGGTTATGTCCGCGGCACAAGCGACACCGACCTCGTCGGGTTCATCAAGCGCGGCCGCCCGATGTGGGACGCCAGCAACACCACCGGGCTCGATATGCCGCCCAAGGGCGGCAACCCGGCCATCACGGATGAGCAGCTCCTGCAGATCATCACCTACATCCGAGCCCTCCAGGAAGAAGCGATGGGCTCCTGAGGGAATCGTGCAACGCACACCCAGCCGGGCCTCGGCATTGGTCCGAGACGGCGCAGATCCGAGGAATCATCATGAAACAACGATGCAAACACATTCGCTCTCTTGCCGCTGCAGCTGCGATCCTCACGGCCGGTGGCCTCGCCGGCCAGGCGGCCGGGCAATCCATGCGAGATGTCGAGTCCGTCGCGAAGGAACGCGGCCTGACCAACGCCGACCTGATCGCGGCCGCGAAGACCTACCTGCCGAGCGGGCAGAAAGACGAGTACCTGATGTTCGCCTCGGGCGGCCACGCCGGCCAGATCTTCGTGGTCGGGCTCCCGAGCATGCGTCTGCTGCGCTCGATCGCTGTATTCACACCCGAGCCGTGGCAGGGCTGGGGATACGGTGTCGGCAACAAGATCCTCGCCGAGGGCTTCCCCGAAGGCAAAGCCAACCTCTGGGGTGACACGCACCACCCAGCGTTCTCCGAAACCGCCGGCGACTACGACGGCCAGTTCGTCTTCATCAACGACAAGATCAACGCGCGCGTCGCGGTCATCGACCTGCGAGACTGGGAAACGAAGCAGATCATTAAGAACCCGCTGACGCTCAGCGATCACGGCGGCACGTTCGTCACGCCGAACACCGAGTACATCATTGAGGGCGGCCAGTACGCCGTGCCCTGGGGCTCGGAGTACGTCCCCATCTCCGAGTACAAGGAAGAGTACAAGGGCTCGGTCACACTCTGGAAGTTCGACCGCAACCGAGGTCGGATCGACAAGAGCCAGTCCTTCGCGATCGAGCTGCCCCCCTACTGGCAGGACCTCTCCGATGCAGGCAAGCTCGCCAGCGACGGGTACTTCTTCATGAACTCGCTCAACACCGAGCTCGCCACGGGCGGCATCCAGGACAAAAAGCCCCCCTTCGAAGCCGGCGCCAGCATGAACGCAACCGACTTCCTGCACATCATCGATTGGCGGAAGGCCGAGCGCGTCTTCAAGGCGGGCAAGGTCGAGCAGATCGAGGGCTTCCCAGTGATCACGCTCAAAACCGCGCTCGCCGAGGGCCTGCTCCACGTCACACCGGAGCCGCGCAGCCCGCACGGCGTTGACGTCGCGCCCAAGGGCGATTTCATCGTCGTCTCCGGCAAGCTCGACCCGCACGTGACGATCTACTCGATGGAGAAGATCAAGCACGCGATCGAGAGCAAGACCTTCTCCGGCAAAGACGAGTACGGCGTGCCGATCCTGGACTTCGACACCGTCGTCGAGGCCCGCATCGAGGTCGGCCTCGGCCCGCTGCACACGCAGTTCGGCCCCGACGGCTACGCCTACACCTCTCTCTATCTCGACTCGGCGGTCGCCCGCTGGACACTCGGCGGCTCGTACGGATCCGCGACGCCCGAGCCCGACTGGACCCTCGTGCACAAGACCCCGGTCCACTACAACGTCGGCCACATCGCCGCCGCAGAAGGCGACACAGTCAGCCCCGACGGCAAGTACCTGGTCGCGCTCAACAAATGGGCCGTCGATCGATTCATCCAGACCGGCCCGCTGCTCCCGCAGAACCTCCAACTCATCGATATCACCGAGGGCGGGACGAAGGCGCCGGTGATCTACGACATGGCGATGGGCGTCGGCGAGCCCCACTACGCGCAGATCATCAAAGCGGACAAGCTGAACTCGTGGTCGACCTACCCCGAAGTCGGCTGGGACCCGCACGTCCAGAACATCAACCCGATGGCGCCCAAGCCAAAGATGGAGCGCGTGCAGCGGAACGATGACGGGACGGTGGACATCTTCATGACCGCCATCCGCAGCCATTTCAACCCCGAGCACGTCTACCTGAAGCAGGGCGACAAGGTCCGCTGGCACATCACCAACACCGAGCGCGCCGTTGACGCGACGCACGGCTTCGCCGTGCCGGTCTACAACATCACCGCGTCGCTCGAGCCCGGCGAGAGCGTGACGATCGAGTTCGTCGCCGACACCGCTGGCACCTTCCCCTTCTACTGCTCCGAGTTCTGCTCAGCGCTCCACCTGGAGATGATGGGCTACCTGATGGTCGAACCCAACTGACACCCACCGCGCCCGGCGTGAAAGCGCCGGGTGCGGATTCCACACGGCGCGGATCGATCCGCGCTCCGCGACAACGAACAAGGATGACGCC
Source organism: uncultured Phycisphaeraceae bacterium (assembly GCA_964351165.1). Lineage (GTDB taxonomy): Bacteria > Planctomycetota > Phycisphaerae > Phycisphaerales > UBA1924 > JACKHE01. The sequence goes on from CAYGNN010000009.1 coordinate 28,257, forward strand.
ATGACCTCCCTGATCGATCGAGTCCTTGGCCCGCGGGTCCCGCGCGAAGAGTTTTCCAGGCACTCCTTCCGGTACGGCGCCCCAGGCTTCCTCATGCTCACCGCCCGGGTGCTGCTGCTCGTCTCGCTCTTCCTCCCCTACTGGCATATGGAGCTCCAGGCGCCGCAGTACCCCGACGGCCTGCACATGACCGCGTTCCTGAACGCGCTCACCGGCGATGTCGCCGAGATCGACGGGCTGAACCACTACATCGGCATGCGGTCGCTGTTCGAAGCAGCGCAGCTCGAACGGACCATCGGGGTCTTCCTCATGATCGCCTTCGTCATCATGCTCGAGTTCGCCGCGTACATACGCACGCGCTGGGCCGTGCTGCTGGTGGCGCCGGTCGTCTTCTTCCCCGTCGTGTTCCTGGTGGACCTCCACCTGTGGATGAAGCACTTCGGTCTGAACCTGGATCCGAACGCCCCGCTCTCCAACGCGGTCAAGCCCTTCGTGCCCACCGCACTCGGCAAGGGCGGCATCGGCCAGTTCGTCACCATCGCGACCCCAGGCGCCGGGCTCATCCTGGCGACGATCGCCTCGGCCGTGCTGATCGCCGCCCTCTACTTCCATCGCAGGGCGTACCTCCCGCTCCTGAAACAAGACAGCGCCGGAGCCGCCCCCCCGGCCGCCTGAGCAACTACCACCATGCGCTGTGCAGCACTCCAAATCCTGATGGGCCTCGCGCTCGTCGCGGCAAAGACACACGCGGAGCCGCAGCCGGCACGCCAGCCGACCGACGTCATCGCACAAATGATCGAGCGCGCCGAGCCGGGCGCCGAGATCAGGATCCCCGCCGGGATCTACGAGGGCGCCCTCGCCATCCGCAAGCCAATCGTGCTCGACGGCAGCGACAGCGCCATCTTCGACGGGCTCGGGCAAGGCACCGTGATCCAGGTGCTGGCAGACCACGTGACCATCCGCCATTGCGCAATCCGGGCCTCCGGCGAGGATGTCACCGGCGAGCCGTCGGCGATCCGTGTCGTCGCGGCGAACGCGGTCATCGAATCGAACAGGATCTCGGACGCCCTCTTCGGCATCGATCTGCGAGAATCCCCAGGCGCTGTCATCCGGAACAACACGATCACCTGCAAGGACCTCGAGGCGGGGCGACGCGGCGACGGCATCCGCCTCTGGTGGAGCCACGGCTGCACGGTCGAAGGCAACACCGTGCATGGTTCGCGGGACATGGTCTTCTGGTACTCCGAGAACCTCAGAATCACCCGCAACACCGTGACGGACAGCCGCTACGGGCTGCACTTCATGTACAGCCACGGCTCCGTCCTCGAAGAGAACGACCTCCTCAGCAACTCCGTCGGCGTGTACCTCATGTACAGCAACGGGATCACGCTGCGCGGCAACCGGATGCGAAACAACCGAGGCGCCAGCGGCTACGGGATCGGACTCAAGGACTGCGATGAAATCGCCATCGTCGGCAACGCGTTGCTGGCGAACCGCGTGGGTGTTTACATCGACAACAGCCCCTCCTCGATCGACTCGACAGGGATCTTCGAGTCCAACATGATCGCCTTCAACGAGATCGGCCTGCTCGCAACACCGAACACGCACGACAACGTCTTCACCGGCAACGCTTTCGTCGAGAACGAGGAACCCGCAGCGACGCACGGCCGCGGCCGGCTCGTTCTCAACACCTTCGCGAGCAACGGCTCCGGCAACTACTGGTCGGACTACGCCGGCTTCGACCTCGACGCCGACGGGATCGGCGACATCGAGTACGAACCCCGGAGCCTCTTCGGCGCGATGCTGGCGAACGAACCCAACCTGCGGCTCTTCGTCCACAGCCCCGCCCAGCAGGCGATCGAGTTCACATCGCGCGCCCTGCCCGAGCTGCGGCCCGAGTCCACGCTCATCGATCCGGCCCCGCTCGCCGACCCGCCGCGCATCGAACTCGCCATCCCCACCTCTGGCCAGGAAACGGGCCGCATGGGAACACTCGCCGCCGCGCTGGTGCTGATCGCGGGCGCCGTGATCGCTTCGATGACCATCGAACCCAGGCTGCGGGTCATTCGTGAAGGAGGCCGCCCATGATCCGTGCTGCTGCAATCACCAAACGCTTCGGCCGGGTCGAAGCAGTCTCGGATGTCTCTTTCGAGCTGGAAGACGGCGGTTCGCTCGCCCTCTGGGGCAGCAACGGCGCCGGGAAGACCACGCTGATCCGCTGCCTCCTCGGCGTCATCCGCCACCGCGGACGGGCCTCGATCGGGGGGATGGACGCCCGCCGCCGCGGCAGGGACGCGAGGGCCCTCGCCGGCTACGTCCCGCAGGAGCTCGCGTTCCACGACGATGCGCGCCTCGGCTCGGCGATGCTGTTCTTCGCCAGGCTCCGCAACGTCTCGCGCGAACGCGCCGCCAGCTCGCTCGACACCGTCGGCCTGACCGGACACGAACGGAAGCGCGTCCGAGATCTCTCAGGCGGGATGAAACAACGCCTCGCACTCGCCGTGGCGCTGCTCAGCGATCCTCCCCTGATCGTCCTGGATGAGCCGACCTCGAACCTGGACGCGGACGGCCGGGGCGAGGTCGTCACCACGCTCCAGCGCCTGCGTAAACAAGGCAAGTCCCTGCTCTTCGCATCGCACCGGCCCGACGAGGTCATCGCGCTGGCGGACCGCGTCCTGGTCATGGAGCGCGGGCGCCTGGTCCGCGACACAACCCCAGCAGAACTCTGGCCAACCGAGAAACCGGTCCAGGTGGTCCGGCTCTACCTGACGATGGCGAGCGAAGCCGACGCGGCGGACGCCCTCCGCGAAGCCGGCCACGCCGTCCACCTCAACGGGCACGGGCTCTGCGTCGCCGTCCCAAGAGACCGCAAGGCGGAGCCCATCGCGACGCTCGCCCAGCGCCAGATCCAGGTCCGCGACATCGAGATCCTTGAAGACGTCCACATCCGGGAGGAAACCCGATGAGCGCTTTCGCTACACCCGAAACCTCGGCACGCGCACAAACCACGGTCGCACCGAGCCTGCTCGGCGGCGCCTGGCAATTCGCCCGACGCGAATTCCGCGACGCCGTCGCGAGCAAGTGGTTCCTGCTCTACACCGTCGCGTTCACATTCCTCGCCGTCGGCGTCTCCTTCCTCTCGCTCAGCGGCGTCGGTTCGCACGGCTTCGCCGGGTTCGGCCGGACCGCCGCGGGCCTGCTCAATCTCATCATGCTCGTGGTCCCGCTCATGGCGCTGACGGCCGGGGCCGGGTCCATCGCAGGCGAGCGAGAGCGGGGCACGCTGCTCTACCTGCTCGCGCAGCCAGTCTCGCGGACGCAGGTGCTCCTCGGGAAGTACCTCGGCCTCGCGGCAGCGCTGCTCTGCTCGCTCTGCATCGGATTCGGTGTCAGCGCCGGCGTCCTCGCGTGGCGAGCCGGCGGCGTCGGGGTTGGCGCCTTCGCGATGCTCACCGCCTACACAGCGATGCTCGCCCTGGCGATGCTGTCGCTGGGGATGCTGATCTCGGTCGTCTCGCGTCGCACCGGCGTCGCAACCGGCATCGGGCTCTTCGTCTGGCTCGCGCTCGTCTTCGTGAGCGACCTCGGGCTCATGGCGAGCTCCGTACTCTTCAAGCTCCGCGTCCAGGAGATCTTCGGCCTGGCCACGGTCAACCCGCTCCAGTCATTCAAGATGGCCGTCATCGTCAACATGAACGCATCGCTCGATGTGCTGGGTCCCGTCGGCGCCTACGCCTCCCACACGCTCGGCAGCTCGTTGCCCTGGGTGCTCGCGTCATCAATGCTCGCGTGGACCGTCGCCCCGCTTGGCCTGGCGGTCTTCTTCTTCGCAAGGAGGGGCTCGGTATGAAACGCACCATCGCCATGCTGGCGCTGCCGGCCGCCATGCTAACGCTCGGCGCGTGCGAAGAGACCAAATCCGCAGGACCACCTCAGGTCCGCCTCGGCGATTCGGTCTGCGCCCAGTGCAACATGATCATCAGCGACGAACGCTGGGCGACCGCGACCATGGTCGACGGCCCCCGAGGCCCGGAAGCCCGCCTCTTCGACGATCTGAATTGCCAGGTCGACTACGAAACCGACAACCCGGACCTCACAATCCGCGCGCGCTGGTCGCATAACCATGCGACGCGCGCTTGGCTCCCGACCGAGAGCGCCCGGTTCCTGATGTCACCGAATCTCAGGACACCGATGGGCTCCCAAGTCGCGGTGTTCGCCTCGGCCGAAGAGGCCAACCAAGCCAAGGCGGAACTCTCAGGCGAGGTCATGACATTTGACATCGCATGGAAGCGACTGGGATCCAACGATACGTGCTGCCACACCGAGTGATCTACCCTGGCCCTGGCGCATCGCCGACTTGGGGATCTGATCGCTGACCAACAGTGGCGCAGGCCTGTCTCCTCGATCAACCATGGCTGAGAACACTGCGGCACTCAGCGAAGGCGCCCATTCTCTCCACCATATCAACAAACCACCCCTGAGAATCACTCGGGGGTGGTTCGAATGCGAAGCGGGGTGCGATCCCGTACATGGCGAACAGTTTCTCCGCATAGCCAGCCTGCGCAACTTGCCAGAGTATGTGAAACGCTGTCTTGTCAGCAGAACGGCCCATCGTCGGCCATGTACCTTCACGATTCTGAACAACTTGGGTAACTTTGACTATCGTCGAGCATTATCCAAAAATCGGGGAATATGCCCAACGCAGCC
>CAYGNN010000010.1:0-6738 GCA_964351165.1 uncultured Phycisphaeraceae bacterium
CCCCGCCGATGGCGGTCGTGATGGTCGGCTCGCAGACCTGCCCGGCTGATGGCGACATCAGCAGCAGGGGGGCGCACAGTGACAGGAAAAGGGTTGCAATCCGGCGGTTGAGCGTGGGCAAGTCCCGGGGTCCTTCCTTGAGAGCACCTCAGGTGTACCAGCAACCACCGGTCGGGACAATCGAATTCAGGCCATTCTATGGGGCTGACGCGTTTCTACGCCCCAGAGAACGCATTGGGGACACGCCGAAGGGGTTCCGCAGGAACCGAGCAACCTGACGTGCGTCCGATCGATCGAGGAGAGAGAGAACTCAAAAAGAACAAGGGCGCCTGGCAAGCCAGACGCCCTTGTCGTTTGTATCCGGATGGCGTTCACAGAACGCCGGAAGGATTAGAAGAGGAGCTGGAACTGGGCGCGGATCGCGACCTGGTCCTCTTCGGCGGAGGGCAGGAGGCCGAGGCCGCCGCCGGTAGCGCCACCGAAGTTGGGATCGACGCCGGAGACGAGGTCGTTGGCGTCGGAGTCATCGAGGTACCAGCTCAGGTCGATCGAGAACTTGGCGGCCTGACCGTGGATGTAGTAGTTGGCGCCCACGGTGAAGGTGCTGAAGTCATCGTCGCCAGCGCGATCGCTGTCGGGCGAGACCATATCGAAGCGACCGAAGAGCTCCCAGTCATCGGAGACGAACATACCGCCCTGGACGAGCCAGGCGAAGTCGTCGGTGTCGAGACCGGTGGTGTCGTCGTCGGTCGAGACGCCGACGATCATCGCGAAGGCGTTCCAGCCGTCGCCCTCGACCATCGCGTCGACGGTCCAGCCGAACTGCTCAACGCCGTTGGAGGCGGGGGTGTCCGGGCCGTCCTGCCAGTGCAGGGCGCCACCGACCTTCGCGGCGTACTCAGCGCCACGGGCCGAGCTGAACTGCGAGAACTGATCCCAGTCGCCAGCGACCTTGTAGTCGAAGCGGCCGGTCAGGGCGAAGTCCGCGGGCGAAGCGCCGAACGCGGTGTTGGCGGAGCGCCAGCCATCGGTGAAGGCGGCCGACCAGCTCCAGTCCTCCTGCTCGCCCCAGAACACGACGCCCTGGCTGCGGCCCTGGCCGAAGATGGCGTTCACGACGGACTGGTCAACAGCGAGGGAGTACTTCTCCCACAGCGAGTCTTCCTGCAGGAAGTCGGTGCGACCCTGGCCCCAGCCCATGTGGATGCCGTCGCTGATCTCGGTGTGGACGTACGCGTCCTCGAGCATGAAGCCACCGCCGGCGGAGGCGAAGTAGCCCTGGACGGCGTAACCGAAGTCGCCGAAGACCTGACCTTCCCAGCGCAGCGCGGTGCGGGGCAGGGAGAAGCCGATGACTTCGTCGTCACGAGGGGCGTCCTCGTCGTTGAAGTTCAGCGTGTAACGGGTCTGCTGCTGACCGGACATCTTCATGGTGAAGTTGCCGTCCGCGGACGAGAGGAAGAAGTTGCCGTCGTGACCGGCGGTGCCGCCGCTCTGGAGCAGGCTCGAGCGCGACTCGGCGTCGGCGATCATCTCGGCGACGAGAGCGCGGACGCTGTCAGCGTCGTTCGCAAGCGCAGCAGAGCTGCCAGCGGCAGCCGCAATCGCGGCGATCGCCAGGGTTGAGGTCTTGATCTTCATCGATGCATTCCTTTCTGCAGGTTGGTGACCGGAGTTGTTCCCAACCGGTTGAACTGCTCTTCAGCCTGACATGGCTTGGAGCCCCCGGCCCTAAGTTTGGTAGCACTAGCATACATCCGTGCTGAGTCCCATATCGGCTTTCAAGGGCCTCCAGCAGGGATTTTTGCACGCTTCAAGCGAAGAAAGTGCCCAAATCTTGCGGTAATGATCTCTAAGTGTCTGTTAATAAATATCTTGTGAGCATCAGGTGGCGACAGTGTCCACAAGCAAAAAAACGCCAGATCAGGCCTTTCAAGGCCCTGAGTTATCCAAAATCACCCCTGAGAGCGCCGCAGGGCCGGGTGATGCTGGCTGGCTCGTCACCATCGAAAAACCGCGAGGTCTGGTTCCCCAGACGCTCGCGGCAGATCCATCCCAGGGCCGTGGCCCTTGAATGTTGAACAATCCGAGTGCGGATCAGAAGAGGAGCTGGAACTGGGCGCGGATCGCCACCTGATCCTCTTCGGTCGAGGGCATCAGCGCCAGGCCGCTGTTGGGCGCGATGCCGGCGACGAGGTCGTTGCCAGCGACATCATCGAGGTACCAGCTCACGTCAATGGTGAATTTCGCAGCCTGGCCGTGGATGTAGTAGTTGGCGCCTGCAGTCAGCGTGTTGAAGTTGTCATCACCAGGGCGGTCGCTGTCTGGCATGATCACGTCGTAGCGTCCGAAGAGCTCCCAGTCATCCGAAACAAAGACGCCGCCCTGCAGGACCAGCGCGAGGTCATGCGTTTCCGTGCCGACATCAGGGTCTGTGTGGAAGCCGAGGAACTGGGCGAAGAGGTTCCAGCCGTCCTCCGCGAGCATCGCGTCGAACGTGTACGCGAAGACATCCGTCTGCGGAACCGCCGGCGCGTCTGGGCTCTGCTGCCAGTGCGCCGCAGCAGCGAACTTCAGGCCCATCTCCGAGCCGCGCGCCGAGGAGAACTGGTTGAACTGCGACCAGTCGCCGGCAGCCTTGTACTCGATGCGGCCGGTGAGGGCCCAATCAGCAGGCGAAGCGCCGAACGCGGTGTTCGCGGACTGCACGCCATCGCTGAAACCGGCCCACCAGCGGAAGTCCTCGTTGGACTGGTGCAGCCAGATCCCCTGGCTCCGGCCCTGACCGAAGACCGCGTTGACGACCGACTGATCCACCGCGAGCGCGTACTTCTCGCTGAGCATGTCCTCCCACAGCACCGGCATGCGGAGCTGACCCCAGAGCAAGGTGAGCCCATCGCCGAGGTCGGTGTGCATGTACGCGTCTTCGAGCGTGAACCCGCCGCCGGCGCTGTTGAAGACGCCCTGCACCGCGTAACCGAACTCGCCGAAGACCTGCCCCTCGAACCGCAGCGCCGTGCGCGGCAGGCTGAACCCTGGCGTGAAGTCGTCCTGGGCGCTGTCGTCGTTGAAGTTCATCGTGTAGCGGGTCTGCTGCTGACCGGACATCTTCAGCGTGAAGTTGCCATCGGTGGATGAGAGGAAGAAGTTCCCGTCATGCCCGGCGGTACCACCGCTCTGGAGCAGGCTCGAACGCGATTCCGCATCGGCGATCATCTCCGCGACCAGCGCACGGACGCTGTCCGAGTCAGTGGCCAGCGCCGTGGAGCTGCCGCAAGCGGTCGTGAGGGCGGCGATCGCCATCATCGAGGCTGTCTTGTTCATCGCTGCGTTCCTTTCTGAACTGCATCTCAAAGAATCGTGGAGCAGGCGGCGGGATCGATCCCCCTCGCGACTGTCACTGCGACAGATGCGCCGCCCTCTCCAGCGTGGGTTAGTGCTTACTTTTTACAATAGAGACAATTATATCCTTTATCAAGTCTACACACTCCTCATCGGCTTTCTTTCCCGCAAAATGCCCCACTTGATCCAATGGTATTCGTAAGTGTTTGAATCGCAGCATCTTGAGCTTTGTATTCGTACGAGTGGTTTCGATACAGTTCCGCCCGCCTACGCTCCGCACGCATGCTCGAACTCCTCGCGACAACACACTTTGGGCTCGAAGCCGTCGTCGTGCGCGAGCTCCAGGCTCTCGGCTACGAGGACGCCAAGCCGGTTCAGACCGGCCGGATCCTCTTCCAGGGCTCCCACGCCGACATCTGCGAGTGCTGCCTCCGGCTCCGCGCCGCCGAGCGCATCCTGATCCGGCTCGACGAATTCAAGGCGCTGGACTTCGACGCGATCTTCGATCACACGAAGTCGCTCCCCTGGGAAGACTGGATCGCGCCGCACAGCGCCTTCAACGTGCGCGGCCGCTCGGTCCGCTCGCAACTCAGCAGCGTTCCGGCGCTGCAGCGCACCGTCAAGAAAGCAATCGTCGAACGACTGATGGCGGCGCATGGCGTCGACGAACTCCCAGAGACCGGCCCTGAGGTCGCGGTCGAGATCGCGCTGCTGCACGACGAAGCGTCCATCCTGATCGACCCGACCGGCGAAGGCCTGCACAAGCGTGGTTATCGCGATCTCGCAGGCGAAGCGCAGATCAAAGAAACAATGGCAGCCGGCCTTGTGCTGCTGAGTTTCTGGAAACCAGGCAAGCCGCTCGTCGATCCCTTCTGCGGCACAGGAACAATCCCGATCGAAGCAGCGATGATCGCAGCGAACATCGCGCCGGGGCTGAAGCGTTCATTCGCCGCGGAACAGTGGCCGACGTTCGATCAATCCCTGTGGGAAGGCGCCCGCGCTCGCGCCGCATCAGAGCGCATCACCGAAGCGCCGGTCCCCCCGATGATCCTCGCCGCGGACAAGGACCCCGACCTGATGAGCATCGTGCGAAGGCACGCCAAGCGCGCCGGCGTGGGGGGGTGGCTGGACATCAAGAACCAGGAATTCGCGGAGTTCCACACGCGCCGCGAGTATGGCTGCATCGTGACGAACCCACCCTACGGCGAGCGGCTCGGTGACCAGCGCGAACTCGAGGAGCTGTACGCGTCCTTCCCCGACGTCTTCCGCACGATGCCGACCTGGTCGCAGTTCATCTTCACCGCGATACCGAACTACCAGCTCATCGTCGGCCGCCGAGCGGAGCGAAGGCGCAAGCTCTACAACGCGCAGATCGAGTGCACGTACTACCAGCACCACGGCCCGCGACCGCCGCGCGAACCGAGAGAATCAGCGGATCGCGCCGCCGCGCGAGATCAGGCCGCGACCTGATCCACCGGCGCTGGATTGGTATCCTTCTCGCTTGCCCTCCGACCACCCCAACCAGATCGGCCCTTACCGCGTGGACCGGGAGATCGGCCGCGGCGGAATGGGCGTTGTGTATTTCGGCCATGACAGCCGGCTCAACCGGGACGTGGCGATCAAGTCGCTTCCCGAGCATCTGGCCGCCGACCCCGATCGACTGACCAGGTTCGAGCGCGAGGCGCGCACGCTCGCCTCGCTCAGCCACCCCAACATCGCCGGCCTCTACGGCGTCGAGGAACTCGACGGCGCCCGGTACCTGATCCTCGAGTATGTCGAGGGGGAGACGCTCGCCGACCGCATCGACCGCGGCGCCATCCCGCTTGATGAGGCGCTCGACTACGCGGCGCAGATCGCCTCAGGCATCGAAGCCGCCCACGACGCCGGTGTCATCCACCGCGACCTCAAGCCGCAGAACGTGAAGATCACGCCGGAGGGCAAGGTGAAGGTTCTCGACTTCGGCCTGGCGCGCGCCGAAGAAGCGCAGAGCACCACCGGGATGTCCACGGAGGTCCCGACGATCACGACGCCGGTGATGAACTCGCCGACGATCCCCGGCGCGATCATGGGCACCGCGCCGTACATGAGCCCCGAGCAGGCCCGCGGGCGCCGCGTCGATCGCCGGACGGATATCTGGTCCTTCGGCGTCGTGCTCTACGAGATGCTCACCGGCATCGGACCATTCCACGGGGAGACGGCGACGGATTCCATCGGCGCGATCCTGCACAAGGACATCGACCTCTCGCTGCTCCCGAAGGAATCTCCGCACGCGCTGCGCCGCGTGCTGGGGCGCTGCATCGAGCGGAACAAGGACCAGCGCTACCGCGACATCGGCGACGTGCGCATCGAGCTCGAATCGCTGGAGGATGAGGCGGGCGCGGTCGATGCTGTCCCTTCAGGGACGCCGCGTCTGGCGCTCCTGGCGTTGCTGATGATCCTGCTGTTGGTCACTGGTGTCGGTTGGTTACTCAGCGCGATGTCCGCCGAGACGCAGACTGCGGCCGTTCAGCCGCAGAAATCGCTCGAGCTCTCGATCGTGCTGCCCGCCGGGCTCGAGGTCTACGGGCCGATCGCGATCTCGCCCGACGGGAACACGGTCGCCTTCGCCGGGGTCAGCGCCGATGACGGCGACCGCCACCTCTACCTGCGCGATCTCGCGGGGAGTGGGTTGCGCCAGGTCGATGGCAGCCGGTTCGCCGAAGACCCGTTCTTCTCGCCGGACGGCCGTTCGGTCGGGTTTTACGCGGAAGACCGGATCATGCGTGTTCCGGTCGACGGCGGCAACCCCGTCTGGATCGTGGACGCTTCCGACATCGTTGGCGCCAGTTGGGATGATGATGGGCACATCATCTATTCCGAAGGCGTCGGGTCGTCGCTGTGGCGCGTGCCGGACTCCGGCGGCGTGCGGGAGCCGCTGCTGTCGCTCGAAGACGAGCCGCTCGCGTACGCGCACGTCTGGCCGCGGCCAATCCCCGGCTCCTCGAAGATCCTCTTGACGACCTGGCGCGGCGGCAATAGCGGGGGCGCCCGGATCTATGACACACAGACCGAAGTCCTCAAAACGCTTCAGGGAACGAGAGTCAAGGATCTCGGTTCCGAACGGGATTACGCATCTCCTGTGCGATGGTCGGCCTCCGGGCACCTGATCTTTGAGCGTTGGACGAGCGGGCTGCAGGCGATCGCTTTCGATCCTGATTCGGAGGCCCCGGTCCAGCAAAGCGACGCGAGGCAGTTGCTCGATGACGTGTATTACCTGCGGAACTCGACGCACTCTGTCTTTTCACTCTCAGCAGAGGGAACGCTTGCGTATGTCCCCGGCGTTCCGGGCCGCCGCAGCCTTGTCTGTGTCGATCCCGACGGCGGTGTCGAGCCGATCCTCGAACAGGATGAAATCGA
>CAYGNN010000010.1:6748-8345 GCA_964351165.1 uncultured Phycisphaeraceae bacterium
TCCCGTTCCCCTGATGGCCGTTCCGTGCTCGTTGGTGGCGGCGGCGACATCGTCGAGATTGAACTCGATCGGAAGCTGCCGCGGCGGATCACGTTCGGCGACGGCAACGACATCCGACCCTATTGGGCGGACGGGAGCGCGAGGGTTTTCTACAACTCGAACCGGGATACGCGGTGGTCGGTCTGGGCGGCCAGCACCAGCGGCGTTGGCGAGCCGGAGCTGATCCTGCAAACCGAACAGAACATCTTCCTGACGTCGGTCGGCCCCAGCGGCGAGCTGTTGCTTGAGGTGCGCAGCGACGGCAGGCTCCGCGATGTCATTCTGCACGTGCCAGGACAGGAGCCGCGCTTGTTGGTGTCGAGCCAGTTCGACGAGTTCCAAGGCGCCTTCTCGAACGACGGCCGGTGGATCGCCTACGTCTCCAACGTCACCGGACGCAACGAGGTGTACGTCATCAACAAAGACGGCGGCGCGCCGATGCAGGTCTCCGTCGGCGGCGGCATGGCGCCCAAGTGGGGGCCCACCGGTACAACGCTTTACTACCGGCGCGGCCGCGGGGTCCACCGCTTCATGCTCGGCGAAGACGGCAGGCCAACCGGCGAGCCCGAGGCAGTCTTCAGCGCACTCAACCTGCTCACCCAGGCCGACTACGACTTCACGCCGGACGAATCGCGGATGCTCGCCGTCCAACTCGACGACGAGGCGATCCCGGACGAGATCCGAATCATCACGAACTTCTTCGATCGGATCGAGGCCGTCGCCGGCCCCGGCTCGCAGTAAACGATCCGCAGCGGTATCCCCCGAGGCGCAGAAAAAATGCCCGGACCGAAGCCCGGGCATTCTTCGTAGTGGGCGATACTGGACTTGAACCAGTGACCTCCTCGATGTCAACGAGGCGCGCTAGCCAACTGCGCCAATCGCCCTGTATTCCTCGACTTACGACTCGATGCGTCGCAGGCCGGGCCCCAACCTCACGGCGAGCCGTTCGGTCGGGGCGGACATGATAGCCGCGTTTTCGGCGTTCGCCACTCTCCGGTTGAGGCCAACTTTCAGGGGGTTCCCCTGCAGGCTCTGCGGCTGTATTTCAGATTTCTTCGAGTAGGCTGGCAGGTCCGCCGTCCCGATCGCGCCTCAGGGGCATTGGAGGTTCTCCACCATGCGACGAACACACGCACCGCTTGTGCCGATTGTCTCGGCCTTCCTCGCCACACCGCTCGTCCTCTCCGGCTGCTCGACGCCGCCGGCGCCCATCGCGGCGCCCGCCCCAGGCGCGACCGGCGCCAGCCTCTACGGCGGCTACGGCGACTACACCCGCCGCGTCACCACCTCGTCCCGCGCCGCGCAGGACTGGTTCAACCAGGGGATGCAGCTCCTCTACGGCTTCAACCACGACGAGGCGATCCGCGCCTTCCTCGAAGCCGCGGCGCAGGACCCGGATTGCGCGATGGCGTACTGGGGCGTCGCCTACGCCAATGGGATGAACATCAACGACCCTGAGATGACCGCTGAGCGCTCGCACGACGCTTACAGCGCCGCGATCAGAGCGATGGAGCTCATCGACAACACCACGCCGCAGGAGCGCGCACTCATCGAAGCG
>CAYGNN010000010.1:8355-31619 GCA_964351165.1 uncultured Phycisphaeraceae bacterium
CTCGAAGCGCGTGTCGCGCTCTACGCCGCGTCGTTGGCCCAGCTCGAGCGGCAGTTCTACGCAGGCACCGGCGACGCGCTCGACGTGCTGTCGGCGCGGACGGAGCTGCAGCGTCTGGAGCGCGCGCTCATCGAAGCGGTCAACGCACGCTACGACTGGCCGCCGCCCAGGGACCGCAGCCACCTCGAAGAGGCGTACGCGCACAAGATGGGCGAGGCGTGGATGAACTTCCCGCGCGACCCCGACATCGGCGCGCTGTACGCCGAGTCGCTGATGGATTTGCAGCCCTGGGACTACTGGACAGACGAAGGCGAGCCCAAGGGCCGCATCGAAGAGATCGTCTCTGTCCTCGAACAGGTCATGCAGATGCGCCCCGATCACGCCGGTGCGAGCCACTTCTACATCCACGCGGTCGAAGCATCGAGCAACCCCGACCGCGCCGTCGCTGCGGCGGAGCGCCTGGAGCACCTCGTCCCAGCGTCCGGCCACCTCGTGCACATGCCCTCGCACATCTACATCCGAGTCGGGAGGTACGCCGACGCCGCGGTGTCGAACGAGAAGGCGATCGCGGCGGACCGCGCGTACTTCGAGGCTGGCCCGAAGGACCAGGGCATGTACATGATGTACTACGGCCACAACCTGCACATGCTCGCCTTCGCGTCGATGATGGAGGGTCGGTACGAATCCGCGATCACCGCTGCCAATGAGCTGGAAGCGGGGATGCCGGAGCCGGTCGCCCGGGAGATGCCAGAGCTCATCGATGGGCTCATGGCGACGCCGTACCACGTGCTGATCCGCTTCGGCAAGTGGGAGGAGATCCTCGAGATCGAGGAGCCGCCCGACTACCGCCTGATGAGCATCGCGATCCGTCACTACGCCAGGGGCATCGCGTTCTCGGCGCTGGGCCGGACGGACGAGGCGCGCGAAGCGGTCGAACGATTCGAGGAATCGGTCGCGCTCGTGCCAGACGACTGGCGCGTCTACAACAACGACATCGGCAAGCTGGAGCCCATCGCCCGCGCGATGCTTAATGGTGAGCTGGCGTATCGCGAGGGCCGCACGTCCGAGGCATTCGAGATCCTGCGCGAGGGCATCGTCGCGGAGGAATCGCTTGTCTACGACGAGCCCCCAGGGTGGATGCTCCCGGTCCGCCACGCGCTGGGCGCGCTGCTGATGGGCGCCGAGCAGTATGGCGAAGCGGAGCAGGTCTACCGCGAGGACCTCGAGCGCAACCGCGAGAACGGCTGGGCGCTGCTGGGCCTCCAGCAGGCGCTCCGGGCGCAGGGCAAGCTGAACGAGGCGAACAGCCTCAACACACGCCTCGCGATCGCGTGGCCGCGCAAGGACATCGCGCCGACGTCCTCGTGCTTCTGCGAGCCGGGCGCCGACTGATCGCCAGGCATTCTGCCGTCATTCCTGAATGACTACTCAATCGCCGGCTGTGGCGAGACGTGAAGCTCCTGCTTCGGTTTCGCCGCAGCCGGTCTGTCTTTGCGGAAACTCCGCCAGAACCGCCAGGGCGTCAGCCCGACACCCATCACGATCAGCTGCGACGCGGCGAAGAGGAGCATCCAGAAGACCGCGGAATCGATGAAGCCGTAGGAGTGCAGGCCGACGCCAAGCATGTTGGTCCCGAACCACGACCACGACGTGATGATGTTCCCGCCGACCGCCAGCACCGCGATGCCGCGCTCGCGGATCATCCCGCCCCAGCGCGCGTGCAGGATGATCAGGTTCATCAGCACGATCAACGCAGCGCCGTTCTCCTTGGGATCCCAGCCCCAGAAGCGGCCCCAGGACTGGTCCGCCCAGATCCCGCCGAGCACCGTGCCGACAAAGCTCGTGATCGTCGCGAAGCAGATGACGCCGTAGATCATCTTCATCAGCGCCTTGCCACCATCGCCGCGGAGGACGTTGGTGGGAACGCCGAGCAGGATGTAGACGATCGCGAGGAAGCCTGCGAGGAACGTCGCGGAGTAGCCGATCGTGACCACGATGACGTGCGTCGCGAGCCAGAAGTTCGAATCGAGGACCGCCTGCATCATCTCCATCGTGTCGCCGGTGTTGGCGAGGTTGTGCGCGACGATGAGCGTCGCGAACCCGATGACTGCTGTCGCCATCCCTGCGAGGCCGATCTTGAAGATGCGTTCGAGGAAGATCCCGATCAGCGCCACCGCCCAGCCGATGAAGACCGCCGACGAGTACAGGTTCGTCACAGGCGGGCGTCCCTGCAGGATGATGCGCACGACAAGCCCCGACGTGTGCACGATGAAGGCGATCGTCAGCAGCAGCATCATCGCCTTCCAGAGCGAGCGCGACCACGCCTTGCGCTCCATGCACGAGAGCAGGAAACCGAACCCCGCGATCAGGAACGCTGCGATGTAGATCACCATCGCCTGGTAGAAGGGCTTCACCTCGTTGAAGACGACCTCGTACTTCGACTTGGTCAGCGCGCCGCCAAGCGTCGGCGCCAGCAGCTCTCTGTACGACGCCACAGCAGCGTTGAATTCATCCGGCTTGTCGTCCGCGTACGCCAGGAGGATCTCGCGCCACGCGAGGACCGCAGGCAGGTTCTGCTGCGCCGGATCAAAGAGCGCGCTCGCCAGGGGCCGCCACTCCTCGCCCTCAGCCAGCGGCGGGATCAGGTAAGGCGAATCGACATGCTCGAGCGAGATGTACATCGTCAGCCGGTTCATCAGGTCGATGACCTGCCGCTGGAAGGGGTCGCGCTCCTTGGGTTTCACCTGAAAAGCCAGGTCCGCCTGCCGGGAGATCTCCTCGAAGCTGGGCGTCAGCTCCATGAACGAGAACCGCTTCTTCCCGCCCTGCTCAGGGGATTCGAACCCCAGCATCGCCACCAGCTCAGGGTGATCGATGCGGAAGACGTCCTGCGTGCGCGCGATCTCCGCGTTGGCGATGACATCGGCGCACCAGCGGATCGCCTCGTGCTTCGTGTCCTCGTCGATCTCGATCGTCTGCCGACCGGTGATGACCATCAGCGTGTTCCGCGCCACCGTGTCCAGGGGCTTCACGCGGCCGGACGCCGAGACAGGCATCTCGCCGAACGCCTCCCAGTCGTAGGGCCCCTCGATCTGCCTTCCGGTGAACGCGACCGCGATCATCGCCAGCGCGAGCAGCGCCGTGACCCAGGGGAAGAACCGCTGCGCCGCGTTGAGCGTCATCGGTTGGGTCGGTTGGTTGGTTGTCGCAGCATCCGTGCTCATCGCGCCTGCCTCCTGGCGAACTTGCCCATATGCAACCCGAAGTGCCACAGCAGGCCGACCGAGACCATCGCGCACGAGAGGTAGGGCAGCAACCAACCTGGGTTGCGCACGACCTGCAGCACGGTGCCCGAATCGCCCGGCATGAAGGACGACTGGTAGAACGTCTCGCCCCGGTACCGCAGCGGGTGGTTCATCCAGATCAGGACTTCGCGGTCCACGTGCCGTTCTTCATCGATCAGGCGGACCTGACTCGAGAAGTTTCGCGGCCGCTCCGTCCCGACAAACTTGTCGTGCTTGAAGTCGATCAGCTCGATCCGGTACGGCTTGTACGTCCGCTTGAACCGCAGCTCGATCGTGTACGCCTTGCCGTCGATGAAGACAGGCTGCGCCTCCTCGAAACGCACCGCGACGAGGTACTTGGCGCTCGATCCATCCGGCGCTGTCACCGTGATGTACGCCGCCGGCTGGTCCACCGTCGCGCCGTCAACGCCTGTCGCAGCAGGGATGGGCACCGCGGCGACCGAATTGCCGAGGCCGGTGTCCGCCATCGCCATCTGCTCAGGCGTCGCCTGCATGGGACCAAGGATCGCAGCGTTGTGCATCCACTGGTCCACCGTGATCGTCACCGGCAGCAGGTTGTGCGTGATCGGCTGCCCTGTATCGCGCAGCAACCCCATCGGGATGACCACAACCAGGTCATCGTCAGGACTCGATCCATCGATGAACGCCAGCTCCGCAGTCCGGATGTCCTCGACAAAGTTCGACGAGGCGCCCTCCGGGATCACCATGTTCCCCTCGCGCGCCAGGGCGCCGGTGACGAACTCGCCAACCAGCAGGAGGATCACGCCAAGGTGCGTCAGGATGATCCCCATCCGCTTGAGCGACATCTTGAACCGCACCGCGTGCGCCGCGAGCAGGTTCGCAAGCAGCAGCACACCCAGCGTCAGCCCGCCCGGGAAGAAGATCGCGCCGCGCGCCTCGAAGACGCTCTGCGGCACAAAGATCCGCAGGGGGATCCGCACGATGATCGAGCGGAAGTACTCGTCAACGACCGTCCAGATCCCGCTCTCCGTCTGCGCCAGCGTGCCTGCGAAGATCAGGAACATCGAGAGCGCAAAGAGCCACACCGTCAGTTTGAGCGACGCGACCGGCTTGAGGAACGATTGCACTGCGGTCATCGGGAATCACCCCCGACCTCGCGCACCAGCCGGTCGAACCCTGCGAGTTCCGCCTCGCACCCTTCGACGGAGCCGGTCATCTTGAAGTAGTACGTCTGCCCTTGACCTGCGACGATCGCCGCGAGCATCCTGCTGGACTGATCAGGCGCCACGAGGTCCACCGTCATCGGCGATTCGCTGATCACGCCGGCGTCCGCGTTCAGGGTCTCCATCGGCGCAAGACCGAGTTGATTCCGCCAGCGGTTGATGTTCGCAAGGTCCCCGCCGCCATCGCCGCTGAGGCGCGTCACGGTGATGCGCGCGCCGTCCGCCTCGTTCGTCGCCAGGTACGACGCCGAGAGGATCGGCGAGGCGCCCTGCTCCGGCTTCCAGTTCGCAGGCATCGACCACGAGGCGATCCGGCCATCCACCGTGCTGTGATCAACAGGGTGCTCGCCCGGCGGGTGGTTGTGCCCCGCGTGGGGATCGACCGCGGCGGAGTCCCCAAGCCGGACCGACTTCGAGAACTCGATGAAGGGCGCAACAAGCGAATCAATCGAGGCCGATCCGCCGGTCGATTTGACGAACCACGACTGCCCATCGCCTGGGGTGATGATCGAGGCCAGCATCCGGACCTCATCAGGGCCG
Source organism: uncultured Phycisphaeraceae bacterium (assembly GCA_964351165.1). Lineage (GTDB taxonomy): Bacteria > Planctomycetota > Phycisphaerae > Phycisphaerales > UBA1924 > JACKHE01. Next base: position 13,385 of record CAYGNN010000010.1, read on the forward strand.
CGGAGGTCCACGACGAGCGCATCCGTCTGGCTCTCCGGGATCGAGATGACCGACTGCATCAGCCCGTTGTTGTCGGTCGGCTCCAGCCCGATCTGACCCCGCCAGCGGTTGATGTTGGCGAGCACCCCACCCACGGTCCCAGGGAAGGCGCTGAGCGTGATCTCGGGCATGCCCTCGCCGGCGGTGAAGGTCGCCAGCCGCATCGCCTGCTCCGTGGGGACCTCTTCCCAGCCATCGGGAAGCGTCCAGACGACGGCCTGATCCGTCATCGTCGCAGGCGGCAGCTCGGGCGTCATCTGCTGGGGCGGCGGCGCCGCCTTCGGCGCCCGGTACGCGCGGATCTCGTTGTCTTCACAACCAAGAAGGGGGCTCGCGGCGATCACCCCCAGGAAAACCCCTCGGCGCCAGCGGCGCAACGACGCCCCCGGTTGCCCGGAATCGCGACGGAGAACGATGGTTTGCATGCTCATGACTTCCCTGTGCCCGGATTTCCGGAGTTGGGGGGATCCTAAGCCGACGCGTCGTGCAAGTCACGCTTCCAGAGCCCCGGATCGGAGCGGCGCGTCGGAGGGGCTGCCGACAATGTTGCGCTTTTTTTCAGATTTCATGCGCATGAATCAGCCCGATTCCGCTCTCTCAGTAACGACGCGCCCTCTCTCCCGTGGCCCGGCGTCCTCGCACGCTGGGCCACGGGTGCTTCAGCGTGATGCGACAAGGCGTCCATCCGCACCGGTCCCGGCGCGAAGGCCCTCCGGAGCGCTCCGGGAGGAACGCCCCGAAGGGCCGCCGGACCGGGTCTCCTCCAGCGATGTCGGGTTCGGGGCCGAGCGGGTGGAACTTCCGGGAAGCATCTCCTCGGCATTCCTCCGTTCGAGCCCGGCATCGCTTTTTCCCTGTGCTGGACGCGTTGCCGACTACACTCAGGCGGATGTCCGACGCCGAACGCAGACAACTCGTCCGGGAGATCTTCCTGAAGACCCGGGGCCTCGAAGGTGAGGCCCAGGAGTCAGAGATCATCGCGCTCTGCGGCGGCGATGATTCGCTCCAGACCGAGGTCCGGACCCTCATCCGCGAAGAGATGGAGATGACCGACATCGGGGCAGCCCCGACAGTCTTCGGAACCACCGACGACGAGCTGGGCGAGACCGAAGAGACCTCCCTCATCGGGAAGAAGATCGGGCAGTTCAACGTCAAATCCGTCATCGCAGGTGGGGGCATGGGCACCGTCTACGAGGCCTTCCAGGAGTACCCGCGCCGCGTCGTGGCGCTCAAAGTGATGAAGGCCGGGATCACCTCCCGCGTCGCGCTCCGCAGGTTCGAGTACGAGAGCCAGGTCCTCGCCCGCCTCCGGCACCCCAACATCGCGCAGGTCTACGAAGCAGGCGCCCACGACGACGGCAACGCCCGCGTGCCCTTCTTCGCGATGGAGTACGTCCCCGGCGCCAAGTCGATCATCGACTACGCGCAGAGCCGGAACCTCTCGACGCGCGAGCGCCTCGAGCTCTTCCGCCAGGTGTGCGATGCCGTCGGTCACGGCCACCAGAAGGGCGTCATCCACCGCGATCTGAAGCCGAGCAACATCCTCGTCGATTCGTCCGGTCAGCCCAAGATCATCGACTTTGGTGTGGCGCGCTCCACCGACAGCGATCTCTCCGTCACGACGATGCAGACGGACATCGGACAGCTCATCGGGACTGTCCAGTACATGAGCCCCGAGCAGTGCAACGCCGACCCGCACGACCTCGACACACGATCGGACGTCTACGCGCTGGGTGTCGTGCTCTACGAGCTGCTGACCGGGGACCTGCCCTACGACATCCGCCAGTGCGCGATCCACGAGGCGGTCCGCGTCATCCAGGAAGACGTCCCGCCACGCCCCAGCTCGGTGGACAAAGCCCTCCGGGGCGACATCGAGACGATCGTCCTCACCTCGATCGAGAAGGACCGCGAGCGCCGGTACCAGTCCGCGCCGGACCTCGCCAGCGACATCGAGCGCTACCTGTCCAACCAGCCGATCGAGGCGACGCCGCCCAGCACCTACTACCGCTTCAGGAAGTTCATCCGCCGCAACCGCACCGTCGTCGCCGCAGCGACGATCGTCGTCCTCGCACTCGCTGGAGGTACGATCGGGACAACCACAGGCATGATCCGCGCCGTACAGGAGCGCGACCGCGCCGAACTCGCGGCGCAGATCGCCCAGGAAACCAACGACTTCCTCAACAACGACCTGCTCGCGCAGGCGGACCCTGAGAACCGCGGCCGCCGCGTGACAGTGCGCGAGGTCATCGATATCGCCAGCGAGCGCATCAGCGGCCGCTTCGTCGATCAGCCCCTGGTCGAGGCCTCCATCCGCCAGACGCTGGGCAAGGCGTACCACGGCCTCGGCGATGTGGACCTGGCGCTCCCGCACCTGCGCGAAGCGATCCGCATCCGCGAGCGGGAACTCGGCCCCGAGAGCCGCGAGGCCCTCGAAGCGCACAGCGAGCACGCCGCCCTGCTCGAAACCACCATGAAATGGGCCGATGCCGAGGCGGAACTGCGCGCGGCGTTGGCGCTCGCGAAGAAATCCCTGGGCGAGACCGATCCGCTGACGCTCAAGCTCACGCGGCAGCTCGCCGCGTCGCTGGGTGATCAGGGGCAGAACGAGCGCGCCGCGGAGATCCTCGAGCAACTGATCGTCCTGCATCATGTCGATGACGATTCGCCGCAGGAAGACCAGCTCGCGCGGATCGAGACGATGCTCTCGCTCGCAGAGACCTACCGCATCATGGGCGAGCAGGCCAGGGCGGAGGCGATCTACCACGACGTGATCGATGCGTACCAGATCGCGTACCGCGTCGAGCACCCCCGCACGCTCAACGCGATGAACAACCTGGGCCTTGTTCTCTGGGAGCAGGACCGCCTCGAAGAGGCGGAGCAGATGTTCCGCGAGACGCTCGACGGCCGCATCCGCGCTCTGGGTGAGATGCACCTCACCACGGCGCGCACGTTCGACAACCTGGGGATGATCCTCTCCGAGCAGGGCGAGTTCGACGAGGCGGAACGCCTCCAGCGGCGCGCGCTCTCGATCCTCGAGCAGATCCTCGGACCAGGCAGCCCCGACACCATCATCTGCGAGAACAACCTCGCCGACACCGTGGTGGGGCTGGGCCGCATCGCCGAGGCGGAGACGATCATGGCCGACGTGGTGAGCCGCGCCAGGATCGCCCTCCCAGCAGGCCACTGGCACCTGGGGGTCTACCTCAAGAGCCACGCCGAGACGCTCATCCCCCTGGAGCGGTACGACGACGCGCTGGTCTCGCTCAACGAGGCGTACGAGATCCAGTTCGCCGCCTTCGGCGCTGACCACAAGCGGACGCAGGATGTCATCCGCGTCCTGGTTGACTGCTACAGCCAGTGGGGCAAGCCCGACGATGCGCAGAACTGGCACGCCAGGCTGACCCCCTGAGCCGCTCTGCCGTGCAAACCGCCGCGGCGGCGCTACACTGGGCCCCTCACCACATGGCTACACACGCACCAGACAACCGAACCGACACCCCGCTCCGATTGCGCAAGATCTCGGGCCCACCGATCGGACCGATCGAGCTGGACCCTTCGAAGCGGGTCACCTTCGGCCGCTCTTCAGGCAGCGACGTGCAGCTCAACGACCCCATGATCTCGCGCAAGCACCTCCGCATCTGGTGCTCTGGCGAGGACTGGATCCTCGAAGACCTCGGCAGCCGCCACGGCACCGAGGTCAACGGCGTCCGCATGCAGGCCAACTCGCCCTCGCCGCTGGTCGATCACGATCAGGTCTCTGTCGGCCCCTGGACCTTCAGCGTGCGCACCAGGGAAGATCAGGGTGTCGGCGAATCCACGATCGACACCTCCGGCAACGACGGCGAGCGCGTCGAGCGGATCGTCTCGGGCGATCTGGGCGCCCTCGCCAAGGAACGCCTCGACCTCATCATGGATTGCGCCGCAGCGATCCACGCGATCGACAGCATCGAGCAGCTCGCTGAGCACGTGCTGGAGGTCGCCGTCGCAGGCACAGGGTTCAGCCGCGCGGCGCTGGCGAAGCCGGTCGATTCCTTCGACGTGGTCGAGCTGCTCGGCTGCCGCGAGAAGGGGGGCAAAACCGGCGGGGAGATCTCGATCAGCCGATCGATGCTCCGCGAGGCCTCACGCGGCGAGCTCGTCCGCATGGCCGACGCCCCGGACATGCAGCAGGCGATGAGCATCATCTCGCTGGGCATCACGTCCGCGATCTGCTGCCCGGTCATCGTCGGGCGCCGGATCCTCGCGTACCTCTACCTCGACACGCTGGGCGCCGCCGCGAGCGTGCAGCCCGACGCCGCTTCGTTCTGCCACGCGATCGCGCGCATGACCGGGATGGCGATGGCGACCGTCGAGCGGAGCCAGCTCGAACGACGCCAGCTCCGGTTCGAGGCGGACCTCCAGGCGGCGCGCGAGGTGCAGCAGCGCATGATGCCCGACGAGGTCGCGACCATCGACGCGATCAGCTACGCGATGCGATCCAAGCCGGGCCGCGTGATCGCAGGCGACATCTTCGACATCACACAGATCGACGACGACCGCACCGCCTTCTTCCTGGGTGACGTTGTGGGCAAGGGGATGCCCGCCGCGATGCTGATGGGGATGACGCAGAGCAACCTCGCAGCCTCGCTCCGGCACGACCCGGACCTGGGCCGAGCGATGACCGAGGTGAACAAGCAGCTCAACGCCAGGTCCGCCGACCGCGAGTTCGTCACGCTCTTCGCCGGGATCTATGACCGGAGCAAGAAAGTGCTGGAGTTCGTCGACGCAGGGCATGGCTACTGCCTCCGAAGCACAGCAGGGGGGCAATTCGAGCTGATCAAGTCCGAGGGAGGCCTGCCGCTGGGGATCGACCCGACGCAGGTCTACCACGCGGAGCAGCTCGCAGGGATCGAATCCCCGACGCGCATCGTCGTCTTCAGCGACGGCGTCGTCGAGCAGATCGGCCCAGGCGGCGCGGAGTTCGGCGTCGAGCGCTCCATCGAGATCCTCAACGCCTCAGGTTCGGTCGAGCAGGACGTCGAGTCGTTGCTGCAGGCGGTCATCGACTTCGCGGAAACGGATTCGCTCAGCGACGACGTGACGATCGCCTCCATCCGGCCGGCCTGACGCATACGCTGCTCAGGATTCACAACAGGGGGCTGAGCAGCTTCGCGAAGTTGTCGCGGAACCGGACCAGCTTCCCGCGCGATTGCCACGCGCGGATATCCAGCGGCAGCGACTCCTCGAAGCAGTGCTCGTGGAAGAGCCCCAATTCCCGAACCGCCTCCGCGCCGTAGAAGATCTGCATCAGCTCGAAGTTGAGATTGAAGGACCGGATGTCGAAGTTGCCGCTGCCGATGAGGACGAATGAATCATCGACGCTGAGCGTCTTGGCGTGCAGCAGGCCGTTGGTGTGCAGGCGGACGTTGATCCCAGCGTCGATCAGCTCGTCGTAGTACGCCCTCGCCGCTGCGTTGACGAGGTGGTGGTTCCCCTTGGCCGGGATGACCAGATCAACCTCGACGCCGCGCAGCGCCGCGACGCGCAGCGACGCCATGATCGGCTCGTCCGGAACGAAGTAAGGCGTCGTCATCACGAGCCGATGCTCCGCCTCGTGGATGCACGCCATCAGCAGATCACCGAACGCAGAGATCCCATCCCCAGGACCGCTCGGCGCGCTCTGGATCGAGACCTCACCCACCAGCGCCGGCTTGAAGGGCATCCCCGGCAGGTCGAACGCCTCGTCCGGGCGTTCGGTGACCCAGTCCACCAGGAAGACGCGCTGGAGCTGGATCGCCGCTGGCCCCTCCATGCGAACGGAGAGATCCCGCCACGCGCCGGCGAACTTCGAGCCGTAATCCGCGTTGATGATGTTCTGCGAGCCGGCGAAGGCGATGCGGTTGTCGATCACCGTGATCTTCCGGTGGTTGCGGAGATCGATCCGCCACAGCAGCGCTCTGAAGATATTGACAGGGAGCGACGCGGCGACCTGCACGCCAGCGCTCCGCAGCTTCTTCGCCCCACCCTCGCGCAGGAACTCCTTCGAGCCAACGCCATCGACAAGCAACCTGCACTGCACGCCACGCTCCGCGGCCCTGGTCAGCGCCGCGCTGATGCGCCGCCCCGATTCGTCATCAGCGAAGATGTAGTACTCCAGGTGCGCCGAGTGCTCCGCGCCGTCGATCGCCTCGACGAGCCGGTCGAGGAACCGGTCGGTGTCGTCGAGCAGCTCGATCGTGTTGCCGCCGAGCGCGCGCATGTCGCCGACCTCGCGCGTGAGTCGCGCCAGATCGCGCTGGTCCTCAGGCACTTCCGCAGCGTCGATCGCTTCCTGCAACGCGACGAGCGGGCGCAACTCGCGGATCTTCGATTCCGCCATCTTCCTGCGTTTCAGCCGAAACCGGCCGAGGTGCGTCTCGCCGATGAGCAGGTAGAAGAAGACACCGACGAGCGGCAGGAAGAAGATCACACCCAGCCACGCCATCGCCGCTTGCGGCGAGCGCTTGCGCATCACCACAGGGATCATGATCAGGCGCACCAGCCACTCGACCACCAGGTACGACCAGGTGGTGATGTGGATCCAGGTGATCTCTTCCGCGAGCGTCAGGGGCATGGGCGCCAGCATACCGAACCTCGATTTGACACAGTTCTGTGGAATCCCACGCCGTTGCTCGTCTCGTTTGGATCGATGTTGCAGTTGTACCAGCGCCGCATCCGGGGGATACTCAGACGATGACCACCCAGGCGTGCGGCTCATGCGGAACTCAGATCAGGTACGGCGTCAAGCACGAGGGCAAGACGGTCCGTTGCCCGAAGTGCAGCGAACCGGTGCTGCTGCCGATCATCGAGCCTGAGCCGGTGGCCGACGATCCCTCGTACGAGCTGGCGCCCGATGATCACCCGATCCAACCGCCGCCGCCCACCCCGGCGGTGCTGGCGCCAACAGCAGGCCAGTCGCTCCCTGAACGCCTCCGCCCGGCGAGGGTGCAGCGCAGCTTCTGGGAAGACATCCGCAAAAGCTTCACGTTCCTCACGGAGCTCGACAACCTGGCGGTGATCATCGGGTACGCGGTGATGATGACGATCTACCCGGCGATCGCGATCCTCCCGATCATCGGCCTGATCGCGATGTTCGCGTTCTACGGCATGCTCTACGCGTTCTATTTCGATGTCGTGCAGACCACCGCAGGGGGGGAGGACGACCTCCCGACGCTGACCGAATGGGATGGGTTCGTCGAGAGCGGCCTCATGCCGGTCGCGAGCTTCATCGGGACCACGCTCATCGCGTCGCTGCTGGGGATCGCTGCGATCGTCCTGACCCTGGAGCGCCCGGAAGGGTCCAGCACCGCGATCATCGTCGCGGCGTTTGCGATCGGCTGGTTCTTCTGGCCAGCGATCGTCCTCGCGGTCGCCACGCTGGGATGGGGGCTCGTGCTGCGAGTGGATCTGCTGATCAGGACACCCTTCGCAGCGATCGGACCCTACCTCGTCGTGCTCGGAACGCTCGGCGTCGCGCTCTTCCTCGGCTGGTTCGGTTCTTCCGCCTTCCTCGCAGACACGACGCACCGCGCGATGGAATCGATGAACATCCCGCCGGTCTCTGTGGTGGGGTTCATCTTCCGCGTGTTCGAGTCGTTCGTGCTCAGCGCGATCAGCATCTCATCGAGCGTCATCGCGATGCGCACCATCGGCCTGTACTACAGGCATTTCAGCCAGCGCTTCCCCTGGTCCGCAGGGTGAGCCTCAGACCGCCACCGCGCCAGCTGTCGCGACCGCGTGGTCATCCTCGACGGTGGAGCCGGAAACACCGATCGCGCCGACGATCTCGCCATCGACCTTGATCGGGACACCGCCGGGGAAGGTGATCAGCCCGCCGTTGGAGTGCTCGATGTTGAAGAGGGGGCCGCCTGGCTGCGAGAGGCCGCCGATGTCGCCGGTTGGCATGTTGAAGTAACGCGCCGTGCGCGCCTTCTTCATCGCGATGTCGATCGAGCCCAGCCAGGCGTCGTCCATGCGCACGAACGCCTTCAGGTTCGCGCCGGCGTCCACCACAGCGATGTCCATCTTCGTACCGATCGCCTCGGCCTGCGCCTTGGCGGCTTCGACGATCATCATGGCCTGGTCGAGGGAGAGGTCGTTGGTGGCGAGTGCTGGCATGGGTGATTCCTTGGTTGGAGGCTGGAGATTTCGATCGAGATCGGACACCATCGCGAGTTGTTCACGGTTGTCAACCCGGTCGCCTTCCCTGCTGCGCAGGGACACGATCGTGCTGAAGTTTTTCTTCCGGTCTCGGCGCAGTCCCGGTACATTGTGTGGGACCCGCCCCCCGCACCCCCCAAAAAATACAACATGTTGGAGCCCCCGATGCCGAACCGACACGTGATCGTGATTGGCGCCGCCTGTGCGCTGCTGATCCCCTCCATTGGGACACTCCGCGCCAGCGAAGCGCAGGCCGAGCCCAGGTTCTTCCATGTCTTCGAGGGGGAGCGGCTGGCGCTCGAGCTCGACCCGACCAGGTACGCGATCCTCGCTGACGACGTCGCTTCCAGATCACTGCCGGTCCTTGAGACGCTGCCGATCCCAGGCTGGCGTCTGATCGAAGCGCCGGCAGCGGCGCGTTCGGCGGATGGGATGATCGGGCATGTCGCGACGATGACGCAGCGGCAGAACCTCGGCTTCGTCTCGCCGGTCTTCATCGGCAATGACGGCGGACCGGTGATCGTCTCGCCCACGCTGCTCGTGCGCATCGATCCGGCCATCGCGCCGGAGCAGGCGGAAGCGATGATCGCGGAGCAGTTCAAGGGCGAGATCATCGAGCGCGACTGGGCGAACATGGCCGGCGCTTACCGCGTGGAGGCGGAGTCCCGCAGCGGCGTCGCTGTCCTCGACGCGGCCAACGCGCTGGCGGAAACCCCCGGCGTGCTCTTCGCGGAGCCGGACATGATCTTCACCGGCCACGGCGGGCTGATCCCCAACGACACCTTCTTTGGGAACTGCTGGGGCCTGCACAACACAGGGCAGGAAGGCGGGCAGACCGACTTCGACATGGACGCGCCGGAGGCGTGGGACATCACCACAGGCGATCTCTCCGTCATCGTCGTCGTCCTGGACAACGGCGTGGACGCCACGCACCCAGACCTCAACCAGATCCCTGGCGCGGATTTCACTTCCGACCCCGACCTCGAGGGCGCGCCGGTCAATCCCTGCGATTCCCACGGCACACCGGTCGCCGGTTGCATCTCCGCGATCATCAACAACAACAACGGCGTCGCCGGCGTCGCGCCGGACTGCGTCGTCGCCTCGGCGAGGCCCTTCATCAGCAACCAGCCCTGCGACGGCAACTGGACGTCCTCCGCGAGCTGGACCGTCAACGCGCTCGCCTGGGCGGAATCGATCGGGGCGCGCGTCTCGAACAACAGCAACGGGTACGGCTTCACCTCGTCCTCCATCGCCGGCATGTACTCAGCGACACGCACCAACGGCATGGTCCACTTCGCCAGCGCCGGCAACAACTCGTCCCCCTCGATCACCTACCCCTCGTCGCTCTCGACAGTGAACGCGGTGATCGCGCTGAACCGCTTCGGCAACCGAGCAGGGTTCTCCAACTGGGGGACCGGCTCCTCGTTCTCCGCGCCGGGGGAGACCATCCTCTCGACCGACAGGCAGGGCAGCCAGGGCTACGTCAGCGGTGATTACGTCAACGTCAACGGCACCTCGTTCGCGTCGCCATACGCCGCAGGCGTCGCGGCGCTGACATTGTCGTACAACAGCTCGTTCAACGCGTTCGAAGTCGAGCAGGCGATGCGGGACGGCGCGACCGACCTGGGATCGGTGGGGTACGACACCGATTTCGGCTGGGGCATGGTCAACGCCAGGGGCTCCCTCGACCGGGGCCCCGGCGCCTTCGACCTCATCACCCCAGGATGCGCCGGCGGATTCGGGGCGCCGCATTTCGATTGGGAAGTCTCCCTGCTCGCAGAAACTTACACGCTGGAGGTCGCAACCGATCCCGGATTCACATCGGTGGTCTACTCTGCAGCAGGCCTTGAGTCCACGTCGCACTTCGTGACGCCTGGGGCGCTCGATCCCTGCATCACGCATTATGCGCGAGTGATCGCCAGCAACTCGTTCGGCGACACCGCATCAGGAACCGGCGCCTGCGAGTTCGTGCTGACACTCGCAGCGGATCTCAACGATGACGGCAAGGTGGACACCGCGGACCTCGGCGGACTCGTCGGTGGGTTCGGCGGCAGCGGACCGTTCGCTGATCTCAATGGCGATGGCGCGGTGGACACCGCCGACCTCGGCCTGCTGATCGGCGAGTTCGGGAGCGACTGCTCCGCGAAATGATCATTCTGCGGTTGGTTCAGGCTCTGCTGCGCGCAGACCCATCCGGGCCAGGTCCGCCTCCGCCGCGATGAACCCGAAGGCGGCCCACTGTTCTGTCAGCACGATCCTGCGGAGGATCTCGACCGCCATGTCCGTCTCGCCATCAGCGAGCAGTTCCGCGGCGATCCCGTACGCCAGCGTCGCGCGGGTGACGCCGTCGCCATCGGCGGTCAGCGCCGCCTCCAGCGGCAGCTCCCCCTTCGCGAAGAGCAGCGTCTTCAGGTACGCGTGATTCTCGATGAGGTCCATCTTCGCGTGGATCGGCTCGAGCAGCGCCGCCGCCTCGTCGTCGCGCCCCGCCCTGCGGAGCGAGCGGTGCAGCCACGCGGTCGTCGCGACGAGCATGTCATCGTTCCACGTGGCGAAGTGCAGGCATTCGCTGAACGCGTCCGAGGCGCCCTCGAAGTCGCCCTTGCAATAGAGCGCCACGCCGAGGTGGTACCAGATGTTCCCGTTGAGCGTGCTCCTCGGTTCGTTGCGCGCGTTGGGAAGACCGTCGCCCTCGATGATGTCGCGCTGCCCCTGCACGAGCGCCGCAGCGGCGCGCAGATCCGCGATCGCGTCGTCGAGGCGCCGGATCGTCAGGTACCGGTGCCCCCGGTGCCGGTAGAGCCAGGCGCTCGCAGGGTGCAGCGTAAGCCCATCGCTGTAGATGCGGATCGCCTCGCGGTACCTGCCGAGGTACGCCGTTCGGCGCCCGAACCAGATGATCGCGATCTCGTCGGTGGGGTCAGCGTCAACGCGCCGCTGGGCGCCGGCCAGACGCCGCTCGAACAGCTCGCGGGTCTCCGGCGCGAGTGTCGGCGGCGTCAGCGGCTGCCCAAGGAGGGAAATGGCCTCCGGCCCTGTGAGGGGGCCAGTTGATTCACGTTGGCCACTCCCGGAACACCCTGCGAGAACGCAGAGCGCCACGAGCGTGGTCATCCACCCCAGGCATGCGAGAAGTCGTTGCATATCGGGCCATGGTATCGGTCAGCAGGGGGCGATCCGCCTTTTTTCTGTCCCGGGGCGATGGAACCTGATAGCCTGAAGGGACGGACAATAACCGCGGCGTGATCGCTGAATCCGCCCGAGCGCTGGCCCACGCAAGGAATCAACAATGCCCAGGAAGACCGCAACATCAATCTTCGCCGCCGCCGCGCTGGTCGGCGTTTCGCTCACTGGAGCGATCGCAGTAGAGCCAGCAGGCGACGCGGTGATCTACGCCCCAGCCCCGGAAGCCACGCTGATCGATCCGCAGACGATGGAGGTCATCGACCGTGGCGATACGCAGCTCCTGCAGATCGATTCACTCACCGATGGCGGGAGCGCCGTGCTCCAGTTCGGTTTCGCCAACGGCGAGATCGGCGCGGTGACATTCAACATCGACCCGCAGCTCTTCCCGATCAAGATCATCAACGTGCAGGTCTACTGGTCCTCGGCGCTCGCCAACATGACGGAGTCGCTGCAGGACTCGCTGCTGCTCTACACCGGGAACTTCAACCTGCTGGCCAACCTCGAGGGTCCGGTCCTCACCGATGGCGTCCTGAACGAGTTCGACCTCAGCGCCCTGAACATCGTGATCAACAACCCGACGCCCCTGACCGCAGGGCTCCAGTTCTTCGATGCCCCGAACGGCGATGCCCTCAAGCCCACCCTCGCCACCGACAACAACGGCTGCACCTCAGGCCAGAACTGGGTCTTCATCCCAGGCGCCAACAACTGGTTCAACCTCTGCAGCTTCGGAGTCTCCGGCGATCTGGTGATCCGCGTCACGATCGACCCGATGGGCGCCGTCGCGCCGTGCCCGGGCGACATCAACGGTGATGGGCTCGTGGACACCGCCGACCTCGGCCTGCTCATCGCAGTCTTCGGCGAGGCCCCGCCCTCGGTCGCTGCTGCTGACATCAACGAGGACGGCGTTGCTGACACCGCCGACCTGGGCCTGCTGATCAGCAACTTCAACACCGTCTGCCCCTGATCCCAGCGCCGCATCCTGATTTCCCGGAAGGCGCCGCGGCTTACGCGGCGCCTTCTTTTTGGCGTACCTACACTGCCCCCCATGCAGCGCCCAGCGGTCCATCTCGAAACCTTCGGCTGCCAGATGAACGAGCTCGATTCCGAGCTCGTTGCAGGCCAGCTCACCGCGCTGGGCTACCGCTTCGTGGACGCCCCTGAAGAAGCGAGCGTCATCCTCTACAACACCTGCTCCGTCCGCGATCTCGCCGAGCAGAAGGTCCGCTCCCGCCTGGGTGAGATGGCGGTCCGCAAGCGCGAAGAGCCGGGCATGGTCGTCGGCGTCCTCGGCTGCATGGCCGAGCGCGAAGGCGAGGCGCTGCGCCAGCGCGTCCCGGTCGTGGACATCCTCTGCGGCCCAGGCGAGCTCGACAAACTCCCCGCGCTGCTCGACAACGCGGTGCGCACGAGGACATCCCTCGTTGCAGGCAGCGAAGACGAGAGCAAGGCCGAATCTCGCCGCCTCGCCGACACCTCCGCCAAGGCTATTGCGCTGCAGGGCAACACCAGCCGCAGAAGCGGGACCCTCGCAGCGGCCGGTGATTCGCTCGAGCTCCTCGACCTGTCACGATCCATCTCGCCGGTCGATCACAACGGCTCGGCGTACGTCCGCATCACGCGAGGCTGCAACAAGTTCTGCACCTACTGCGTCGTCCCCAACACCCGCGGCGCCGAGATCCACCGCCCGCCGGATCACATCGTGGAAGAATGTCAGCGCCTCGCAGACGCAGGCGTGCTGGAAGTCACCCTGCTGGGGCAGACGGTCAACCACTACCGCTTCGAGCACGGCTCCGCTGTCACGATCGAGGGCGTCACGCAGCCGCAGAAGGGCCGCTCGTACCAGGGCGGCCACCGCCGAGACCCCTTCGCTGGCGAGCGCGTGACGACCTTCGCAGACCTGCTGAAACGCATCCACGACGAGGTCCCAGGGATTCAGCGCCTCCGCTTCGTGACGAGCTTCCCCCGAGATTTCGGCGACGACGTGCTGGAGGTCATCCGCGACTCCCCCAGGATCTGCAGGTACCTGCACGTCCCGGCGCAGTCTGGATCGAACACGCAGCTCGAGCGCATGAACCGGGGGTACACCGTCGAGCAGTACCTCGGATTCATCGACCGCGCCAGGGCCTACCTGCACCAGCCGGAGATCGGCCGCCCCCTGATGATCGCAGGCGATTTCATTGTCGGCTTCTCCGGAGAGACAGAAGAAGACTTCGAGGCGACCAAGGCGCTGCTCCGCCGCGCCAGGTGCAAGAACAACTTCATCTTCAAGTACTCCCCGCGGCCCGGCTCGCCCGCATACGACAAGCTCCCCGACGATGTGCCTGATGATGTCAAGCGGCGCAGGAACAACGAGCTGCTGGACATCCAGCGCGAGATCAGCAACGAGGTTGCGCAGGAGCAGGTCGGCGGCGCGTTCGACGTCTTCATCGAGGGCGTCAGCGCCAGAGACCGCAAGCGACTCGCGACGCCTAAGCCCAGCCCCAACGGCGCGATCGCGCTGACCGTGGGGGGGCGAACGACCGAGGCGCCCACAGAGCCGGAGCCGGAGCAGAGGCACACCTCGACACAGCTCTCCGGCCGCACCGATGGCGATCTGATCGTCTTCTTCGATTGCCCCGACGGCGCTGCGCCCGACGACTTGATCGGGACGATCCGGAAGGTGCGCATCGAACGCGGCGATGGGCTGAGCCTCTTCGGCTCGCTCATCTGAACCGACGAGGGCGCATCATCGGTAGCGATGGCGACCGGGCGTCAAGACGCCGGGACACGCTGAAATACTTATGAAATCTGGATTTTTCGCGTTGCACTGTGCTGGAATTTCCCCTACTGTGCGAATGTCCGATCGTTGCACGCGGTCGGCGTACAGGTGAGATTGCGGAGTCAGACCCCGATCTCAAAAACAATCCCGCAGCCCACGCCGTGGAACGCGTGCGCTGTGTCATCCGCGCACCCGGTCGCACGCCGGGTGGGTTCGGTCGCTGTGTGTATGCCGGCGGCTTGGAGAGAGTCAGATGCTCAAGCGATCAAGGATCGCCCGACGCGCCATGGCGGCGTCGCTCGCTGCGTTCGCAGGCCTCGCCGTTTCGACGGCCGCCAGCGCCGCGGTCACCTTCACATTCCAGGACCCCTCCAACGCGAGGGAATTCGAATACACCGCCGGCGACGATCAGTCGGACGGTCAGATCAGCTACAACTCGCCGATGGAGAGCTCCCTGCTGGAGCTCACCGTGGACGCCTCCGATCACGGGCTCGCCCCGATCACGTACCAGGCGACCCTGGAGATCGACCTGAGCGTCGGGCAGGCGACCGACATCGGCGTCGGCGCGATCGCCGACGTCTCCGGCACGTTCCAGTTCCTGGACATGAGCAGGGGCGTCCCCTCGCTGATCCTGAGCGGCGTCATCACCGATGGGCAGTTCTTCGTGATCGGCACGACCGGCGCGCAGGTGTCCTCCAGCGATGAGAACTCGCTCGTCCTCAGCGCCGGGCCGGTCCTGCAGGACTACCTCGACATGGCCGGGCTCACGCTCGCCGAGCAGATGGACTCGTCCTTCTCGCTCAGCAGCACCAGGCTCGCCAGCGGCATGCTCGGCGCGCCGGGCATCAACGAGGACGGCTACATCGAGAGCTTCACGTCCAACGCGGCGTATGTCGGGAGCGCGAATGTCGTGCCCTCGCCGCCCGCCGCGATGACGCTCGCCGCGTTCGCGATCGCTGCGCCCAGGCGAAGGCGCCGCGCCTCGTAACGACCGCGACGACTACGACAGTCCGATTCAGATTTGTTCATCGACCGCTCCGCAAGCGGCGCCAATCTCCCAGGCGCCGCCCGACAGGGATCGGCCGAGTTCCGGGTGAGGGAGAGTAGCCGGTGTCGTCAGCACTCCTTCGTCTCGACACCGCGGACGCGAAGCTTTGCGAGCTTAGGCTCGGAAAGCTTTTCGTCTTTAATAGGCGCGTACGCGCCGCGTGATTCCAGCAGGTCGCGCAGGCCTTCCGGTGTTTCGCCCTCGAACTCAGGGCGCATCCCTGCGTCCATGATCAGCCGCATCGCCGCCTCGACGTCCGACCCCTTCGTCAGCAGGTAGCCATCGACGAAGAACGAGTTGGCAGGCTCCAGCGCCGCCGCCTGGTAGGACCGCAGGTGCTGCTCGCGGCCGGCGGCCATGCGCAACTCGGCGCTGGGATTGACGAGGCGGAAGACGCTCAGGATCCGCAGGCACTTGGCAGGGGTCAGCTTCTCGCCATCGAGCTCATCACGCAGCACGCGGTTGCCCTCGATGGGGAGCAGGAAGTTCACCGGGATCGACTCGGCGCGCAGGTCGCGGAGCGCGTACGCCGTCTCGATCAGGTCCTCGCTCGTCTCGCCCATCCCGACGATGAGGCCTGAGCAGACGCCGAGCCCCGCGCTCTTGGCCGCCTTGAGTGTCTCCATCCGCTGCGCATAGGTGTGCGTCGTGCAGATCTCAGGGTACATCGACTCCGAGGTGTTCAGGTTGTGGTTCAGCCGGTCGAGGCCAGCGTCCTTCAGGCGCTGCGCCTTCGCCTCGTCCATGAGTCCAGCGGAGAGGCACGTCTCGAGCCCGAACCGGTTCTTGACCTCCGAGATGCAATCGACCATGTGGTCGATCTCGCGGTCGGTGGGACCGGTCCCTGCGAGCGCCATGCAGTAGCGGAACGCGCCGGATTCCTTCGCCTGCGCCGCCTCCGCCAGGATGGATTCCTTCGACTGGAGCTTGTACGCGAGGATCGGCGCATCGGAATCCTTGGACTGGCCGCAGTAGCCGCAATCCTCAGGGCACGCGCCGGACTTGACGTTGTTCAGCCGGTGGACGCGGACGCGGTCGCCGTAGTAGTGCCGGCGCACGAGCCCCGCCGCGTGGACGAGGGGCCAGAGGCCATCGTGCCCTTTGGCGGTTAGCAGCGCCGTCGCGTCGTCCCTGTTGATCGCCTCATCGGCGAGGCCCATCGAGACAAATCTGGCGTGGCGTTCATCGAGTCCGGTCGCAGCGGTTTCAGTCGCGGTCAGCATCCGGCCACTGTACCGATTTGGGATGGATGCAGGAAATCCGGCAGCGGTTCACTCCGATGGCCCGGCAGCGCGGGGCGCAGCAGGCCCCAGCCACTCGTCCGCGAGCATCACGATGCGCTCCTGCATCTCCTTGACCCTGGCGATGGGCACCTTGCTCGGGATGTCATTGACCAGCACGCTGAAGACGACCACCGCGCCGGTGCGCTCGTTGACGACGTACCCCGAGATGGCGGAGGTCTTGTTCAGGTACCCGGTCTTCGCGAAGACCGCGTTGGAGGGCTTGTGCTTGCGGAACCGCTTGCGGAGGGTTCCCGGCTCGCCTGGTCGGGCGAGGCTCTCCAGGAAGGCCTGCCGGATCTCCGAGTCCTCGTAGATGTCCGCGAGCCACGCCGACATCAGCTGGGGCGTCACGCCGTTCTCCCGGCTCATCCCTGAGCCGTCAGCAGCGACGAGCTGGCTCGCGTACCCAGGCCCAAGCCGTTCTTCCATGATCATGCGCAGGATCGCGGTCCCAGCGGTCCACGAGCCTGGCTGGCCGGTGACCTCCCTGGCGATGCCCTTGAGCAGCGACTCCGCGTAGAGGTTGTACGAGTCCTTGTTGCAGCGTTCGAGGGCCACCTCCATCGGTGTCTCAACGACCGCGATCGTCGTGCCGGTGGGGATGACCTCGTCAGGGCCGGCGCGCCGGACCGAGGGCCGGCCCATCTTCGCGTCGTTGATCCGGTCGGAGAGGAGCCTGCCGAAGATCTTCGGCATGTCGTGCTGCGACACCCAGACCGGCTCGCGCGCCGCCCAGCGGACATCGCCGAAGAGCGTCATCTCGTTCGTCTCGTTGGGGCGGGAGACCCAGATCGTGTTTGACCCGGTCTTGCTCGTGACGGCGCGGTTGCGGATGACGTACCACGGCGCGAAGGGCTCCGCCTCGACGGAGGGCGCCTCGCCGCGCGAGGTGGGGGAGGGGTAGATCGCCAGCACGTTTGTGAAGAAGTTGAGCCCGCTCACTTCGGCGCAGTACCAGCGGTTGAGCTGATCCTTGGGCCAGCTCTCGTGGAGCAGGTCCCGGTCGAACCAGCGGTCGTCGATCACGATCTCCCTGATCTGAT
The DNA here is from genome assembly GCA_964351165.1 of uncultured Phycisphaeraceae bacterium. Classification (GTDB taxonomy): domain Bacteria; phylum Planctomycetota; class Phycisphaerae; order Phycisphaerales; family UBA1924; genus JACKHE01. The sequence continues at coordinate 30,920 of CAYGNN010000010.1, forward strand.
CCGATCCTTCGGGCGCCGAATCGCGGATCGCCTGCACCCACGCGGCGAAGAGGTCCTCGACATCGAGCCCCATCGCGTTGAGCACCTTGGGATCACCGAAGCCGGCGTCGCCGCCGCCGATGACGTAGAGCGTGTCGCCCTCGCGGATGAGCTTGGTCTGGAACTTGTAGTCCGGCCCAAGCACCGCCAGCGCCGCGCCGGAGGTGATCATCTTCATGTTCGACGCCGGGATGAACCGGTCCGCCGCGTCGTGCTCAGCGAGGACCGTGCGTGTGCGGGGGTCGTAGAGCACCACGCCGACATCGCTCGTGCGCAGGTTCGACTGCGACAGGAGGATGTCCAGCTCCCCCTGGAGGGGCTGGCCGAGGGCCACCGAGGCGAAGAGCCAGGCGGCCAGTCCGATCAAAGTCGCCGGCGCCCCGGCGGGTCGTTGCATCTTCCGCATCCGCATCAAACTCCGTTTCCAGCGGGATTTTCGATCGTGTACCGGTGACGAGCATATCGGTTCACCCACCCAGATGGCTGCATCACCGGGGCCGATCACGCCGACTACACTCAACCTGTCCCCAGAACCGCCCAATCCACCACCAGATCCCCCTTGGAGCCTCCCCTGTGACCACCGACACCACCACCACGACCAAGCCCCAGACCACCCTCCCGACCGCCCCCCAGCTCGACCGCGGGCCCGCGACACCCAGCC
>CAYGNN010000011.1:0-19987 GCA_964351165.1 uncultured Phycisphaeraceae bacterium
CGATATCCAGCGCCGAGCGGGCGAGCGCGAGGCGCTCTTCAGGATCATCCTCGGGATCGTACGTGCCATCCGCGTAATCGTTGCGCGACTCGTAAGGGACGAACTCGTTGAAGTCGGTGCTGACCGTGCCGCCGCCGTACACGCTTGTCGCGTACCGGAGCGAGAGGGGTGCGCCGTCGTTGCTCGCGACATCGACGCCGAGCTGCATGAAGTCGTCGTAGCCTGCGATGCCGGTGTTCGGCATCCCATCGCCAGCGGGATTCCCATCGCCGCTGCTCCAGTCCGCCATCGCGAGGAGCTCGCCCAGATTGACCAGCCCCTTGGCATCAGGCCGCGTCGCGGCCGCCGGCGTCAGCCTGAGGCCGGCCAGATCGGTGGCTATGATCCTGGGATCTGGGGTCGACCCATCAAACGAGACCGAGCCAGGTCGGAGATCGCGGTAATCACGCACCAGCTCCGCCCTGCTCATCGAAGGAGACGCCTGCAGGTTGTCGCCACCGGGAAGGCCAGGCTCGACCTCCGACTGCGGCGCAAAGAAGGGCATCGATTCCAGCACCTCGATCGGCGCTGTGTTCAGGTTGATCTTCCCCTGCACCAGCGGCTCGACCCCAGGCGTGACGGTAAAGCAGTCGAAGACACGGAGCGCGAGCGGGATCCGCATGAAGTCGGGCCATTCGGCGCTGACCATGGGATTCGCTTCCAGCTCGCCGCTGCCGAGGATGTAGCGGGTTGGATCGAGCACTCCAAGATATGGATTGGGCATCGATGCACTCGCCATCGAATCATAGAAGTAGTGCGCATCCGCTCCGAGTTGTTCGCTGATCGTCTTCCAGAATCCAGGGCCGGAATTGATCAGCGGGTTCGAGGGATGCGGCGCGAGACCGGCGTTCATCATCGACTGCGAGATGTCGTACCCAGGTGTCATGTTGACGTACATGTGGGTGAACGAATTCAGCATGTGCAGCTCGGCAACCGAGCGGAGCGGGCCGTTGGGGACGAAGAGCTGGAACGGGGGCTGGTACTGATGGGCGCCAGTACCGATATTCAATGTTTGTGAATCGAGGATCAGGACCGGGAGATCCATCGCCGGGTACGTGTCCTTGTTCTCCGGTGGGAAGGCAAGGCTCGATGGCGCGAACCGCCACGACTGGCCTTCATCATCGATGTCAGGAGAGTTGTTTCCCCGCTCGATGACATAACCGGGGTACCCAGCCCCGATGTTCCCCTTCGGCCGGCTCATGCTCACCATCACAGCGGCACGACCGGACCCGGTCGGCGGCTCAAGCGCGCCGGGGGGGCCCTGAGGAAATGCCGGGATCTGGGGCTTGCCGCTCATGTTGGGGAATGACCCGGTTCCGACAGCGTCCGACATCCGGTCAACCAGGTAAGCCAAGTCGCCATCAGTGGGATCGTCGTACCAGAGCTGCACCGGCACGCTCGATGAGCCGAAGGCGCTGCCCAGCGGCGCCGGGTCTTCATTGGGCAGCACGGTATCGGGATCATCCGGCGCTACATAGGTCATCTCGACACCGCGGGTCATCGAACTGATCGCGGTCAGCTGATCGAAGAACGTGGGGATGAAGAACGACTGGAAATCCGTCGTGAAATCCTCCTCCAGGTTGTCGAACGGGAACATCATCCAGAAGACCAGAGACGAACCGGGGTCGATGATCGACGTCCCGGGCGCATCATTGAAGGGATCGGTCCCGCTCGACGGTTTCAGGGGCATCTTGAATTCGGTGGCGCCCTCGGACAGCCTGACGAAGTAGTCAGACACATCGATCTGATCCGGCCAGGGGTTCCCGATCTCCACCAGGAAGAGCGAGCCCACGTGGTCGGCAGGATCCGCAGGGTCGAGGTCTACATCTTCATAGATGACACCTGGGAACGCTCGGCTCTGGAAATCCTGGTACAGCGCGACGTGGACCGCCTCCATCAGGAACGGCTGCCGATCCAGTCCGACCAAGGTCACGCCATTGGAGCCAAGCCCGAAGTGCTGGTCCGACGTTGCGATCCCGTTCAATGTTCCGCTCTGGATCTCGCCATGCGAGAACGCCTTGTCCATGACGAACTCACGCGAGGCGACGTTGTCGATCGCGCCCATCGGCGAGAACCGACCGACCGTCGGCGATTCCTGCATGTTTAGGTCGCGGTCCAGCGCGTCAGCCAGGTTGATCGCCAGCGAGGCCGAACGCAGCACGCTGTACGCCTGCTGCATGTTCGGATCGATCTTCATCGCCGGCCCGGTAGCGCCAGCGCCGTACCCCCTGGCGGAATTGGCATCGTTCATATCCCCCAGAGCAAGCCCTGGAGCGAGCGGCTGATCCGTCACCATCGGCGCCAGCGCCCACAGGAACGCCCCGAACGCCTCGTTCACGAACGCGGCGATCTCCGCCTTGATGCCTGCGTTCCCGTCGAGCATCGCGGCGTCCGCCACCGGTTCGCGGATCAGGTCCGGGTCATCGAGCCTGATCTTCGTGTTCACGTAACGCCGCTCGAAGACCGAGCCAGCGGTCGAGTTGAGGACCGGGATCGGGCTGAAGTTGGCGGACCCATTGATCGTCGTCATGTGGCGGCGGATGTCGCCCATGATCCGGTCGATCTTGTCGGTCTGGTTGTAGTTCCCGATGAAGTCGTTCTCAGGCGTCAGCGCGTTGCGGCCGAACGTCCGCAGCTCGCGGCCGTCCTCCTTGCTCCGCATCGGGCCGAGGCTCAACTCGCTCGGGTAATCCTCCATCGAGCCGCCTGGGATCGGCATCCCCGGGAGCCACCCCTGAGGGTTGCCGCCGGTCTGGACCTGCTCGAGCCTGTCCTCGATCTTCGAGGTGAAGGGCACGTAGTTGGAACCGAACCGGGCGCGGAGGTCGATCTCATCGCCGATCGGGACCGGGATCGCAGCAAGCGTTGATCGACGCTGCGGTGCAGCACCGGCGGTGCGCCAGAACATCTCGCGTTCCCGCGCATCAAGCGCATCGGTCGGGTCCAGCGGCATGCTCGCGTCATGCGTCAGGTCGGTCCAGAACCCGGCGAACGAGGTGCTGTACTCGTCGTTGATCTCCTGGAACGCGGTGGAGAGATTCCAGCCCTCCTCACGGTGGTAATTCCAGATGTTCTCCAGCGTGGAGGCGTTCAGATCGGTGTTCACGATCAGGTCGGGGTGGCCGATCGACAGGCCGGTCACGGAATCAATCGCGTTCGAGTTCGATCGCCGCAGCAGGCGGTACAGATCGACATCGCCCGGCGTGCGGCCCATGCCGACATCGGTCGTGTTCCCTGGGATCTGCCACTCCAGGGAGCTGTTGACGTTGATCATCGCGGAGTTGTCGATGATGCGCGCCGCGATGAGCCAGCGGTAGCCGAAGAGCTCGCCCAGCGCATCGATCTCCTGCCACCTGGCGTCGGCGCGGCCATCGCCGTCGGTGTCCGCCCACATGCGGTCGTCAACATTCTCGATCGTTGAGGCTGCGGAGCCGAAGTCCTCATCGACGTTGTTCGTCGAGCCATCGAGGAACTCCTGCATGCGGCTCATCTGGAATTCCCAGACGCTGAGGTCGGAGCCAACCTGCGCACCGACCGTCATCAGGTTGTTGTGATCCCGATCGATGCCGAGGTTGGGCCCACCGCCCATCCCGGGCGTGCTGGAACCGAGGTCCGATTCGTTGTCCTCTCCGAAGGGAGCGCCGTAGTGCGAGTTGTCGAACCGATCGATCGACAGGCCTGGATCGCCTCGACCAAGGGTCTGCGCGAACGGGTCACTCTGCGAGTTGGCCAGCCATTCCGCGATATCGACGAACCGGCCGTGGTCGCGCTGCCACCACCCCGGCGTGTTGGGGCCGGAAGGACTGGAACGATACAGCCAGGCGCTGCGGAGGTTCGTGATCTGCGGCCATGTGTCCCAGCGACCGTCGCCATCGGTGTCAACAGGGGTCTGCGAGGCGAGCCAGGCGTCGTCCGGGCGCGCAGGGGGAAAGCGGTTCGTCGGAAAATCGAAATCGATCCGCCAGGAGTAATCCTGCGCAGCAGGATTGCCGTTGACGATCCCAGGGATCCGATCCGGATCGCTCGGCTGGTTGAGCCAATCGATATCGATCGAAGGGTAATCCCAGTACTCGCCGTCCTCGAAGGCCCTGGGCCACAGCTGCTGCGTCGCGCCGATCCGCTCCTTCACCGAGGCGTTGACCACCTTGTTCCCGAAGACATCCGCGCCGATGAGCGAGCGGATGTGCCCCGCCGCAGCGCCGACCTGCTGGCGGAAGTTCACGTCGGTCGCGTACGCCGCGGAGCTGGTACGGTCGAGGCGCACCACCGTCATGTAGCTGAGCGACGCGACCGCAAGCACCGCGAGGATGCCGACCGCGAGGATGACGATGGTGCCGCGCCGCGATCGCTGGTGCGTGCCGGCGCCGGTCCTGGGTTGGGGAGCGTTGTTTGTGGTCATTGGACAGACCTTTCCTGCGGTCGAGCAGCGCGATCGTTGCTCAGAAGCCCTGGGGATCCAGGGTAAAGATGAATTCGAAATCCTTGCCTTCTGGGAGGCGGTTCAGCGAGTCGTGCAGTGTCACCCGGACGCGGAGCAGGATGGTCTTGTCCCACGCCTCGCCCCAGCCATTGCCGGAGGGGAGACGGAACGGGAAGATGACCAGCGCCTCGTCCTCCACGTTGTCAGCGCCGCCGGTCAGCAGGGTCGAGTAGACCGGACCGTTGTTCGCTGTTGGCACTGCGCCCCCAGCGCCTTCCATCGAATCGGCGGAGGTGAGACTGTCGTTCACCCGGCCAACGTCCAGGACGAGGAAGTCATCCGGGTCGTGGGAGTCGTCCCCGGCGGTCAGCTCCGTCCGGTTCCACAGGTCAACGCTCCGCGACTGGAGATTGATCAGGCCTGAGCCCTGCAGGGATGACCAGTTGCGGTACGTCGATCGGATCGGGTTCCCGCTGCCTGGGTTCAGCGTCCTGATGTCGTACCAGAGCGTTTCGCCTCGGCGGATGTCGGTGACGTTGTCGCCATCGAAGTCGATGTCCTGCAGCGCCGTTGAGCCGTCGCCCCAGGCGATCTCGAAGTTCGAGCAGCGCGAGGCGAGGGCCGCGTGGAGGTCCATGATCGCGTCTTCCGGCTGCGGCGGATCGACGGTCGGCTTGGGCGCTCTGGCGATCGAAGGCGGTGTCGGATCCATCTGGATCCTGGTGAACATCCCAGCGATCGCGCGCTGGACCGCAGCGCCGTTCTCGTCATCGCCTACCCTGAACCACAGGGGGTTGTTGGCGGTGGCCGGGTCCATACGATCCGCGCCCATGATGTTCAGGAGCCGACCGCTGCTGAATGGCTGGCCGGAACCAATGACGCCTGGGTCGGCGCCCTCGAGCCAGCGGCGGACATCCAGGTGCGACATCGCGCAGATGTCAACGCGACCGTCGCGGATGCGGCGGTAGTTCGAGATGTCGGGGAGCATGAACCCATCATCAACCAGGTCCGTCTCGGTGACGATCTGGTCGTCCATCTGGCTGATGCGCTGCTCGTTTTCGAGGTCACGGATGTAAGGGGCAAACTCACGCCGGGCGCCGATCCGCGGCCGGAGCTGCGTGCCGCTGCTTGTGCTGTAACCCGCTGCTTCGCCGCCGTACAGGAGCATCGGCTGCCGACCGAGCGTCCACTCCGAAGCGAACTCGTTCCGCCCGGTCGCGTTGGGGGAAGGGGTTGTCGCGATGGCGCTGAACCGGTTCTGGCTCAGGAGCGGATCGGGGGGATTCACAACAGGGTTCGGGGATGAACCGAAATCACCATCGGGGATGAACCACCGCGTGGGCACGCTCGGCGCGTTGGTATCGAAGGGATCAGCAGGCGGCCAGCCCTCATCCGGGACTGTGCGGAGGCCATGCCCGTAGTAGATCCTCGCGTACTGCGCGGTGGAATCACCAGCGGTGGTGCTGGGATCGAGCTGGTATGACGTGTACCCATTGGCGCCGTTGAAGCCGATGAACATGATCTCATCGACGCGGCGCGTCACCGCCCGGCTGCCTTCTTCGTAAGGCGACGTGATCAGCGCGTTGGAGAGATCGCTGCGATCAGCGTCGCGGTCATCTGCGTTGAGATAGAGGGCGATCTCGCCCTGACCGGTGTTCAGGTTGTCGTTGTGGTCCAGGTTGCCGATCTCGCGCATCCGGATCGCGAGGAACGTCTCTTCAGGGCGCATCCGGTTGAACGATTCGAAATCGTCCCGAAGCTGCCTCTCGAGCGCCCTGGCGACCTGGTTGATCTCCGACTCCGCGGAGCCGATCGCGACCAGGCTGCTGATCGACGAGAAGATCTTCCCGATCCCGGTCGTCAGCAGCGCGAGCGCTGCGATCGCGACCAGCAGCTCGGTGAGCGTGAACGCTCTCCGGTTGTGTGCTTTGGAAATGATCATTGGGCGGCCACCTGGATCACGCGCGCATCGATCACGCTGAGTCTCCATTCCGTCTCATCGGTCCTGCTCTCGACGACCGGCTGGACCGCCCACGCGTAGACCTGCTCGCGCGAGTTGGCGTTGGTCAGGTCCACGATCGGCGTGCGCCCATTGATCCGAGGGGATCGGTCGAGGTAACCACGGATGACAGCGCCGCCAGGACCTGTGACCACGCGGTTGGTCTGGACCCTGACCGGGAAATCGGCGCCTGGGTCTGCTGGATCGAAGCCGTTGTTCACGACTCCGTTGAGCGAACTGACCATCAGGACCTGCCCCTGGTCGATCGCCCAGCCGAACTCCTCTTCGTCGTCCTGCTCGAGCTCGAAAAAATAGCGCTGCGTGTTGGGCTCGTACCCGCGCTGCAGCGGGACCTCGCGCAGCACCGCCTCGTGATTCTGCACCTCATCGAAGGTGTCCGGCGGGACGAACGCGAGCCCCCTGTATCGGAAGGTCTCGACCTCCTGCGGCAGGCTCAGGGCCCGCATCGTGTACGTGAAGAAGCAGAGCTGGATCGACGAATCCGACTGCCGGACCAGCGCGGAGTACCCCATGATCGGGCGCTCCCCGCCTGGGTATGTCGGCTCCGGCTCCGTCTCCAGGCGATCCGAAAGCGAAACCAGCTGATCGTTGCGCCAGTCGTACGGAGAGATCGTGATCTTGTTGATGATCCGGCCAGCCATCCCGCTCACGATGAAGCTGTCGATGCCTGCGCTCCCTGACTGCGTCACCTCCCTGCGATCGAAGGCCAGCGTCGAGCTGGCGAACACCGACATCGGATCGGCCGCCGACTGCAGGTTGACGACCTCGCTCGTGTACGACATGCCGGGCGAGGTTGAGAACGTCAGTGGAGGCCCGGCGAGACTGAGCATCTGCGAGCCGGAGTCGTATTCGAGGATCTCCATCGTGACAGTGACACCGGAATCCATATCGACTCGGCGGTGGCGGAGCCGGTCAACCGGGACGCCGTTGAAATCGAGCGCGCCGCTGCTGAAATTCCCGGTGTTGAGATAGCTGGTGACCTGCGCAGGAGTCGCAGGGCCGGGCGCCAGTCCGAGGTTGTAAACCACAGAATCGTTGGGGTAGTTCACCAGCATGAAGCCAGGGGCGATGGTGAGGAAGTGCGATTCCTCATCCATGCTGACAGCGTTCCACTGCCCCTCCGGGATAATCCCGGTGGAGAGCCCGTTCCGGCCGAGCATGCGGGAGAGCAGGCCGTCCGCGTTCTGCGTGACACCGACGGAGAGGTTCTGCATCGACGCTGATTGCTGCTGCGATGCCGAGCCGGCGATCACCGCGATGAGCCCGAGCGTGCCGAGCCCGAGCACGGTCGTCGCGATCAGCACCTCGATCAACGAGAAACCGCTTCGGAATGTCGGGAGTGATCGGTTCATGATTATCGTCCTGTCTTCCTGATCGCAGAGCCTGTGTACCGGTCGAACCCGATGATCTCCGCGTTGAGATCGATCCAGCGGCTGATGCTGCTGACGATCGGGTTGAGCATCTCGTCGTCCGCCGGGATCTCGTCGCCGGTCCCCGGCCGGCCGTCCGGGTCGTACTCCGGCCAGGGCGCCAGCGACGTGCTGGGATGCACGAGCCAGGGCTTGCTGATCGTGGTGCCGCGTTCAAGCTGCTTCAGATCAACGACCGCCAGCTGCGAGACCGTGCGGAGGATCACCTCAGGGTTGCGTTCGTGCCTGTCGATCGTGAAATTGGCGCTGGACTCGTACGCCGAGCCGAGATTCTCCGGATCGAAGACGTTGGGGTAGTCGTAGGGCTTCACCGAGTCGGGATTGCCGACCGGATCTGCGGGATTCGCATCCGCTGGCTCGAGCGGGAACTCGATGTACGCGTTGGCAGGCTTCGAGAAGGTGCCGCGAGCGAAGGACGAGACTGTCGAGCCATCAGGGTTGAACTGCACGCAGAACGAGTTCGCGTGGCGGAGCGCATCGACGATTTCTGGCGTCGCCATCTTGGTCTCGATGAGCTGCGCCCAGGGGTCGTCCTCATCTTCCGGGAAGTTGCCGATCTCCCAGAACAGCCTCGGATCGTTCCGGGGGAAGATCCAGGGGTTCTCCATCGCAGCGGCATCCTGGGAGAATGTCCCGTCATCGTTCTCTCGGTACGCAGTATGGATCTCGCCGGCGTACCAGTGCTGCGTGAACTGATCGATCATGTTGAAGGTGGGGTCTTCGATGTGCGCGAACGAGAGCCCGAAGACCGCGGTGCCCTTGGGCAGCTCGATCGGCGTCGTGTTCCTCGCAGGACGGAACCCCACGGCGTACGAGTGCTCGAGCGGCGCGGTCGGGAGAGCGGAGAGCACACCGCCGGTGCCGAACTGGGATTCTTCCAGGATCACCAGCGTGTACTGCTCGGTGCGTGTATCAAAGAGGAACGCAACCGCCGTCTGCACGCCCCTGCTCATCGCGATCGACCGGGCGCTGCCCATCGAGGCGGTGGTCCGGCTCATCGCGCCGGTGTAGTTCGACGACGGGATCAGCGTCGAGAACGAGGGCAGCGTCACCGACACCAGCACGACGATGATGGAGATCGCGACCATCAGCTCGATCAGCGTGAAGCCGAGCCTGCGGAGCAGACCGGCGGAGCGGTTTGGTGTCCTGGTGCGTCGGTTCATCGGTAACTCTCGTTGAACTCATCGTTGACCTGGGCAGGGCCCACGGTGTACGAGTAGATATTGTCTTCGAGCGCATCGACAGCGAGCGTCGCGTTGGTGATGTCCTCATCGCCATCAGAGCCTGCGATGACAACAACGCTCGGGGCGATCTCGCCGTTCGCGGTCATCTGACTCGTCGTGCCGTACAGGCCATCGGGGCCAGCAGAGAAGAAGTAGGGCCGATCGTTGACGCACTCGCCGTAGAGCGCCTGCGCCAGCCTGTTGCTCGGATGGACGTAGAAGATCACGTGCGCCGAGTCATCCAGGACCGGCCAGTCGTTCACCACCGGGTCGTTGGTCGACGCCGCCCAGCGCGCCGGGTCGCCCCAGGGGTCCATGATCGAAGGCGAGACGTCCTGCTCGTTGACGCCAGTCGTGAGCTCTGCACCGAAGATCGGCGTCGGCATCAGGAAGCGATCGCCAAGGCCTGCGATGATCGCATCCACCGACCCGGTGCCGCTCGCCTGGCTGATGAAGACCGCGGCGTCAGGGTGCCTGGGGTACATCCGACCGAGGTAGGTCGTGTTCAGGCTGCTGTCGTTCATCACATCGTTGGTCCGGACCGAACCCATCCCCTTCAGGAAAGGGCCTGGGACCCCCCGGTACGCGTCGTCGATGTAAGGCGGGATCGTGCCGCCGTTCTCGACGATGTATTCCTCGAGCGCCCGGTCCAGCGAGGAAACGAGCCCCTTGGTCGCGGCGACGTCCTGCCGCTTGATCACGAGCACACCGGTGGTGATCGACAACGCGATGAGGACCACCACGATGGAGATCACCGCGAGCATCTCGATGAGCGTGAAGCCAGGAGCTCGGAATCTGGACTTCGGATGGATGTTCTGTTGGATGGTCATGGGGTCTGCCTGATGTTGTCGCCGATCATCTCGAGCATCTTGGCGAGCTGACGGGGTGCGTCGTCGACGTCGTTGAGGATCTCGGTGTTGGTCTGATCGAGGGACATCGCGTCGAACGAAAGATCGACGCTGACATCGCCTGGGGACGGGCGATTGCCGGCGAACTTCCGGTTGGGCCCGGCCGACAGCAGGAAGAACGGGGCGCTGGAGATCACCGGGTCCTTGTCCGGCTTGAAATCATCGTTGATCGTGTCGAGATTCAGCAGCTCCATCGGCACGTAGTCGAGCGTGAACTCGCCATTGGAAGGCCGCCTGGTCAACCAATGCGGACGGTAGTAGCGGATCGTGGTCCCCCAGCTATCGATGATCATCGGGATGGACAGATCAAGCCTGTCATCAGTGCCAGAGGTGCTGAAATCGAACCTTGGGTTGTCATCGTCCCGGGGGCCAAGGTCCAGCACCGAGACTGGCTGCGTTGAATCGCCGCTTCCAAGGTCGATGTAAGGCCCGTAGACACGCCCGTCCTTGGTCGGCTTGTTCTTCGTTCGGTCCAGCGCGCCGCCCCACGACTTGTCAGGACCCGGGTGACGGATGCCAGGGCCTGCGATCCCATCGTGCCGATCCGGATCGAGAGTCGGTCCGGGCGTGGAGGGCTCAAGACGGCCGACCCCGATCAGGTAGACCGAGACCGATGACATGCTGAAGTACCGGTGCCGACGCAACTCCGCGCCGGAGTCAGGTTGCACTTCCAGCACCGATCGGTTGAGGTCGGTCGAGTTGAAGCTGTCGCGCAGCAACGGCGGGTAGTAGCCGAAGTCCGTGTGGAACTGCTCCAGACCATCCGACACCGAGTGCAGGAGGAACTTGGTCGCAGACGTCTCCGCGGCGCGGAGCGCCTTGGTCGTCACCACCAGCACGATCCCGACGAGCAGGATGACAATGGAGACAACCACCAGCAGCTCGATGAGCGTGAAGCCGTTGCGGGGGTTGTGTTGCTGAGTGCGGTTCATTCGTAGGGGTGTCCCTTCTTCTTCGCCTCGACCGAGGCACAGGCGGACTACTGGAGGCTCTCGATCATCGCGATCATCGGGAGGAACATCGCCAGCACGATCGTGCCGACGATGCCGCCGAGCACGATGACCATGATCGGCTCCAGCAGCGAGACCAGCGAACCGACCGCCACGTCAACCTCTTCGTCGTAGTTGTCGGCGATCTTCGAGAGCATGGAATCCATGTCGCCCGTTTCCTCGCCGACGTCGATCATGTTCACGACCAGCGCATCACAGACCTTGGTCTCACGCAGCGGCTTGGCGAAGGACTCGCCCTCACGGATCGAATCGTGCACCTTGGTCAGCGCCCGCTCGTAGATCCAGTTGCCGCACGTCTGCGCGGTGATCTGGATCGCCTCGAGGATCGGCACACCGGCGCTGATGAGCGTGCCAAGCGTCCGCGTGAACCGCGCCACCGTGGACTTGCGGATCAGCGAACCGAAGATCGGCACCTTCGCCCACGTCCAGTCCGTCGCGGCACGCCCAACCGGCGTCTTGCGGATCAGCTTGTACGTGATCATCACGATGAATGGCGAGGCCAGGATCCACACAGCGCCAGGCACCGTCTGCTCCGGCGACGCGGTCCCGGCGACCCAGGCGCTGGTGTTGATCAGCCAGAGAGTCAGCGCAGGCAGCTCGATCTCGAAGTCTTTGAAGATGCCCTCGAACTGCGGGATGATGAAGATCATGATCAGCGTGAGGATGATCAGCGCGATGCTGATAACCGCGATGGGGTACACCATCGCGCCCTTGATCTTCCGCTTGAGCTTTTCCGACTTCTCCATGAACTCGCTGAGGCGCTGGAGGATGATGTCCAGCACACCGCCGACCTCGCCGGCCTGCACCATCTTCGAGTAGAGCCGGTCGAACACCCTGGGGTGCTTCGCCATCGACTCCGACAGCGAGGTGCCAGACTCGACGTCCTCGCAGACATCGATCAGCACGTTCTTCAGCTTGCCAGGCTTCAGCTGCGATTCCAGGCTCTGCAGCGACCGCAGGAGCGGCAGACCGGCGTCCTGCAGCGTCGAGAGCTGCCGGGTGAAGAGCGTCAGCTGCTTGGCCTTCACGCCGCCGATGGTGATGCCGCCGCCCTTCTTCTTCTTGGCTGCCGCAGGGACTCCACCCGCAGCCGGCGCCTTGGCGGACTTCTTCACCTTCTGCTCGCGGACCGTCGTAGGAAAGTACCCCTGCATCTTGATCCGCTGGATCGCCTCGTCGCTGCTGCCGGCCTCGATGGTCCCCTTCTGGGGCTGCCCCGACGCGTTGAGCGCTTCATATTGATACGTGGCCACGGTTCATCTCCTGGCGCTGAGCGCCGCACAAAGCCTGCTGCTCAGTCTTCCGCGATGGTCTCGCGGACCACCTCATCGATCGTTGTCTGCCCTTCGTAGATCGCGACCAGGCCGGAGTCGCGCAGCGTGCGCATCCCCTTCGCCCGCGCCTCGCGGCGGAGCGCCTCGGTGCTCGCGTCCTTCATAATCATGTCCCGCATGTCGTCGTCGAGCGTCAGGATCTCGAACAGCCCCAGCCGGCCCTTGTAGCCTGACTTAAAGCAGTGATCGCAGCCGCGACCGCGGAAGAACTTCCGGCCCTGCACGTCGTCCGGCGTCAGCGAGAGCTCCATCAGCTGCTCCTCGGTGGGCTCGAACGACTCCTTGCACTTGGGGCAGATCGTCCGCACCAGCCGCTGCGCGATGATCCCCTCGATCGTCGCTGTCAGCAGGAAGGACTCCAGCCCCAGATCGAGCAGACGAGTGACCGAACTCGGCGCATCGTTCGTGTGGAGCGTCGAGAAGACCAGGTGACCGGTCAGCGACGCCTGCACCGCGATCTCCGCGGTCTCAAGGTCACGGATCTCACCGACGAGGATCACGTCAGGGTCCTGGCGCAGGAACGAACGCAGCGCCGCGGCGAACGTCAGCCCTGCCTCCGTGTTCACCTGCACCTGCACCAGACCGTCGATGTCGTACTCGACCGGGTCTTCCGCCGTGAGGATCTTCTCGCTGACCTCGTTGAGGTCCTGCAGCGCCGCGTAGAGCGTGGTTGTTTTGCCAGAACCTGTTGGCCCTGTCACGATCACGATGCCGTTGGGCTTGCGGATCAATCCGGACACTGTCTCCAGGTCCTTCTCGCCCAGCCCCACGCGGTCGAGGCTCAGCTCGACGTTCGAGCGGTCGAGCACACGCATGACGCACGACTCGCCGTGCATCGTGGGAAGCACCGCGACACGAAGGTCGATCGGCGCCCCCCCGACCACCAGCTCCACACGCCCGTCCTGCGGGATGCGGTGCTCGGCGATGTCGAGGTTCGACATGACCTTGATACGGCTCGTGATCGCCGGCCCAAGGTACGCCGGGGGCGGGACCATCTCGTACAGCACGCCGTCGATCCGGTACCGGATTTTGAATTCTTCTTCGAAGGGCTCGAAGTGGATGTCCGAGGCCTTGTCCTTGATCGCCTGCATCAGCACGAGGTTCAGCAGCTTGATGACCTTGTTGTCATCAGCGACCTCCATGACGGCGTCGAGGTCGATCGAGCCCTCGCGGTCGGCCAGCGCCGAGAACCGCTCGTCGCTCGCCAGATCGCTGACGACATCCGTCACCGACTCCGACGTCGAGTAGTGCTTGGCGATCAGGGCATCGATCTGCGTCTCGTCCGCGACGACCGCCTCGACCTTGAACCCCATCAGCAGGCGGAGGTCGTCCACCGCCCTGAAGTTGTCCGGGGACTTCATCGCGATCGTCATCTTGCGGCCGCCGGCGTGCTCGATGGGCACCACCTGGTACGCCTTGACCGTCTCCGACGGCAGCGACCCGATCGTCTCTTCATCGAGCTCGATGTCCGTCAGGTCCACGAACCGCATCCCGGCCTGCCCTGCGAGGGCCTCCTGAACGTCGCGTTCGACCACGTAGCCGAGCTCCGTCAGGAGCTTGCCGATCGGGGCCTTCCGCTCCTTCTGGATCTTGAGAGCCTCGTAGACCTGCTCGCGCGAGACCTTCCCCATCTTGGTGAGGACCCGGCCGAGCCGCCGTCCTTTGAGTTCTGCTGGATCGATCGCCATCAGATCTGATCTCCAATCGGGAACGCCGACAACGCCGGAACGGACGCCGTCGCGCACCCATGATTCGTTATGGTTGCGTCAAGTGTTTCCGGAAACAACGCGAATTCCGCGATTCCAATTGATACGACATCGGGCAATATATCCATATTGCCAACCCCGAAGACCCGAATGATTCCCGATCAGATCGCACCCGATCCGGCATCAGTCCGCCTTCACATCTTCCTCATCCAGCTCCGCCCGACCAACCTGGGCGCCGGCCGCGTGGACCTTGTCCGCCAGCGCCTGGGGGTTCTTGGACTTATCAATCATCTCCTCCGGCGAGATCATCCCCTTGGTGTAGAGCGACCAGAGGTGGTCATCCAGGAGCTGCATGCCGAACCGCTTACCGGTCTGGATCGCGGAATCGATACGGAAGCTCTTGTTGTCGCGGATGAGGTTGCTGATCGCAGGCGTGACCACGAGGAACTCGTAGCCGGCGACCATGCCCTTGGTATCCACCCGGCTCAGGAGCACCTGGCTCAGGATGGAGATCAGCGTTGTCGAGATCTGGACGCGGATCTGGTTCTGCTGGGTCACCGGGAACGCGTCCACCAGACGGTCGATCGTCTTCGCGGCCCCGGTCGTGTGGAGGGTTCCGAACACAAGGTGACCAGTCTCGGCCGCCCGGACCGCCGCCTCGATGGTCTCGAGGTCACGCATTTCACCGACGAGGATCACGTCCGGGTCCTGACGCAGCGCCCGGCGGAGGGCCTCCTCGAAGGAGGACGTGTCCGTCCCGACCTCACGCTGGTTCACGATCGACTTCTTGTGCGTGTGGTAGTACTCGATCGGATCCTCGATCGTGATGATGTGGTGATCCATGTTCGAGTTGATGAAGTCGATCATCGTCGCCAGGGAGGTCGTCTTGCCTGAACCGGTCGGTCCAGTCACGAGGAACATGCCACGAGGACGCCGGATCAGTGTCTGCACCATCTCAGGCAGACCGATCTGATCGAACGTCAGCAGTCGGTTGGGGATCTGACGGCAGACAATCGCCAGGTTGCCGCGCTGCCGGAAGACGGAGACACGGAAGCGGGCCGCCTCGCCGTACGCGAAGCCGAAGTCGGCGCTGCCCTGCTCCTGCAATTCCTGCTGGCCGCGTTCCGGCGTGATGGACTTCATCAGCGCGACCATGTCGTCGGCGTCGAGCACCTTGGTCTGCAGGTTCCGCAGGCCGCCGTGGAGGCGGAGCGTGGGCGGACGCCCGACGGTCAGGTGGAGGTCGCTCGCGCCGGTCTTGACGACGGTGTCGAGCAGGCGGTCGATCTGAACGGTTGACATATCTGGTCGCTCCTGGCGGGTCGTTGCTTCGTGTCAGTCGGGGGCTGCTGGCCGGTCAATCCGCCTGCGCCACCCTGGCGATCTCTTCCGGTGTGGTCATCCCCTTGAGGATCTTGATCTTGCCGTCGCCCAGCAGCGGGCGCATCCCGCCGGTGATCGCGGCCTTGCGGATCTCTGCGATCGGTGCGCCGTTGAAGGCCAGCTCCCGGATCTGGGAATTGAGCAGCATCAGCTCGTTGATCGCGCGGCGTCCCTTGTAACCGCTGCCGCCGCAGGCGTCGCAGCCGACCGGCTTGAAGATGGTGTTCTTCGCGCGGTCCTCATCGGTGATGTCCGTAAGCTTGAGGAACTTGTGATCCGGATCATCGTCCGGCGCTTTGCATTGATCGCACAGGATCCGGATCAGCCGCTGCGCCATGATCGCCTGGATCGACGACGCCACGAGGAAGGGCTTCACTCCCATGTCCACGAGACGCGTGATCGCGCTGGGCGCATCGTTCGTGTGGAGCGTCGAGAAGACGAGGTGACCGGTCAGCGCTGCCTGGATCGCCACCTCGGCGACTTCCTTATCACGGATCTCACCAACGAGGATGATGTTGGGCGCCTGACGCAGCATCGAGCGGAGGATCGCAGCGAACGAAAGCCCGATCCCCTCGCGCACCTGGCACTGGTTGATGCCGCTGAAGGCGTACTCGATCGGGTCTTCCGCGGTGATGATCTTCTTGTCCGGCCTGTTCAGCACATCCAGCGCCGAGTAGAGCGTCGTCGTCTTACCAGAACCGGTGGGGCCGGTGACGAGGAAGATGCCGTTGGGCCTGCGGATGATGCGGTCGAACTTCTCCATCGTGTCCGGCTCGATGCCCAGGTTTTCCAGGCCGATGCGGAGGGAATCAGGGCGGAGAATACGCAGGAAGACCGACTCGCCGTGGTACGCGGGGCACGCCGACACACGGAAATCGACCTGCTGGTCATCGACCGGCAGCTTGATACGACCGTCCTGCGGGATGCGCTTCTCCGCGATGTTGAGCCCCGCCATCAGCTTGAGCCTGGCGAGCACGGCGTTCTGCATGCGCTTGGGGAGGTTGTCGCGCTCGATGCACACGCCGTCGATGCGGTAGCGCAGGCGGACGCGGTTCTCCATCGGCTCCACGTGGACATCGGAGGCGCGCATCTTGACCGCCTCGATCAGGATGCGGTTGCACAGCTTGATGATCGGCGCGTCTTCCGCCTTGCGGTCGATCGACGCATCAACGGAGCGGTCCACCGAGCGATCGATCGTCTGGTCGATCGACTCGGTCACGAGCGATTCCGACGCCTCGACCATCTTCGGCTGCGACATGCGGCCTTCGATGAAGGTGTTGATCCTGCTCTTGGCCGCGAGCCGCGGCTCGATCTCCGTGTTCAGGCGGAACCGGAGCATGTCGAGCAGCTCCAGGTCCATCGGGTCGTGCACGACCAGCTGCAGGCGGCCGTTTTCCTTCGAGAGGGGCAGGATCTGGTGCTTGCGGATGAGGTCTTCCGGGAGGAGCTTCGCGTCGATCTGGTCGGCGTTCTCCTGCTTGCCCAGGTCGAAATACTCGAGCCCGAACTGCTTCGAGAGCGCGACCGCAACATGATCTTCCTTGACCATCCCCGCCTCGACCATGGCCTCGCCGATGCGTTTGCCCGAACCCTTGGCGAGCTTGATCCCCTGCTCGACCTGCTCGGGCTTGGCCACCCCCAGCTTGATCAGGATCTCACCCAGTTTGCGTCTTGATCTTGCCATCGAACTCCGCCTGTGGCCCCCTGAGAGAGGCTGGCTGCTGTGAAACCGACGCCAGGGGCCGCCGGCGGTTGTCGTCATCGCTGCTTGTTCGCCGCACCCCGCTTCGCGGACCGCGTCCCTGCTGCTCCGTTCCGGTGCGTGCCCGGCACGGGACACCCATCGTTGCATGATCGCCCGGCGAGGGCAATCCACGGTGAAAGACCCGCCAGGCGCGGTGCCTCGCTGATCAAACCGCCGTTTCAAGCGTACTCTATGGCGCCATGAGCGATCACGCGCCATCCCCCGTGCCCAGGGTGCTCATCACCGCAGGGCCAACGCACGAGCCCATCGACGCCGTGCGGTATATCGGGAACCGCTCGTCCGGTCGTCTGGGCATCGCGCTCGCAAACGAGGCCGCCAGCCGGGGCTGGGCGACCACGCTCCTGCTGGGGCCAACCCCCAGCGAGTGCAGCAATACGCAGGTCACCACGATCCGGTTCGCCTCAACAGCGGATCTGGAGGCCCTGCTCGCAGAGCACGCCCCCCACTGCGACTGCCTCATCATGGCCGCGGCGGTTTCCGACTACCGCCCTGCTGCTCCTGCGCCTGCCGGCCAGAAACTCCGCCGGAGCAGCGATGGCCTGACGCTGGAACTTGAACCCACCCCCGACCTCCTCGCAGGGGTCGCCTCCAGCCGAGAGCCGGGGCAGCTCCTTGTCGGCTTCGCCCTTGAGCCGAGGGACCGCCTCATCGCCTCAGCCGAGTCCAAACTGGCCAGGAAGGGCATCGACTGCATCGTCGCCAACCCCCTGGAGACCATGGACGCCTCGTCCATCGAGGCGACCCTGATCAGCACGCAGGGCGATCGGGAATCGACCGATGGGCCGATCCCGAAGCCTGATTTCGCGAGATGGCTCCTGGACCGGCTCGTGCAGAGGCTGAGCGGTTCCCGGACCCCCTGACATCATCCGGACCCCGACCTCCCAAACAAACCTATCATCCCAGACAGAATCACGGCATTCCGGGTCAACTCCGGCTTCTTGACCCGGTTCAAAACACCGACGATGCTGCATGGAGCGGGGATCCCATCCAGCGACAAGTCCCCTCGATACCCCAAGAATCGCCTTGCAAGAGGCAGCAATCGACCCTGACGACGGATTAGCGAGGAAACCAACCATGCGTCTGACCATCCTGACCCACCGCGCACACGCCATGAAATCGATGTTCGCGTTGACCCTCATCGCCGCCCTTGGGGTTTCCATGCCCGGCTGCGAAGAGACCGGCAGCAACACGCAGGTTTCCACGGCCTCCGACACCTCGACAGCCCCTGCTGCCGAGGCCCGCCCGGTCGCCGATGAGCGCATCCCTGAGTCCGCTCCTGCCGAGGCGAAGCCGGTCACCCCTGATTCGCCGGTCGGCCCTGGCCTCGTCGATGGCCCGCGCATCACCTTCGAGCAGACCTTCCACGACTTCTCCGTGATCTCTGACACGCTCCCTGTCTCGTTCGACTTCGTCTTCCAGAACAACGGCAACGAGGTCCTGAAGATCGGGAACGTCAAGGCCAGCTGCGGCTGCACCGCTGCAGCGCCGACCAAGAGCGAGTACATGCCGGGCGAAGAGGGCTCGATCCACGTCACGTTCAAGCCCAAGGGCCGCACCGGCCACCAAGCCAAGAGCATCCGCGTCGAGTCCAACGACCCTGAGAACAAGATCACCAACCTGCGCATCGCTGCGGACATCCTCGCCGCGGTGAACATCGAGCCCAAGGTGTACCGCTTCGACCAGGTCGAGGCCGGCCACACCAAGACCGTCACCGGGACCGTCCGCCTCCGCGGCGAAGAGTTCAAGGTCACCGATGTCGAGGTCAATGGCCCCTACGCCTCCGTCAAGATCCTCGGCACCGAGCAGATCAGCGTCGATGACACCCCTGCCTCCGAGACGAAGATCGAGGTCACCATCCACGAGGACGCCCCCCTCGGCTGGCTCGACCGCCGCGTCATCATCCGCACGAACAACCCTGAGAAGCCGACCATCGAGGCGCCCCTGTGGGCCAACGTGCTCGGCCCCATCGAGATCCAGCCGGCCAAGCTCCCCCTCGGCGTCGTCCGCGCCGGGACCGAGTTCCGCCGCGAGCTGCGCCTTGTCAGCCGCGCAGGCGACCTCTTCAAGCTGACCGACTGGAAGATCGACGGCTCCTACGAGGGCCTCGACATGAAGGTCGAGCAGGCCGGCGAGACCCCTGAAGAGGGCGTCGCCATCCTCCGCCTGATCGTCACCGGCACCGGCCCTGAGGAGATCGGCAAGCTCGAGGGCAACATCGTCCTGGCGACCAGCATGGACGAGGAACGCACGATCAACGTGCCCTTCCACTGCGTCGTCCGCCCTGCGAAGTAAGCAGTCCCTGTCTCTCGCTCACCCATGGCGGTGGCTGACATGCTCAAGATCAACAACGCAATCGCGGTTGTCCACATGGCGACCGCGGTTGTTCTCTTTGGGTGCGAGGAACAGGCCGCAGCGCCGTCCTTTGAAGCAACCACGGTTGCGGCTGAGGAACGTGCAGCTCCGATCGGCCCAAGGATCGAGTTCGAAAAGACCTTCCATGATTTCGGCGTGATCAACGACAGCGACCCGGTCCAGTATGACTTCGCCTTCCGGAATACCGGAGACGAGACGCTTGTGATTTCCAATATCAAGTCATCAGGCTCAGGTTCGTACACGTTCGATCCGATCATCGTGCCGCCGAAGACAGCCAGCTCGATCACGATCAACTTCAAAACCAGAGGGCGCAGCGGCAAGCAAGCCAAGAGTTACCGCGTCGAGTCGAACGACCCAAGCAACACAATCGTCAACC
>CAYGNN010000011.1:19997-31483 GCA_964351165.1 uncultured Phycisphaeraceae bacterium
TCCGCATCGCGGCGGACATCTTCACCGCGATCAGCCTGGAGCCCAAGGTCTTCCGCTTCGATCAGGTCAAAGCCGGTCACTCCAGGACCATCACCGGAACCGTCCGGTTCCGAGGCGAAGAATTCTCACCGACCGGCATCGAAGTCGATGGCGCCTACGCCAGCGCCGAGCTCATCAGCGGCAAGCCTGTCAAAGTGCAGGGCATCCCCAGCACCGAATACACCATCAGGGTCACGATCGACGATGACGCCCCGCTGGGCTGGCTCGATCGCCGCGTCATCATCCGAACGGACCACCCGGACAAGCCTGTCATCGAGGCGCCGCTCTGGGCGAACGTGCTCGGACAGATCGAGATCCAGCCGGCCAAGCTCCCGCTTGGCGTTGTTCGATCAGGGAAGGAATTCCGGCGGGAGCTCCGGCTGGTCAGCCGAACCGGCGAGCCGTTCCGCATGACCGGCTACCGCATCGAATCCGAGGCGCAGGGCCTCGAGGTGAATCTCGAGGTCTCCGGTGATGAGCCTGACTCCGCCATGCCGATAATCAGGATCGTTGTTTCAGGAACCGGTCCTGCGGAAACCGGTAAGCTCGAAGGCAACATCGTCATCCAGACCGACCTCGAATCCAGTCCGATCAACGTCCCGTTCCACTGCGTCGTCCGGCCTGCCAGGTAACCCCACGCTCATGAAGACCCTCATCGGCATCCTCATCATCGCCCTGCTCGGGCAGGTCGCCGGCGCGATCGATGGCTCTGTCCGCACCGTGCGCACCAGCGCAGCGCCTGCGGTCGATCCAGCGCCCACTGCGCCAACCGATGACCCATCGCAACCGGCTGAGCTCGGCTTCTACATCGATGTCGCACAGGCGCAAGCGCTCTTTGAAGCAGGCGACGCGGTCTTCGCGGATGCGCGTCCGCTCGATCAGTACGAGGAAGGCCACATCGCAGGGGCCGAGCATCTCGATCCCGACGCCTTCTTCGGCGGAGCGGAGCCAGACTTCGTCTACCTCTACCCTCCCGATCAGATCATCGTGATCTACTGCCCTGGCGGTGAGTGCGACGCCTCCGAGCTGGTCTCGATCCGGCTCCAGGAACGCGGCTTCAGCAACACGCACATCCTCAAGCCCGGCTACCCAAGCTGGGTCGAGGCTGGCCTTCCCACGGAGGCCGGCAGCCATGAGTAACGCACCGATCACATCAGGCGCCGCCTGCTCATCGGGCTGCCCCTGCGGCCCTCTCGCTGGCGCCATCGGGACGCTCGCTCGGATCGCGCTGGGCGCCCTCTTCATCTTCAGCGGGATCGTGAAGCTCAACGATCCGCAGGCCTTCGCCTTCGCGATCAAGGGGTTCAAGCTCGTCGAATCGCACAACCTCATCGTGCAGGCGACCTTCTCGATCCCCTGGACCGAGGTCCTCGTCGGCGCCCTGCTGGTGGTGGGACTCTTCACCAGGGCAGCAGCCGGAGCTTTGCTGGCGATGCTCGCGATCTTCACCGGCGCGATCATCTCCGTCATCGCCCGCGGCATCGACACGACGTGCGGCTGCTTCGGCAACTTCCTCGGCGCGGAGATCGACTGGAACACCGTCCTGCGCAACAGCGTCCTGATCGCGATGACCGTGATCGTTCTGGTCAAGGATGGGGGCTACCTTACGCTCGACCGCTTCCGCCAGCGCAGCAGACCCACCCCTGATCAGCCTGCCTGACCCTTCCCTGATCCGTTCAGCCCCTTCTCGAAGAAGAGCCTCCAGCGCGGGCGGTGCACGCCCTTGCGCAGTCCGAAGCTGCTGCGCGCCTCAGCGACGATCCAGCGGACCGCCTCTTCCGGATCATCGGTGATGTGCAGCAGGTCGAGGTCCTCCGGCGAGATCGTCTCGAGCGGGATCAGCGTCTCGTTGATGAACTCGAGGACCGGCGCCCAGTACTCGCGGCCGATCAGGATCACCGGGAACTGCTTGATAATCCCGGTCTGGATGAGCGTGAGCGTCTCGAAGACCTCGTCCATCGTGCCGAACCCGCCTGGCATCGCGACGAAGGCGTACGAGTACTTCGTCAGCATCACCTTGCGTGTGAAGAAGTGCTTGAAGGTGACGAACTTGTCGAGGTAGGGGTTCTCTTTCTGCTCGACCGGCAGGATGATGTTGCAGCCGACCGATGGGCCGTTGACATCCCTGGCGCCGCGGGTGGCCGCCTCCATGATGCCGGGACCGCCGCCGGTCATGACCGTGAAGCCGGCCTCGGAGATCAACCGGCCGAGCTGCCTCGCCTTGATGTAGTGCGGGTGATCCTCGCCGAACCGCGCTGAACCGAAGACGGTCACGCAGGGGCCGACGAAGTGCAGGGCGCGCAGCGCTCGGATGAACTCGAACGTGATCCCGACGACCCGGCGCAGTTCGGTGAGCCGGCTGTCCGGGCCGCGGAGAAACCGGGCGTCCTCCTCAGCGCCAGGATGCTTGCTCCATTGCTCCTGCTCCGGCGTCGCCGGCGCGGTTGGTTTGTTGGTGTCGCTCATCGCTGGGGCTGCCAAAGAGTGCTCAATGCGCGACCTGCTGGCCGAGCATCGGCGCGATAGCGCCCAGCATCTCGTCGAGCTTGGCCTGGTCCTTCGCCTCGAGGTTCAGCCGGAGCAGCGGCTCGGTGTTGCTCTTGCGCACGTTGCACCACCAGCCCTGGTTGTCCCAGCAGTCCACGGTGATCCCATCGAGTTCCTCGATCGTCCCGAAGTCGATGTAGCGATCGACCAGCTCTTCGAGCGCGGCGTCCTTGTCCTCGACCTCGAAGTTGATCTCGCCCGATTGCGGGTACCTGGCGATCGGCGCGATGCACTTGCTCATCGGCTTGCCCGCCTCCGCCAGCGCCGTCAGCACGCACGCCATCGCGATGGCGCCGCTGTCGGCGTTGAAGTTGTCGCGGAAGTAGAAGTGCCCTGAGAGCTCTCCACCGAAGACCGCGTCGTGCTCGGACATCGCCGCCTTCATGAAGACGTGCCCGACACGGCCCAGCACCGGCTTGCCGCCTGCTTTGGCGACGTCCTCCTCCAGCGCCTTGCTCGAACGCAGGTCGTAGATGATGGGCGAGCCTGGGTTCTTCTTCAGGAACCACTGCGCCAGCCAGGCGGTCAGGTGATCGCACCCGATGATGCCGCCCTTCTCGTCAACGACCATGCACCGGTCCGCATCGCCATCGAAGCAGATGCCCAGGTCCGCCTTCTCCGCGACGACCTTCGCCTGCAGGTCAGCGAGGTTCGACGCAACGAGCGGGTTGGGGTCGTGGACGAACTCGTTCTTGGTGTTGTCGAAGTACAGCTCGACGATCTCGAGCCCCTCGATGTCCGCGCCCTTGGCGCCGAAGACCTTGGGGACCATCGTCCCGGCCATCGCGTTGGAGGCATCGACGACGACCTTGATCTTCTTGCCGCCCAGATCCAGGAAGTTGCGCACGTGCTGGATGTACGCGTCCCAGAGGTCGCGCTGCTCGATGCGGCCCCGGTCGGCAGGCTCCGCCTTGTGCTTGCGAGGGTCCGCCATCGCTGCGAACTTGCGGATCTCGTTCAGGCCGGTCCCAGCGCCCACCGGCTTGGCGAGGCGTTTGGAGATCTTGAATCCGTTGTACTGGGGCGGGTTGTGCGAGGCGGTGACCATCACGCCGCCGGCGCAGTCGAGGTAGTTGATCGCAAAGTAGATGAACGACGTGTCCACCATCCCCACGTCGATGACGTTGCCCCCCTGGTCGGCGATACCCTCCTGGAGCTCCTTCGAGAGCGTGGGGCTGGACTCGCGCATGTCCCGGCCGACGACGAGCCGCTGCATCATCGGGGTCGTGTGCCCGGCCTCTTCCGCCTCCGCGAGGAGGAACCGCGAGGAGCCGTAGCCGATCTGCCACGCCATCCGGTCGGTGAGGGGGTCCGGGTACACACCGCGGACGTCGTAGGCCTTGAACACATTCCCGAGCATGGAGGGGGATCCCTTTCGTAGAGGTCGTCAGCGTTGGATGAGCAGCCGCACCAGCAGTATCGGCAAGGCGCCGCTCAACTCGTCACCTTACCGCGCCGGATCATCGGGGTCGTCTTGTACGACCGGCGTCCCCTCCGGGATCGCCTTCAGGAAGGATTTCCCGTACCCCTTGCTCGTGATCCGGGGGTCGAGGATCACGACCCGGCCCTCGTCGCTGGCGCTGCGGATCAGGCGACCAAACCCCTGCCTGAACCGGATGATCGCTCGCGGCAGCGAGTCGTCCCGGAAGGGATCCTTCCCGTTCGCCTTGAGCATCTCGTGCCGGGCTTCGGTGATCGGCTTGCCGGGCGGTTCGAAGGGCAGCCGCGTGATGATGACATTCCGCAAGGCGGCGCCCTTGACGTCCACGCCCTGCCAGAAGCTGGCGGTCCCGAAGAGGACCGCATGCCCATCGTCGCGGAACTTCGCCAGCAGCGCCGTCCGGGAGCCGTCCTGCCCCTGCACCAGCGCCGTGATCCCGGCGTCCCGCAGGTCGCCCTTGATGCGGTTCACGATCGCCTGCATGGTGGCGTAGCTCGTGCACAGGACGAAGGCGCCCCCCTTCGTCGCGAGGATGTGCCGGAGCACGCGCTGCGCCAGCGCATCAGAGAAATCAGCGGAGCGTGGGTCAGGCATCGTCGGATCGACGTACACCGTCGCCTGATCCGCGTAGTGGAAGGGGCTGCCGAGCGTCAGCGTCTCGACGCCCTCGTCCTCCAGATCGACACCCAGCCGATCCGCCAGGTGCTTGAAGGCTGCTGGACCTGCGTCCTCGCTCGCCTTGGTCGTCAGCGTCGCGCTCGTCAGGACGATCGACTTCTCTCCAGCAAACAGCTTCTCGTGGAGCAGCTCCCCAACATCCACAGGCGAGCAGGCGAACGTGACACGGACCGTCGCGCCCCCCCTGCTGTTCTCGCGGCGGGTGAGCTCGATCCAGTACGCGCAGCCCGGCAGGTTCTGGTCGATCAGCGTCTCCGCCTCAGCCGCGACCGCCGTCGCGCGGTCGGCGTACCCCGCCAGCTCGTACCGGTCCTCCTCCCGCAGCACGTTCGATCCGACGCGTTTGAGCGCCACCGCCAGCGCCGTAAAGACCTCCGTCATGTGGTTCTCTACGATCCCGGTCTCCGCGATGCGCACCGACTGGGCGATCCCGCCTCGGCGCATGGCAAAGTCGGCCAGGTTCCCGAAGAACTTCCGCGTCTCATCGGTCGCGACGAGCACGCCCTCGACCGCGTTGCGGACCGTCTCCTGAGCGTCCTCCTGCACCGCGACGTGCGCGAGGAACCCAGCGCCGGTGCGGTCGTTGTGCAGCTGCCCCAGCAGCCGCATGACGCGCGTTTCGGCAAGTGAAACCCCAAAGTGGTCCGTCGCGACATCCTCAACGCCGTGCGCCTCGTCCAGGATGACGTGGTCGTAGGGCGGCAGGAACCCCACGCCCCTCGACCGCAGCGCGAGATCGCTGAAGAAGAGCGCGTGGTTGCAGATCAGCAGGTCCGCGTGCTCCATCCGCCGCCTGGCCTTCTGGAAGAAGCACTGCTCGTACGTCGAGCAGCGCCGCCCCATGCAGTTGCCTGAATCCGATCGGACATGGTCCCACACCGCAATCCGGTCGAGCTGCGGCAGCGTCGCGAGGGAGCCATCCTCCGTCTGGTAGGCCCAGTCCTCGATGACATGCAGGCTCGTCCGGCTCGCGCCGTCGGAGAACAGCTTGTCCTGCCGCTTGGAAGCGAGCGTCAGCCTGCGGATCGACACGTAATTGCCCCGCCCTTTGACCAGCACCGCAGAGAACTCGTCCGGCATCGCGGCGCGCAGCAGCGGGATGTCCTTCTCCAGCAACTGCTCCTGCAGCGCGATGGTGTTCGTCGCGATGACGACGCGCTCGCCTGCCTCCGACGCCTTGCGGATCGCCGGGATCAGGTACGCGAACGACTTGCCCACGCCGGTGCCAGCCTCGACGAGCAGCGTTCCCTTGCCGGAGATGGTCCGCTCGACCGCGTCCACCATCGCGGCCTGCTGCGGGCGGCGTTCGTACCCATCACCGAGCCGCCTGGCGATCGGGCCGCCGACATCGAGCAGGTCGCTGAGCAGGCTCACCTGGTCTGCTCCGCGCTCAACCCAAGCGGCGCCCGCTTGGGCTCGCCAGGACGCCTGGGGTACTTGCTGGGTGTCGGCCGGCGCTTCTCCAGCACGACGATCTGCCCGGTCGGCGTCTTCGTCGTCCCGATGTGCGTCGCGCAGAGCATGTGCAGCGCCTTCTTCGCCTCGTCCAGCTCGTCCGGCGCCCGCTCGCCCTTGATCATCGCGACCAGCCCATCAATCGTCGCCAGCGGGAGCATCAGCTCCGAAGCCACGACGATCCGCCCCAGCGCACGCGACGTCACCAGGTGGAACTTATCCCGCAAGCCGCCGCCCTTGGCCGCCAGCGTCTCGACGCGGTCGTTGCAGACTTCGACATTCGTCAGGCCCAGCGCCGCGGCGGTCTCGCGCAGGAAGTCCGCTTTCTTGCTCGTCGCCTCGATGCAGGTGAACTGGAGCCTTGGCTCGACGATCGCCAGCGGCAGCGAGGGCGTCCCGCCCCCTGAGCCGACATCCGCGACGAGCGCGCCGTCAGGCAACTCCGCGCAGATCGGCAGCAGCGTGAGCGAATCAAGGATGTGCCGGATCCAGCACTCCGAGGGCTCCTTGATCGCTGTCAGGTTGGTGACCTTGTTCCGCTCGAGCAACAGCGCCAGGTACAGCCCAAGCTGCTCCAGATCGCCAGGGTCGAACTCGATGCCCAATTCCGCAGCGGCAGCCAGGAACTCGCTGGTCGGTTCAAGGGGTGTGATCGGGCGGTTTGCGTCGTTGGTGGCGTCCATGAACCGATAGAGTAGCCATCCCAAACCTGCAGAGGCCCAACATGCTCCAACTGCGTCGATCCATCCTGCTCGCGTCCGTTTGCTCGACCATGCTCCTGCCGATCGCAGGGTGCCAGAGCACGCCTGAGTCGGCGCCTGCTCAGAGCGCCGCAGACCGCGACCAGCACCGGCAGGCGACCCTGCTGGAGATCAACCGCGTCATCGACGACTTCCACGACGCCGCAGCGGTTGCCGACCTCAACCGCTACTTCGGACACCTCACAGCGCACGCCGTCTTCCTCGGCACCGACGCCTGGGAGCGCTGGCCTCGCGATCAGTTCCGCGAGTACGCCGCCCCCCACTTCCTGGGCGAATCCGCCTGGGCCTACACCCCCAGGGACCGGTCCGTCAGCCTGAGCGAGTCCGGCGAGATCGCCTGGTTCGATGAGAAGGTGGACAACGTCAAGTACGGGACCCTCCGCGGCGTCGGCGTGCTGGAGCTGTGCAGCGATGGCGTCTGGCGGATCTCGCAGTATAACCTGGGCTTCACCGTCCCCAACGAAATCGCAGGCGACGTCATCCAGATGATCAAGTCCAGCGAGCCTGGCGCGAACCGCTGATTCTGAATCGGTCTTATTCGTCCGCGTCGAACTCGAAGCTCTGCCGCGTCAGCAGCGCCGGCTTGCGCATCGCGACGTTGACGATGAGCCCCGTCATCATGAATGCGACGACGAGGCTCGCACCGCCGTAACTCACAAATGGCAGCGTCATCCCGGTGATCGGGAGGACGCCGATGTTCATCCCGATATTGACGATGACCTGCGCCGCGATCATGGCGCTCAGCCCGACGACCAGCAGGCGCCCGAAGGGGTCTTTGCAGAGCCCTGCTGTCAGCGTTGCGCCCAGCAGCCAGAGCAGGTAGAGCCCCATCGTCAGGAACCCGCCGAATAAACCAAAACGGTTCACAACGACGGAGAAGATCATGTCGTTGTGGTCTTCAGGGAGCCTGTTGTAATGCACCACGGTGCGGCTCTTCGTCGCCCCCATCCCGACGACACCCCCAGCGCCGATGAGCGTCTGCGCCTTGAGCCCCTGGTAGTTGATGTTGTCGCCTGTCGCTGCGGTGTTGCCTGACATCTGCTTGAGGACCGCGTTGATGCGCGCCTTCTGGTGCGGCTGCAGCAGTGGGTACATCGCAGGCGACACGACCATCGCCACGATCACCACCGCCACGAGGTGCTTCAGCTTCGCGCCAGCCGCGATGAGCATCGCAAAGAGCGCCGGCAGGAAGAGCAGCGCCGTGCCCAGGTCAGGCTCCACCAGCACCAGCCCCATCGGGACGAACGTGATGATCGCCGGTGGGATCAGCCCCTGCAGCGTGCGGTAGTTCTTGCGATACCGGAGGTAGAACGCGATCGCCAGCACGTAGACGATCTTCGCCAACTCGCTCGGCTGGAAGTCCATCACAACGAGGTTGATCCACCGCCGCGAACCATTGCGAGGCGTCACGAGGAACTCAGGGACGAACGGGATCAGCAGCAGGACCAGCGCCGCGAGCACGCCGACGATGAGCGCCGGGATCAGCCGGCCGATCAGCCTGTAGTGCGGGATCGCGGTGATCGCCCCAGCCATCATCGCGACGACGAGCAGGGCGAGCTGCTTCTTCGCGTAGGGGCCGATCCCGCCCCCCTCAGCGCCGGTCGTCAGGTTCATCGAGTAGACACCCAGCATGCACAGCGCCAGCGAGGCGAAGACACACAGCCAGGCCGGATGGCCGATCGTCACGCCGCGCTTGACCGGCGCGATGGGAGTGCCTGCGGCGCGCGCACGCGCCGCCATGAAGAGCTCGCTGCTCGATGGCTGCCGGCCGGCGGTGCTCATTGGCCGTACCTCCCGGCGTCGCTGCTCGCGTCCATGGATTCATCGACGGAGTAGCTCGGCAGGTACCCCTCCGCGACGAGCGCGTGGACGATCTGGTTCGCGACCGGACCAGCGACGCGGCCGCCGCTGCCGCCGTACTCGACGAGCACCGCGATCGCGTACTTCGGATCCATCCCTTCCGGACCAACGAGGATGTTCGTCCACGAGTGCTCGCCAGCGAGCAGGACCTTCGATGGGTCGATCGGGCCGACCGCGTCATCCGCTGCGCCCTCGACAATGTCGCTCGTTTCTCCAGGGACCTCGTCGTCCTTGTAGATCCGCGAGGCCTGCGCTGTGCCGGTCTTGGCGCGGACCTCGATGCCCTCTGCGTTGAAGATCGGCTCCTGGATCCCGGACTCGAGCGCGATGTGGTGACCGGTGCCGAACGGTTCGTTGGCGGACTGCCAGAGGCCATCCATCGCTGCAGCGATCGCGGCGCGGTCGTACTCCAGATCCACCGGGCGACGCTGGATGGAGGCGTCGATCCGAGGGTCCAGCCTGACCCCCTGCCGCGCGAGCGTCGCGTAGGCGTCCGCGGCGTGCAGCGGAGTCCACGACACCGGCCCCTGCCCGATCGCCATCATGATCGCGTCGTTGGGCTCGATGGGCCGCGCCGGATCGGGATAACCGGTCGCGCCGGTGTAGGCGCCGCGGATGCCCAGGTTCCGCTCGATCCCCACACCGAAGTCGCGGTAGAACTCGACGATCCGGTCCGCCCCCATGATGCGGCCCAGCACATAGAAGTAGATGTTGCACGAACGACCGATCGCGTCCTCGCCCCGGAGGTCGCTCCCGATCTGGATCGTGTGCGTCGTGTACCCAAAGCGTGCGCGGTAGATCCAGCAGCGGTAGACGTCGTCGCGGCTCGGCAGCAGGTGCCCATCGCAGGCGATCGCGTGGCTCAGCTGGTGCAGCCCCTTGGAGACAGTCCACACCAGCGCCAGCGGCTTGACGATCGATCCTGGAG
This sequence comes from uncultured Phycisphaeraceae bacterium, assembly GCA_964351165.1. Classification (GTDB taxonomy): domain Bacteria; phylum Planctomycetota; class Phycisphaerae; order Phycisphaerales; family UBA1924; genus JACKHE01. Next base: position 29,707 of record CAYGNN010000011.1, read on the forward strand.
GGTAAGGCGACTCGATCGCCCGGTTCACCCACGCAGGGCGCTTGCGATCCTTGAAGACGCTGTCCGGATCGTCCTGCAGCTGCTCCTGCGTGAACGTCGGAGTCGAGACCATCGCGATCACGTCGCCCGATTCGATCTCGATCACGACCGCTGATGCCGCGAGCGGCGTGCCCTCTTTCAGGAAGGGGTTCGTCTGCCAGGGCTGCACCTGCGCGAGGCCGATCTCAGGCGTCATCACCGCCTGGATGCGCGCCTGCAGCGCGATGTCGATCGTCAGCTCGACGTCCTGCCCTGCTGTTGCTGGGATCCGCTCGCGTTCGCCGGTATCGAGGTGGAGGCGGTTGACGCCCCGCAGGCCGCGGAGGTCGAATTCGCGCTCGAACTCGATCCCGGTGAGCCCCGCGCCGTCGCCTGGGAGGTACCGGCCCCGGTCGCGCTCGCCCTCTGGCTGATTGGCGAGCCTCGCGTGCCTGCGGTCGGCGTCTTCCTTGGTGTACGCCTGCCGCATCCGTCCGAGGATGTGCGCCGCGACGCCCTCGACGCGGACGCTCACGCTCTTATCTTCACGCAGCCCGGCCGGCATCGACTTGAAATCGACCGGGACGTCCATCGATTCGTAGGGGTAGATCCGCCGGCCCCCATCGCGGACGACGACCTCACCATCCGGCCACAGCTCCGCGATCTTGCGCAGCGTGAACGCGGTCTCGTCATCGAGCTGCGTCAGGATGGGGTGCGCCTCGATCTGCTCCCTGATCGGCCGCTTGATGTCCTCGAGCTCGACCGTCTCCCAGTCTTCCTCGTCGAGGTTCTCGTTGAGCTTGTTCTCGAGCCTGAGCCGCTGCGCCTCCCAGACGCTCCGCGCCTGCCGCATGACCTGGCGGTGGATGCGCTCCCTCGTCTGCGCCAGCTCCTCGAGCGGCGTCCCGGTCGCCTTGGAGATCTCCAGCCAGAGCATCTCGATCTGCTGGTCGTACGCAGGCAGGTAGCGATCGACGATCACGCGGTTCCGCTCATCCGGACCGATCTTGGTGAAGACGTCGCGGTTGTCCTTCCATGCCGCCCGGCTCGCCTGCTTGACCGCCCAGTCGTTGGGCAGCGAGAGGTAGTCCGCAGGGATCTCGCGGAAGTCCGCCGCGATGATGCGGAAATCAACCGCCAGCTCGTAGCTCGGCTGGTTCATCGCCAGCACGCGGCCCTTGCGGTCCAGGATCCTGCCCCGGACGGTCGGCTCGTAACTCGTCCGAACGAGCGGCTTCTCGGCATCGCGGAGCCACTTGTCGTGCTGGACGACTGTCAGCCGGGTGAGCTGCGTCGTCAGCCCCAGCATGCCCAGGCACACGAGCGCGTACAGCAGCACGAGGCGGCGGTGGAACATGCTGGGAATGAGTGTGTTGATCCGCAACGCCCGGCTCCGTCCGGCGGTGGGCTGCCTCCAGAGGACGCCTGGGGAGGGCAGCGCTGGCATCAGTATCGGCGATCAGCCCCCCATCAGGGGACGATCGACAATCCAACACAGCACTGTACCGGCTCGGCCCATGCCGCGACGCGATCCTGGGCGATCAGCCACTCAGTCGGCCCGCTTATCCCTTGTGATCGTCGCGTAGGCGCTGTGGTTGTGGATCGATTCGAAGTTCTCGCTCTCGATCTCGTACCAGTGGATCCGCTCCTCGTTGTCGATGGCGAGGGCCAGATCCCGGACGATGTCCTCGACGAACTTGGGGTTCTCGAAGGCGTCCTCGGTGACGAACTTCTCATCAGGGCGCTTCAGCACCGAGAA
>CAYGNN010000012.1:0-20592 GCA_964351165.1 uncultured Phycisphaeraceae bacterium
GCCCGCGGGGAATCGCTGCTCGGTGAGAACACCGAAGCCCGCGGCGGTCAGGCCATCGCGCAAGACGGCGTGCAGGGCGATTTCATCGAGCGCATCGACGCCCCGGACGGCCTGCTCGCGATCGAGCGATTCGGATGCGGCGCCCACGCCACTGGCGAGCGCATCGGCGATGGTGCGCAGATCCCAGGCGATCCCGGGATCTACGCTCGTCGCCTGCGTTGCGTTACTCGACGTCACGGCCTTCGACCACGTCCGTGACCTTGGGCGCGGCGTGCGGGTGGAACTCGCCTGCCTTGAGCTTCTTGCCGTACTTGTGGTACGCGCCCATCGCGACGCCGCCGAAGATCAGCATGATCGGGATGTTGGCCCAGAGCATGACGCCGGTGCCGAGCGCGGTGAGGTTGTCGAGGTCGGCGTCGGTCTGGATGAATGGGCCGGTCGCGACGATGATCAGGACGCAGTAGATCAGGCGGTAGGGGAGGATCAGTTTCTCGCCGAAGAGATATACAACGCCCTGCTCTCCGTAGTAGTTCCACGAGATGATCGTCGAGAGCGCAAAGAGCCAGGAGGCGAAGAGGATCAGCCACGTGCCGAGCCCAGGGATCGCGAGGTTGAACGCGTGCTGCGTCAGCGCGGCGCCCGGGTAGTCCTTGTACACCGCGCCAGCGTTCTCGCCTGAGGGGAACACCGGCATCGTCGAGGACTCGATCGACTTCCACTCGATGAAGAGCGTCGGGTCATCTTCCTCGTTCTCGCCATCGACAGCGACGACGACGCCTTCCATCCGCTCGAGGTTGAAGCCGGTGTTCTTGTTTGTCTCGCCGACCTTCATGATCATGAAGACGTTGTCGCCGGCGTTCCAATCGCCGCCAACTTCCCTGGCCTTCTTGGTCTTCCGGTCGAGTTGGACGGTCCTGAGCGTCCATTCCGGCAGGTCGTCGGGTGCGGCGTCGGCCGCAGCCTCGACCCGTTCAACGGTGACGGCGCGCGTCAGCAGCGTCTCGTGTTCCCGGTTCCAGGCGCCGGTGGAGAGGATCACGAGCGAGGTCAGCGTGCAGACCACGATCGTGTCGATGAACGGCTCGAGACCGGCGACGATGCCCTCGCGGACCGGCTCGTCGGTCTTGGCCGCGGAGTGGGCGATGGGGGAGGAGCCCTGGCCGGCTTCCGAGGAGAAGAGGGCCCGCTTCATACCCCAGAAGAGGGCGTAGGCGAAGGTGCCGCCGACGAAGGCCCGCTCGGGGTGCGCTGCCTCGCCGCCCAGCCAATCCGGGAGCGCCGAGACAACGATGAGCTTGAGCATCTCCGGGATCTGGGAGAAGTTCATGAAGAGGACGACAAACGCTGCGATGAGGTAGATCGCCACCATGAAGGGGACGAGGCGGCCTGCAACGGCGCCGATACGCTTGATCCCGCCCAGGATGACCGCGCCCGCGAGGACCGCGAGGATGATGCCCGCGGCGATGGGGGGGATGGAGCCATTGGAGGCTTCCTTGGTCGCCTGCCCCACGTTCCAGGCCTGGAACATGTTGCCGCCGGTCGTCGTCGAAATCAGGAGGGTGACACAAAAGATACCACCGACCAGCTTGCCGAAGCCGCCCCAGCCCCACTGGGCGAAGCCCTTGCTGGCGACCCACATCGGCCCGCCGTGCGGGTTGTCAGGGTCGTCGGTGTTCCGGTAGAGCATCGAGAGCGTGACCTCGGTGGTCTTGAGCGCCATGCCTGCGAGGCCGACCATCCACATCCAGAAGATGGCGCCCGGTCCGCCGAGGGCGATCGCCACGGCGACGCCTGCGATGTTGCCGAGGCCGACGGTGGCGCTGAGCGCCGCCGAGAGCGCCTGGAAGTGGTTGATGGCGCCTGGGGCGTCCTTGTCGTCGTACTTGCCGCGGACGACCGCTGAGCCGTGGACAAGGGCCCGGTACTGGCAGAAGCCGGTCCAGATCGTGAAGAGGAGGCCGACACCGAGCACGGTGTAGAGGACCCAGTTCGCCCAGATCACTCCATTGATCGCGCTCAGGATGTTGTTGTACGTCTCATACATGAACTTCGGAGCCTCCCGGCGGGTTTGGATCGGAGTGATCGATTCCGGACGCCGATCTGGCGTCCTGCAGGCTTGTGGATCGGAAAACCATACCGGATCCAACGAATAGTCGCATTGGGGGGCGATCCGGACCTCATGGTCCATTCGTGGGGGCCCCTGGATCGAGCCGATACAGGGGCAGGTTTCTCTCTCTCAGCCTTGCAAGGATCCCGCTGCTGATGCCCAAATCCTCCATCGACACCACGATCGAGCGCACAATCGTGGATGGGTTCACCTTCCCGCTGGGCGTCCGACCCCTCGAATCGCTCAAGCCGAGGCAGGGGTACACCTCCGATTTCGAGTCCGCCGACGGCGGCGAGGGCGAGGGGGACTGGGAGGAGTGGCCTGATCGCTATCTCTTCGATGCGTTCCTCTCGGCGGACCGGCTGCTGTCGCTGTGCCGGACGCTCTTTTCCATCATGCCGGGGCGGGTGTACCCGATCCTCGACATCCTGGGCAACGACGCGTACCGCGAGGTCGATCCGTACATCGCGTACGAGCCGATCGGGCTCGACCGGTTCCTCGATGGCCTGCGCCGGCATCGCGAGTGGTTCTACGAGGACGGCCTCGTCGGCTTCGGCGCGATGAGCGACGAGCCATTCCTGCATATCTACGTGGACGAGCACAAGGTCGTCACGATCCGCGCCCAGAGCGAGCTGCGCGATAAGGTCGAGAAAATCCTCTCCGCGTACGACCTGCACCAGATCGCTGAGCCGATCGGTGTTGATTCCGTCTCGCACGAGCACCGCTGCGTGCTGCTGGCGCCCAGCGACCGCCCTGACCTGCTCGCGGCGGAGGAGATCGTCGAGGAGCTGCTCGACCTGTGGCGGCTGGACCTCAACGTCGACCGTGAAGGCAATGTCGACGACCGGGGCGTGGAGCTGGGGATGACCGGCTGGCGCCTTGTTGTCCGGCGCTGGGAGGTCGATGAGGATGCAGCGCCCCAATACGCGGAGATCTTCCTGACCGCCGAATCGCTCGGTGTCGCGGAGGAGCTGGCGTACACCGCCGCGGCGACGGCGCCCAACAACGCCGGCGAGGCGGAGGAAGAGGCGGACCTCGTGGAGAAGCTCAGCGGCCCGCCGGTCGATGTGGCGATGGTCCTCGCGGACCGGGTCACGCCTGCGACCTACGAGAAGCTGCTCGCTGAGATGGGCTCGCCCACGCCTCCTGGGATGGACGCGAACCAGGTGCACGTGGTGCGATGGCTCGTGGACTGACTCGGTTGGTGATCGGAGTGGGGGTGCTGGTTCAGCCGGCCGCTTTTTCAGGGTGCAGGTAGACCATCGTGACCTGATTGCCGGTGTCGTTGAAGTCGATGCGCGACATGTACGCGCGGATGAGCAGGAGCCCCCGGCCGGAGGGTTTCTCGATGTTCTCTTCCGCGGTCGGGTCGGGGAGCGTTGAAGGATCGAAGCCGGGGCCCTGATCTTCCACCACGATCGTGATGCGTTCAGGCGAGACGTCCCAGGCGAGTCCGATGTCGAGGTCTGGGTCGATGTTCTTGTGGCCGTGCCGGAAGGCGTTGCTCATCGCCTCTTCGATCGCCAGGCGCAGCGCGAAGCACGACGCCTGCGGGTACCCCAGCTGCTCCGCTTCCAGAACAATGGCTGTCGCCGCCTCGTCGAGTTCGGCGCGGTTGTTGTGGAGACGGCGCCTGTTGGGCGTCGGGTCGTTGTTGTCGGTGCTCGGGGTTCCCACCAGGTCGGCGCTCCTCGCTTTCGGGGAGCGTCAGGCGAAACTCTTGATCGCGTCCTCGGCGGTGTCGTGGATCTCGAAGAGCTTGTTGAGCTTCGTGATGACGAAGACCTCGTAGATCTGCGGGTCGATGTGCGCCAAACGGAGCTGTCCGTTCTTCGCCTTGATCTTGTTGCTGATCGTGATCAGCGTCCCGAGGGCGGCGCTGGAGAGGTGATCCACGTTCGCGAAGCTGATGAGCAGCTTGGGGTTCTCGCTGGAGTCGATGATCTCGGCGAGCTCCTCCCCGATCTGCTGGATGTTCGCTTCGTCGAGGATGTTCCGGTCGATGAAGCCGACCTGCGTGACCCCGCTCTCGTCGGTGATGCGCAGTCTGGACTCGGCTGATGGCATTCGAAGGCCTCCTGGTGCCTCTTCTGAGGGAGTGTGGATTGATCCCTACGCTAACGAAAACGCCGACCGGGTGTCAAGCAAACCCGGTCGGCGGTCGTGTTTTCAAGGGTTGTCGCCGCCAGGGGCGGCAGGATCAGAAGTCGCTGATGCCGGACTGGATCTGGTCGAGCAGGCCGGGGAAGCGTTTCTCCTCTTCCTCGTTCTGGATGAGGATGGTCGGCTTGATCAGGATGATCAGGGTCAGCTCGGACTTCTCGGTGATCCGGTTCGTGAAGAAGCGGTTGATGATCGGGATCTTGCTGAGGACAGGGACGCCGGTCTCGACCTCGGTCTCGGTGGTCAGGCGCTGGCCGCCGAGCAGGATGGTGCCCTGATCGGGGACCGTGGCGCCGGTCGAGATGGAGGAGACCTGCACGATCGGGAGGTCGATGAAGCCCCGAGCGATCGAGGCGCCTTCCGTGCCGCCTGTACCGCCGGCGACCGCGGACTGCTCACGCTGATCGAACCCGATGATGGAGGCGACGTCGAGGTTGACGTCCATCGTCACGTACCTGCGATCCGAGGAGACGACGCCGCCGATGGCCATCGTGAAACCCTCGTTGACGACGTCGATGTCAGGGTCGAAGGCAACGGCCGAGGTGCTGACGACCGGGTTGAGGTCGGAGACGAAGGATTGCTGCGAGGTGACGAAGATGTTGGCGTACTTGCCGTTCGTGAAGGTCAGGCGGGGCGCGGTCAGCGTGACGGAGCGGCGGTCGGCCTGCGTCGCCTCGACGAGGAAGTCCACCTGGATGTCATCGAGGAACGTCGCGGCGATGCCCAGCGCTGGGTTGGACATGAGGATGTCGTTGGCGAAGCTCGAGCCGCCGAGCAGCGTTTCGACGAGGCCGAAGCTGTTCTGCTGCGCAGGGATCACGCTCGTCCCGTCGGGGTTGGGCACGACAAACTGCGTGGGCTGGACCGCGTAGATCGGGTCCTCACCATCGGCGACCTCGCCGGGGTTCGTCAGGACCCAGTTGAGCACCTGGCCGGAGCCGTCGCCGCTGAAGAAGGGGCCGACGAGATCGGAGGGGAGCAGGTTCAGGTCGGCGTTGCCGGCGTCGAGCTCACCGGCGTTGTTCAGGCCGCTGATCTGCGGGCCGAGGATGTTGTCGAACTGGGAGTTCATCGCGTTGAAGACGATGTCCAGATCGAAGCCGATCCGCTCGAAGAAGTTCTGATCGACGGTCAGGAAGCGTGACTCGACAGCGATCTGGATCGACCGGATCTCGCGGAGCTTGCGGAGCAGCGAGGAGATCTCGCGGTGGTTCCTGGCGGTGTTGGTGATGATGAGGTTGTCGTTGAGGGTCTGGATGCGTCCGGTGTCGCCGCCGTTGTCCTGCCAGCCGTCGAAGTCGACGTTGGTCTGGATGATGTCGGTGATCTGGATCATCAGCTCCGCCGCGGTCAGGGCATCGCCGGCCTCGTTCTGGGCCTGCTGGAAGATGCCGCCGCCGCCGCCGCCCTGCCCCTGCCGGATGACGGAGTTGAGGTTGAGCTGCGGGACGTCGCGGTAGTTGGGGATCTGGAAGAGGAGATCGCGGATGTCGTAGATCTCGATGAACGTGTTCTTGCGGAGGGCTTCCTCCGAGGCGACGACGAGGATGCCGTCGTTGACCGCCCAGTTGGCCCTGCTGAAGCTGTCGGGGCTGACCTTCTCAAGAACGCGGTCGAGGACGATCTTCGCAGGCAGCGGCTGCAGGTTCAGCGTCACGAGCGTGTCGCGCTCGATGCCGATGTCCTGGAGCGACTCCCAGTTCACGTCCATGTTGATGTTCGCGACAGTGCGGACGAAGTCGAGGACGTCCTCGAGGGTGTTGTCCGCGAAGGACGCCGGGAGCTTCTTGTTCTCCATCTCCGCGAGGACCGCCTTATCAGCGGCGGACTGCACGTAGGTTAGCGGCTCGCCGCGGCGGTGGCTGATGGCCGGCCAGTCGCTGGGGTAATCGATGAACTCCTGCGGGATGTAGAGCGAGTCCTGGATGGCCTGCGACTCGTGGGCCCACGAGAGGGGGTTCCTCCGGGACGAACGCTCGTACGCGCGGTAGACGATGGTGTTCTCGACCGACTCCTTGAGGAGCTGGGCCATGACGTTGTTCGGATCGAGGAAGAGGATCTGCTCGACCACTTCGAGCGCCTTCTCGTACTCGTGCTCCATCGTCAGGGCGCGGATGCGGTCGAGGTTCTCGTTGATCTGCGTCTCGCGCTCGGAGCGGCGGGTCTGCTCCTGCTCGGCAGCGGCCTGCGACAGCGTCTGCTCGCGGTCGATGATCGCGGCACGGCGGGCGGCCTCCTCCTCAGCGCGGACCTGCGTGAGCAGGTCATCGAGGCGGGTCAGGCGCTCCTCGTACTCCTGCTCGGAGAAGAGCTCGCGGGACTCCGCAAGACGCAGGCGCGCCTCGGCGGTCTGGTTCCTGGCGGACTCGAACTCGCCATCTGCGAGCGCCTCAGCAGCGCCAGCGAGGAAGTTCTCGAACTCGGCGCGGGACTGCTCGCGGAGGAGCTGCTGGGTTTCCTGGACACCCTCGAGACCGCCAGCGCCGGGCTGATCGAGGAGCACGCCGACCTCGGCGATGCGGCCCTCGACCCGGTCCAGCTCGTTGGCGTCGAGGTAGTCGCGGTAGACGTTGGCGGCCTGGTTGTACTTCTGCAGAGCCTCGGAGTACTTGCCGGCGTCGAAGGCGATGTCGGCCTCAGCGACCATCCGGGTCGCCTCGAAGCGGAGCGCCTCGGAGATGACGTCGTCATCGCCGGCGTCGCCGTCCAGGGCCTGCTCGCTGTCGGCGTCCTGCTCCATCGCGGCGTTGAAGAGGTCGTCGTTGTTCAGCGCCTCTTCGTCGTCGCTCGCGTCGGTGCCGGCCGGCTGGTGGTTGGCGGCCATCACGCGGCCCGCGGTCGAGACGGTCTCGCCGGAGCGGCGGACATCACCCGGCTCGAGCATCGAAGCGGGGGTGTAGTCGATCTCGAAGACCTCGCCTCTGGCGCGCTCGAGGGAGGCGATCTTCTCGCGGTAGGTGTCGATCGTGTGCAGCTGCGACGTGCTGAGCGTCACGCCGGAGCGGTACACACTGTCGAACCCGGCCTTCGACTCGGCGTAGAGGCCGTTGTCGAAGTCGCGGAGCGCCTGGTCGAAGGCGGCGTTGGCCTGCGGTGCGAGTTCCTCCGAGAGCTTGTTCGCCTGCTCGATGAGGCCCATCGCGGCGTTCCGCTGGTCGGGCGTCGCGACATCGGCCCGCATCGCGGCGGAGGCCTGGCGGAGCGCCTCGCGGTTGTCGCCGAAGCGGATGGCGAGCGCGGCCTTCTGCAGGCTGATCTCGACCGGGTCAGCGTGGCGGAGCTTGCGGTCCACCGCGACCAGCAGGTCGAAGGCGCGGTCGCGGTCCTCGCTCGAGAGCGAGTCGCGGTCGAGGTCCATCAGGGTCTGGCGTGCTTCAACGAGCTGCCCCCCATCGAACAGTTCCGCGGCGGTGTTCAGATCGCCAGCGAAGCAGGCGGCCGAGACCGTGCAGACCGAAAGCGAAGACGCGATCGCCGCTTTCCAGATGCTGACCCGTCGGCCTGTTTGCTTGTTCATCACGGTGGACATGCTCAGTTTCTCCACTAATCCCGGTTCCGCGGGCGCGGCGCAGGTTGGCGCCGATCGCACGCGATCCATAATCAGCCGCCCCGACGAACGGAGCGGCGCTAATGACTGACACCGCCGATGGAGCAGGAATGGTGAAGGCGCTTTGCCTCGCCCCGGAACCCAACCCCGCCGGCCCAAAATACGCATGGACCGGCAAAAAAACCGGCCAAAACGAACCCGAGTATCGCGGCGGACGATACCGATGGTGCTTTGCGAACGCAAACGGTGATCGGTTCCGCGACTGTCCGAGAAATCGGCAAAAACGACTCAACGACGCCAGCATTGGAAAGTTCAAGTCGGGCAGCAGGCTCGGGTTGCGCCGGGCCGAACAGCACCCTACCGGCGGTCGGTCGCGCGCGCGCCGTGATCGATCACCCGATGCGCCTGGCAACCAGCGCCGGATCGGTGATGTTCAGTTCCACGGATTCGGCTGTCCCATCGGAGATCTCGAAGCGCAGCCGCACGCTGGGCGCCCCGCCGGGATGGAAAACGAGGCCCCCCTGGTGGAAGAGCGTCCTGGGGAACGACCCCTCACGGCTGAACCGGATCATCTCCCGCTCGTGGACGACGCGGAACCGGTGATCCCTGGAATCGCCGTAGGCGTACTCGCCGGTGATGGAATCGATCTGGGATTGCTCCAGAGGCTGGTTGGCGTACCTGGGGTTGGCGTCGCCCAGGGCGTCGAGGTAGTCGAGGACCGGCTTGGATTGCTCCCGGCCGACCATCGCGTGGAACCGGAGGCTGAAGCCGTGGGGGCCAAGGACCTGCTGGATCCCGGGGTTCGCCTCGATCGCTGACCGGACGACGTCCAGGTTCCCGAGCATCGCGGCGGTGAAGATGTTCATCCGGGCGCCGTTGGCGAGGAGGAGCTCGACGATGTTCCGCCGGCCGGTGTGCGAGGCAGCGCCGAGGGCGGACTCCCAATCCCCGAACCCCCAATCGATGGAGGCTTTGGCGAGTTCAGGGTGGCGATCGACGAGCTTCTTCACCGCGTCGTAGTCGGAATGGCTCTTGCCGACGACTTCCTTCGCCAGCACCGGGTCCATGGTCGGCAGCAGATCGAGCGGGTCTCCGGCGTTGGCCCGGTACTCGTCCTGACCAAATGCGGGAGCAGCGACCAGTGCGGCGCCACCAGCAGCAGCGGCGACAAAGCCCCGCCGGCTCAGGGATTCCATCTGGTTCGTGTTGATTCGCATCGGCAGCGCTCCATTTCGGTGTGAACCGGGCTGGAGTGCGTTACCGGCGAGTGTTGCTCTGGGTTCGATTCAATGGCCGGCGCGGTCGCGGACCATCGCGAGAAAATCATCGAAGATCGTCGCCGCATCGCGGGGCCCAGGGTTCGCTTCAGGGTGGTGCTGCACCGCCATCACGGGCCTGTCCTGCAAGCGGAAGCCGCTGAGCGTGTCGTCGTTGAGGTGCCGGTGCGTGGCGATGGCGCCGCAGGCTTCGAGCGAACCGCGATCGACCGCGAAGCCGTGGTTCTGGCTGGTGATCTCGACGCGGCCGGTCGCCTCGACGCGGACCGGCTGGTTGGCGCCGCGATGGCCGAACTTCATTTTGTACGTCGTCGCGCCCAGCGCCAGCGCCAGGAGTTGGTGCCCCAGGCAGATGCCAAGCGTTGGGGGGCACTGCTCGGTTGGGGCGGCGAGGATGACCTTGATGTTCTCGATCGTCGTCGCGACGGCGGACGGATCGCCTGGGCCATTGGAGAGCAGGAGCCCATCGAATTCGCCATTCGAGTAGCGGTCGAGGATCGTCTGCCCCGGCGTGTCGTGGGGGATGACCTCGACGGCGCAACCGCGGCTGGCGAGCGATTCGGCGATGCCGCGCTTGTAGCCGCAATCGAGCAGCAGGATGCGCGGGCCGCCAGATTTGCTGAATGATTCCGCGGCGCTGACAGCGACATCGGTGACGAGGTTCTGCCCGGCCATCGAGGGTGCAGTGGTCGCCATCTCGATGAGCTGCTCGTCGGTGAGCGAAGCGTCGTCAGAGAGGACGCCCCGCATGGCGCCGAACGTGCGCAGGCGGCGGGTGATCGCGCGGGTATCGACACCCTCAATCGCGAGGACACCCTGCTTGTCGAGGTATCCGCTGAGGGAGTCGGTCGCGGCGAAGTTGCTGGGTGTGTGCGCCAGTTCTCGGCAGACGAAGCCTGCGACCTGGACCTGGCCCGACTCGGTGTCGCCCTCGTTGACGCCGTAGTTGCCGATCATCGGCGCGGTCATGACGAGGATCTGGCCGGTGTAGGAGGGGTCGGTGAGGGCCTCCTGGTAGCCGGTCATGGCGGTGTTGAAGACCACCTCGGCGGTGGTGGCGGTCTTGCCATCGGTCGCGCCGAAGGCGACGCCGGTGAAGACAGCGCCGTCCTCGAGGGCGAGGCGGGCGGGACGCTTGCTGGTGGGGTCGCTTGGCATCAGCGGCAGTGTACGCTCTTGGTGTGGACGCTTCCCTCTTCCCAACCAGCCAGACGCCGGCCGAAGGCCCCTTCGCGCAGGTGGTCGTTGAACGCAGCATGGACAGCCCCGAGGGGCTGACGTACGCGGTGGGGGGCGTCGCGGATCTGTCGGTGGGTGACCGGGTGGTGGTGCCGCTGGGAAGGGGCGACAAGCCGGCGGAGGGGTTCGTCGTCGAGATCGGCGTCACGCCCTCCTTTGATCCCTCGAAGATCAAACCCATCAAGGCGCGCACAGGGGTGGGGTTGTCACCCAAACTGATTGAATTGGCGCAGTGGTTGAGCAGGTATTACTGCTGCCCTCTGGGGATGGCGCTGTCCACAATGCTCCCAGCCGCGGTGAAGAAGGGGACCGGCGCGATCACGAGGACGGAGATCGAGCGAATTGATGATCCGCCTGAAACGAAGCTGACGCCCAGCGCGGCGCGCGCGTGGGAAGCGATCAGCACGCTCAACGCCGACCTCTTCCCGCTCCCAGCGCGGCGTCTCGCTGACACAATCGATGAACGCACCGTCGGACCGATCAACCGCCTGGTCGAGGCTGGGTACCTGCGCGAAGTGCAGCGCCAGCACATCCGGGCGCCGTGGGCGGAGCACGCGGTCGAGCCGCCCAAGGGGTTCACGCTGACCAACGATCAGGCGCGGGCCGTTGAGGGCGTCGTCGGGACACTCGGCACGTTCCGCACGCACCTGCTCCACGGCGTGACCGGCTCGGGCAAGACGGAGGTGTACCTGCGTATTCTCGACGAGGTCATCGCCCGCGGCGAGAGCGCGATCGTGCTGGTCCCGGAGATCAGCCTGACGCCCCAGACTGCCGGGCGATTCATCGGTCGCTTTGAGGATGCTGGCGTCGCGGTGCTGCACTCGGGGCTGACCGCCTCGCAGCGGCACCAGCAATGGGCGAATGTCGCCAGCGGCGCGGCGCGCATCGTCGTAGGGGCGCGCAGCGCGTTCTTCGCCCCCTTCGACGGGAAGCGCAACGCGAAGCTGGGGCTGATCATCGTCGATGAGGAGCACGACAGCGCGTACAAGCAGAGCGAGCTGCCACGGCATCATGGGCGCGATGTCGCGATCAAGCGGGGGCAACTCGAGGGTTGCCCTGTCGTGCTGGGGACCGCGACGCCCTCGCTGGAGTCGTACCACAACGCGCGAGAAGGCCGGTTCACGCTGCACACGATGCCGAATCGCGTGGGCGGCGCGACGCTACCTCGCGTGGAGGTGGTGGATCTCGTTGAGGAACTCCGCGGCGCGGACGCCGACGCGCGGCTGACGCTGCTGACGCCGAGGTTGCGGGGCGAGATCGGGCGCGCGCTCGATTCCGGCGGGCAGGTCATGCTGCTGCTGAACCGGCGGGGGTATGCGAGTTACGTCTCATGCGCCGACCAGCGCTGCGGTTGGGTGCTGGGGTGCGATCATTGCGACACGACGATGGTGTACCACCGCGCGAAGGACCTGCCGGTTGGCGGGCTGCTCCGCTGCCACCACTGCCTCGCCGAGCAGCGCATCCCGGATGTCTGCCCGATGTGCGCGACGGGGATCACGCTCTTCGGCGCCGGCACGCAGCGGCTGGAGGAGGACCTGCCCCGGCTCTTCCCCAGGCTCGTCCCGGGCGACACGCTGCTGCGCCTTGATAGCGACACGATGCGGCGCGCGCGCGATTACCACGAAGCGCTGACTCGCTTTGCGTCAGGCGAGGCGCGGATGCTGCTGGGGACGCAGATGATCGCCAAGGGCCTCGACTTCCCTGGGGTCACGCTCGTTGGTGTCGTCAACGCGGACACGGCGATCAACATGCCCGACTTCCGCGCTGCGGAGCGCACGTTCCAGCTCGTCAGCCAGGTGGCTGGGCGCGCTGGGCGCGCGAAAGCGGGGAATGGGCAAGCCCCAGCGAGGGTGCTCGTGCAGACGTTCAACCCCAACGAGCCGGCGATCGTCCACGCGGCGCAGCACGACTACCAGGGGTTCGCATCGCAGGAGCTTCGGCACCGGGCGAACGCCGGGCTGCCCCCGGTTGGCCGGCTCGCGCGGATCGTCGTGCGTGATGAAGAGCTGCCCAAGGCGAACCAGCTCGCGTCCGAGATCGCTGTCAACATCAAGGCGAACGCCGGGGATGATCTCTTCCTGAAAGGGCCGATGCCGTGCCCGATCAGCCGGGTCGCTGGCAAGCACCGCGTCGGGATCGAGCTGCTGGCGCGCACACCAGGGCCGATCCAGAAGGCGCTGGCGCAGCTGCGCGACGCGAAGCTCGTCAAGAGCGACGCGACGACGGCGGTGGATGTCGATCCGATCGACCTTCTTTAGGTCAGCCCTCGAAGACGACCTTCGGCGCGCGGTCGGCCGCGACGATGTCGAGCCTGCGGACGTTCGCGTCCTGCGGCGCCAGCGCGAGCGACTCAGGGTCCGTCTCGATTTCATCTGCGATCAGACGCATCACGGCGATGAACCGGTCGAGGGTCTCGAGCGATTCCGTTTCGGTCGGCTCGACCATGAGGCAGTTCTTGATGGGCCAGTGCATGGTCGGGGGGTGGATGCTGAAGTCGATGAGGCGCTTGGCGATGTCGTTGAGCGTGACGCCGGATTCGAGCAGCCTGTTGGGCACGGTCAGGAACTCGTGCGCCGCGAACTTGCCGTTGTTGTGATCCCAGAAGGGGGTCTCGTACTTGTCGTGCAGCTTCGCAGCGAGGTAGTTGGCGCTGAGGACCGCCTGCTCGCTGACGCCTCGCAGGCCCTCTGGGCCGCAGGCGCGGATGTACGTCCAGCAGCGGACCATGATCCCGAACTGCGTGATGAAGGAGCGGACCTTGCCGATCGAATCGGGGCGGTCGTACTCGAGCGCGTAGGCGCCGTCCTTCTCGACGATCTGCGGCGTCGGGAGGTAGGGGGCGAGTTCCTTGGTGACAACGATGGGTCCGCCGCCGGGGCCGCCGCCGCCGTGGGGGGTGGAGAAGGTCTTGTGCACGTTGTAGTGCATCGCGTCAGCGCCGAAGTCCGCAGGGCGGGTCTTGCCCAGGATGGCGTTCATGTTGGCGCCATCGAGGTACACCTTGGCGCCTGCGTTGTGCATGATCTCGGCGATGTGCGCCATACCCCCATCGAAGAGGCCGGCGGTGTTGGGGTTGGTGATCATCAGCGCCATGATGGTGTCGGCGCCTTCGCGTTCGATGATCGCCTCGAGCTCAGCGAAGTCGATGGAGCCGCCGGTCGTCGGGACGGTGATGACCCCAGCGCCGCACATGGCGCAGGATGCGGGGTTGGTGCCGTGAGCGGTTTCCGGCGCGAGGACCTTCACACGCTGGTGCTCGCCCTTCGCTTTGTAGAAGGCGCGGATGACCTTGAGCGCGGTGTACTCGCCGTGCGCGCCGGCGGCTGGTTGCAGGCACGCCTCGTCGAGGCCCGAGATCGCTTCGAGGAAGCGGCGCGTCTGGAAGAGCAGCGCGAGCGCGCCCTGGATATCCGCGTCGCCTTGCATCGGGTGCAGCGAGGCGAACCCCGGCTGGGCAGCGGCGAACTCGTTGATGCGCGGGTTGAACTTCATCGTGCACGAACCGAGGGGGTAGAACTCGCCATCGATCGAGAAGTTCCGCTGCGACAGGTGCGTGTAGTGCCGGACGGTCTGCAGCATGCCAAGCTCCGCCCACTTGGGGGCGCTGCCTGCGAGGCTCGCGGGGATCGGCGTCTCTTCAACGTCGAGCGCCGGGAGCGTGACGGAGCGGGCGCCGGGGCTGCTCTTCTCGAAGACGGTCGCCTCGACGGGCCGCTGGCCGCGCGGGACAGCTTCCGCCTCGCGGGCGGAGGTCTGCGGCTTGTTCTCGAGGACGGCGTCCGGGTTTGTGGTCATGGTGGTCATGTGCAAGTCAGTCCTGGTCGTCGGACAGGGTGATGTTCAGTTCGGCGTGCGCGTCTGGTGTGATCTCCAGCAGGCGCTCGAGCAGGTCGGGGTCGTCGGGGAAGAGTTCGGAAGACGGCAGGCGCCGGAGCGTCTCGCGCCAGTCGCCCCTCGGGTCCCAGAAGGCGTACGCGAAGAATGGCGTCGCGCGCTCTTCGAAGCCCGCGTTCACCAGCGAGACGGCGGTCCAGAAGGCGATCTCGGGGCTGCGGACGTGCGAGAGCGCGGCGCCGTAATGCTTGAGGGCCAGGTCATCATCGCCATCTTCGATCGCGAGGTCGCCCTTGTTCATCTCGGTGTACGCCTGCGCGATCGTGACGAGGCGGTCGAGTTCGTCGAGCGGGTCGTGGTGATCCTCGACACGGATGCTCGTGACGATGCCCTCCCAGGGCTCGTCGTAGCGCTGGCCCTCGACGACGAGCAACGCCGCGGACTGCTTGCCGCGGATGTCGCCTCCGGCGTTCTCTGCGGCGAAGAGCGCCGAGAGGAGCTTGTGCTCGAACGTGTCGCCTCCCTCGGGGTTCCGGTACCCCTCGATCATCGCCTCAGGGACACCTGGGCGTTCCATCAGATTGGCCTGCACGCAGAGGACAGTCCCATCATCGAGCGTGATGATCTGGTGCGAGGCTTCCTGGATGCACAGCTCGCCGGTGTGGGCCGCTGCGCCGCCATCGGCGTCGATCATCGCGACCTGCCGGTACGCGGCGCCCTCGTCCCGCTTGAGGACGTGCGCGAGCGCCCGCTCGGCGGAATCGCCATCGTCCATGAAGGCTAGGCCATCAGGGCCGAAGCTGATGTTGACGAGGCTCTGCGTGGCGACAGCGCCGACACCGGCGCGCGCCCAGGGGACTGCGGAACCGACGGAGAACCAGTGGCTCTGCACCGCGACTCCCAGCTGCCCTGTCGCCGCGTCGCGGGCGACGATCGAGTACGTCGCGACGGGGCGGACCACCGCCGGCAGGGCGCCACGCTCGTCGTCGTCATCGTCGTCGTTGTGCGGGTCGTTGACGCTGACCGAGACGGAGCACGCGCACAGCGCGCCGAAGACGAGGAGGAGCAGGAGCCAGCGGGATGTCGGTGCTACGCCGCGCATGTTGGTCTTCGGTTCCCCTGTTCAGCCCTTGATGCTGGTCAGCGCCTCGACGAGGCGGTCCATGTCCGCCTTCGTGCGTTTCTCGGTGACCGCGATGAGCAGGTCGTTGGGATCCCCGCAGTTGTGCATCGCGTCGCTCGCCATCGCGACGCCTGCGAGGACGCCGCTCGCTTTCGCCTTGTTGATGACCTCCGCCGCAGGGATGGGGCAGGTCACGACGAACTCGTGGAAGAACTCGCCGGAGTGCTTGAGCGTGTAGCCCTCGATGTTGTTGATGCGCTTGGCGAGCGCGTGGGCCTTGTGCCAGCACTGCTCCGCGACCTCGGTGATGCCGGCGGGGCCGAGCGCGGTCATGTACATGGTCGAGCGCATCGCGAGCAGGCCCTGGTTGGTGCAGATGTTGCTCGTCGCCTTGGCGCCGCGGATGTGCTGCTCGCGCGCCTGGAGGACGAGCGCGTACGAGCGGCGCCCCTCGCTGTCGGTTGTCTCGCCGACGAGGCGGCCGGGCGCTTTGCGGAGGAACTGCTTCTTCGCGGCGAAGAGGCCCAGGTAGGGCCCGCCCAATGAGAGGGGCACACCCAGCGGCTGGCCCTCACCGACCGCGATGTCAGCGCCGCAATCGCCTGGCGTCTTCAGCAGCGCACAGGCGATGGGGTTGAAGACCGCGATGCGCACCGGCGGCTTGCCGACGGTCGAGCACGCGGTGACCGTGTTGAAGCACGCTTCCCAGTCCTCGATGCAGCCGTTGATGTTGGGGGAGGCGACGATGATGCACGCGGTGTCGTCGATCGCCGAATCCTTGAGCGCCGCAAGATCGGTGACGCCATCGGCGGTGGGGACCTCGAAGTAGTCCGCCGCGAGGTCTTCGAGGTACGTCTGCAAGACCGTCTTGTAGTGGGGGTGCAGCGCGCCGGAGACGAGCACGCGGCGTTTGCCTGTGGTGTTGAGCGCCAGCAGCGCCGCCTCGCAGACGGCCGTCGCGCCCTCGTACAGCGATGCGTTGGCGAAGTCCATCCCGGTCAGGCGAGCGATCTGCGTCTGGAACTCGAAGAAGGCCTGCAGGGTGCCCTGCGACGCCTCCGCCTGGTAGGGCGTGTAGCCGGTGAGGAACTCGCCGCGGCTGATGAGCTGATCGACGAAGACCGGGATGAAGTGGTCGTATGCGCCGGCGCCCATGAAGCAGGCCAGCTCGCTCGTGCCTTGGTTCTTCCCGGCGAGCGCGGTCAGCTCCCGCTGCAGGTCGAGCTCGGACGCGGCAGGGGGGAGGTCCAGCGTCCCGGTGAACCGGGCGTCCTCGGGGATCGCGGCGAAGAGGTCGTCGATTGACGTGACGCCGATCGCGTCGAGCATCTGCTGGCGCTGGTCCGGGGTGATCGAAACGTAGTTCATTCGGCAGAGTCTCCGCTGCGGCTGCGGTGTGGCTTCGATGGGTGTGGAGGGTGGCGTTCGTGGCCCCTCCGGCGGTGGTTTCAGTGTAGACGCTGCGGCAAGGAAAGAATGCCGGTCGATGGGCAGGAATGTCCTGTCCCCGGTTGTCAGCAACAGCCGCGCTGGCAGGCGGTAGCATGGACAACAGCCCCGGCCGGCGGACGCTCGACCTGCCGGGGCACAGTCCCGCTCATTCAATCCGACTTCACCGAGATCTTTCCTGATGCACGACTACGCCGCGCCCCGGTTCCCGCTTTTCCGCCCCCTCGCTCTGTCGCTGACGACCGCCGCGGCGCTGACCCTCGCGGCCTGCTCCGGCTCGTCGCGGACCTCCGCCAGCGGCGGCTGGTGGAAGGGGACCGGCGAGGTCGCGACCGGCTCGATCGACACGACCAATGGCGGCGAGATCACCAACGGCATGCTGCTCGACGCCGGCTCGCCCATCGCAGATGCGCTGCAGGGGATGGGGCCGACGGTCCGGGCCTTCAACGCCCACGTGACCTCGTTGAGCAATCCTTTCTTTGAGGGCCGGGCGCCTGGGAGCCGGGGCATCGAGCTGGCCTCGGAATACATCCAGTTCTACTTCAACATGTTCGGGCTCGAGCAGCCGGTGCAGATCGAGGGCGGCGCGTACTCCTACGAGCACGACTTCACCGTCAATGGCGATCTCCTCGTCCACAACGCGGAGGCGGCGTACCGCTCCGACATGAGCGGCTCGGTCTTCAGCGAGGATGACTTCTCCCCCCTGGGGTTCAGCGGCGATCGCCCGGTCACCAACGCGCCGATCGTCTTCGTGGGCTACTCGCTCGAAGAGGGGGTTGATGGCTACACCAGCTTCGATGACGACACCGACCTGACCGGCAAGATCGCGATGGTCATGCGTTTTGAGCCGATGGATGACGAGGGCAAGAGCCTTTGGGCGAACTCCTTCCAGGGCCGGTGGAGCAGGCACGCGACCCTCGTGCCCAAGTTCGAGGCGGTCGCGGAGCGTGGCGCCCTGGGCGTGATCTTCGTGAACCCCCCTGAGGCGGACGACCCCCGCGCCAAGCGGTTGATGACACCAGGCCGGTCCAGTTTCAGCATCGACATCGAAGGCCCTGCGATCATGCTCAGCGAGGACGCCGCGGATGCGCTCGTTCGCGCTGGCGATCCTGAGGGCCGCTCGCTGCTGGAGCTGCGCCAGCTCGCGGATTCCGGAGAACTCAAGACGCTCGAGCTCGACGCCCGGCTCAAGGCTTCAGTCGACATCGAACAGACCGAGATCACGACGCACAACGTCGCAGGCGTGCTGCCCGGCAAGGGGAGCCTCGCAGGCGAGTTCGTCGTCATCGGCGCCCACTACGACCACATCGGTTACGGCAAGTACGGCTCCCGCGACCCTGAGCCGCTGGGCAAGCTGCACCCTGGCGCTGACGACAACGCCTCCGGTACCGCCGGCATGCTCATCGCTGCGCAGCGGCTGAGCAAGGCGTACGCCGAGCTGCCGGACGACGCCGAGGCGCGTTCCGTGCTCTTCCTCGCCTTCAGCGCAGAAGAGATGGGCCTGATCGGATCAAGGGAGTTCGTCGATGCAGGCGTGATCTCCACCGGCGAGATGTACTGCATGATCAACATGGACATGATCGGCCGCGTCCGCGACAAGGAACTCGATGTCAGCGGCCTCGGCACCGGCGAGGGGCTGAACGACTTCGTCATGCCCTACCTCGAAGGCTCGGGGTTTGATTACTCCGCCAGCCAGTCCGGCTGGGCGCCCACCGACCACACCAACTTCAACGCCGCTGGGGTCGCGGTGCTGAGCTTCTTCACCGGCCTCCACAGCGAGTACCACACACCAAGGGACACCGCCTCCACCGTCAACCGCGCCGGCGGCGCTGCGGTGGCGTCGCTGGTCAGCGACATCGCGTTGGGGCTCGCCACCAGATCCGAGCCGATGCCCCACATCGAGAACAGCCCGCGTCCGGGTGGCGGCCGCAGCAGCGCGAGCGTCCGCCTGGGCATCGCGCCAGGCAACTACGCAGACGACCTGCCCGGCGTCGAGGTGGACAACGTCTTCGAGGGCACGACCGCGGCCATCGGCGGGATGCAGAAGGGTGATCGCATCATCCGCTGGGGTGGCGAGGAACTGGCCGACGTCGCTGGGATGATGGAGCACCTCGGCGATCACAAGCCGGGCGACAAGGTCCGCGTCACCGTCGTCCGCGATGGGAAGGAGGTCGATCTCGACCTCGTGATGAAGGCGCGTGAGGGCGGCGGTTTCGACGAGCTCAGCGCCAGTGCTTCCAATGAGGGAGGCCATTCGCACAGCCATGGCCACGATCACAGCCACGACCACGACGAGCCTGAGGTGAACTGACGGACCGGGAAGCCACCGCGATCCGCTGGCCTTTGTATGATCCCGCCATGTTCAGACTCGCCGCTTCCACCGTAGCCTGCCCCGACTGGCCCCTCGACGTCGTCCTCCCCAACCTCGCGATGTGGGGGTACGAGGGGGTCGAGCTGCGCACCTTCGGCGGCGGCGACAGCCGCATGGCCTCCGAGCCGGCGCTGACCAGCCCTGAGAAGATCAACAGCCTCTGCCAGGCGCACGGCGTCGAGGTCGCCTCCATCGGCACCAGCGGCCGCTACGACGGGAAGATCAACCCGCCGATCGTGGGGCAGCTCATCGGTGATCCGGAGAAGTGCGTCCGCGCTTCCAAGCGCGATGTCGATGTCGCGATCAGCCTCGGCGCACCGATCGTCCGCGTCTTCGCCCACGAGATCCCAGGGCGCGAACGCCGCAAGCCGGCGATCAAGCGGATCACCGACCGGCTGAAGCTGGTCTGCGATCACGCGCGCAACAACGGCCTCCGCATCGCGCTCCAGAACGGCGGCTCCTTCGCCAGCGCCATCGAGCTCGCAGAACTGATCGACCGCGTGAACAGCCCCTTCCTCGGCGCTGCGTACGACGTCGCGACCGGCGTCGAAGCGGACGACAGCCCTGCTGACGCGATCGCGACGCTGGGGACCAGGCTCCTGCAGGCGCGCCTGAGCGACTTCAAGGATGGCGAGCCCTGCGTCCCCGGTCAGGGCGAGGCGCAGTGCAAGCGGTTCGTCGAGGCGCTCGTCGAGCGGGACTTCGATGGCTGGCTCATCTACGAGTGGCCCAAACTGTTCCTGCCAGGCATCGCGGACGCCAATGATGCGCTGCCCAAGGCCGCGAGCATGGTCTACGGCTGGCTCGCCGACGCCGGCGCTCGCACGGAAGAGGCTGAGAACGAAGCGGTCCCCGCTTGAGCC
Organism: uncultured Phycisphaeraceae bacterium; assembly: GCA_964351165.1. Taxonomy (GTDB): domain Bacteria; phylum Planctomycetota; class Phycisphaerae; order Phycisphaerales; family UBA1924; genus JACKHE01. The sequence continues at coordinate 19,974 of CAYGNN010000012.1, forward strand.
AGCTCCCGATCGGCAACAAGCGCAAGGCGGAGCGGATCACCGCGATCTGCCAGGAAGAGCTGCGCTTCGCCCTCGTCGGGTTCTGCGACGCAGCGCCATCGGCGCACCAGGAGCATCTCGACGCGTGGTTCAAGGCCGGCCGGCACGGCTCGATGGAGTGGCTCGCCAATCACAAGGATGTTCGCGTCGATCCGACCAGGCTGCTCCCAGGCGCGAAGACGATCATCCTCGTTGGCGATCTCTACGCCCCCCGCGGCGATGACGACGCGGAGCACGAGCTGCCCCAGCGAGCCGGACGCATCGCCCGGTACGCCCGCGGCAAGGACTACCACGGCGTCATCAAGCGCCGACTGCACACGCTGGCCGACCGCCTGAAGCACCGCTTCCCCAAAGAGAACTTCCGCGCCTTCGTCGATACCGCGCCGATCCTCGAGCGCGAGCACGCGGCGCGAGCAGGCCTGGGCTGGATCGGCAAGCACACGCTGCTCATCCACCCTGAGGTTGGCAGCTACATGCTCCTCGGAGGCATCCTCTCGACGCTGCACATCGAGAAGCCTGCAGGCCAGGAATCGATCGAAGACCACTGCGGCACCTGCACGCGCTGCATCGATGCGTGCCC
>CAYGNN010000012.1:20602-22476 GCA_964351165.1 uncultured Phycisphaeraceae bacterium
TGAACGCCGGACGCCGATCCCCGACCAGTACCACGAGCCCATCGGCGACTGGCTCTTCGGCTGCGACATCTGCCAGGAGGTCTGCCCGCACAACTCCGAACGCCCAGAGGGTGTCGAGCAGCGCGGCATCCTCGCGGCGTACAAGCCAAGGCGCCGTGCGTTCGACGTGCTGGAGGTCCTGAACTGGACGGAGGAGGACCGCCGCGAGGCGTTCACGACGAGCGCGATGAAACGCGCCAAGCTCGACATGATGCAGCGCAACGCGCTGATCGTGGCGAAGAACCTCTTGCAAGAGAAAGACGACCCGGAGCTTCGCGCCGCGGTCGAGGCGCACACGCTCTGATCAAATCGGTTTACGCGCCGCCGACGGTCAGCCGTGCTGGCTGCGGCGAGACCTCGTGCGTGGGCTGCGCCAGCGCGATCCCAAGCGGGGCGCGCTTGCCGCCGATGGTGGGGGGGATGCCGTCGTTGTCGATGATCCGCTGGATCGCCATGACGCCCTCGATGAGCATCTCGGGACGCGGCGGGCAGCCGGGCACGTACACATCCACCGGGATGAACTGATCGACGCCCTGCACTGTCGCGTACGTATCGAAGACGCCGCCGGTTGAGGCGCAGGCGCCCATGGAGATCACCCAGCGCGGCTCGGTCATCTGCTGGTAGATGTGCTGGAGCACCGGGAGCATCTTGATGCCAACGCGCCCTGCGACGATCAGCAGGTCCGCCTGCCTGGGGCTGAAGCGCATGACCTCCGCGCCGAAGCGGGCGAGGTCGTAGCGGCTGGAGGCCGTCGCCATCAGCTCGATGCCGCAGCACGCGGTGGCGAAGGGCATCGGCCACAGCGAACTCCGCCGCCCCCAGTTGATGAGGTGCTGGAGCGAGGTCGTCAGAAAGCCGTCGGCGGTCAGTGATGCTTCGAGACCCATAGGGGGAGTGCTTCCTTTGCCATGACGAGCGATGGTGAGGGGCAGCGCCGGATCCTTCCGGGGCGTCTCCAGCATGATAGCGAGGCCTGCGCGGTTCGATCCAACCGTTCCGGTTGTGCCGGGCGCTGGGGAGGATTCCTTCAGGAAATCGCGTCAAACCGTTTGACAGATATTTCTTCTCGATGGGGTGCGATCTGCAGGACCACCTTGCGCCGGCCGCGCCCCTGACTCGACTTTCTGCGTCTGCTGACGCCTGAGCCCCGTTTGGACTGATTTCAGCCCGACTCACTGCTGCCGCGATGCCCGCGGCGACAGGGGGCCGGATCATGTTTTCTACCGCGAAGGTGCTCACCGCTGGGATGGTTCTGGGACTCGCTCTGGGCGCCGCCCTGACAGGGGTCAGCCCTGTCCAGCGCGTCCACGCCGCCGGGTCGTTCCAGAACCCGCTGACGGCCGACACCGCCAGGACCGTCCTGCAACAGGGCGCCGCCTTCGAGACGGAGGGCCGCCTCGCGGACGCGGACACCGCCTACCGCCGCGGCTGGTGGACCGCCGAGACCAGAACCGAGGCCGCGACGGCCCTGCGGATCCTCCACGACCGCCGCGACTTCGAGCTCCCCGTTGACGAGGCCTCCGTGAGCGAGACCACCGCGGCTCTCAACGGCCGGTTCCGCAGGTCGGAGACGGACCACTTCGTCGTCCTCTCCAACTGTGACCGCAACTGGACCGTCGCTCGGAGCAGGCTCCTCGAGCGCGCCTACCACGAGTTCTTCCGCGTGATGGACCGCATGCAGTACCCCGCGCACCCGCCCAGCCACAAGCTGCTGTGCGTCTTCATCAGCGAGCACGCTGAGTACGAGCGCTTCGCAAGGAACGCAGATGGGGTCCACGCCGGCTGGGTCGCCGGCTATTACGCAGGGCTGAGCAACCGCGTGGTGCTGTACGACG
>CAYGNN010000012.1:22486-30174 GCA_964351165.1 uncultured Phycisphaeraceae bacterium
TCCGCGCGGCCTTCGAGCAGCTCGATGGTTTCCGCCTGGAAGCCAAGCAGGCGGACGCCGAGTCGCGCGTCGCCTCCCGCGCCGGGAACCGCGAGCTGGCCAAGTCGCTCAAGACGCGCGCCGCGGACCTCCGCCGTCACGAGAAGAAGGAGCGCATGCGGATCGAGGAAGACGCCCGCGCCGCTTCCGAGTCCAAGATGCTCCACGAGGCGATCCACCTCATCGCCTTCAACAGCGGCGTGCAGTCCCGCGCCCACGAGTACCCCTTCTGGCTCACCGAGGGCCTGGCGATGTCCTTCGAGACGGACCGCCCCAAGGCCGCGTTCGGCCCTGACTGCGGCCACCACAGCAACCGGATGATGGAGTTCGAGCGCTGCCTCGCTGAGGGCCGGTCCATCCCGATGGGCGAACTGGTCGGGATCAGCGAGGCGACCGGCGAGACCTCCGAGCGCGCCGAGACGCTCTACAGCCAGACCGCGGTCCTCTTTGACCGGCTCTACGACGCCGACCGCATGGCCGTCAGCGGCCTCTTCGGGCGATATCTGGAGCAGCCTGCCGGGGATCTCTCGCCGCAGCGGCACGTGGGCCTCTTCACCCAGCAGATCGGCGAGCCGGTCGTGGTCGAGGCAAAGCTGGGGCTGCGTCAGGATTCCAACGTCGTGGCGCAGGTCAGGGCCACGCCCAGCAGGCGCTGAATCGGCCGCCTGCCAGCCCACCAGTCTGCAATCGAGGGCGCCCCCGACGCTTGGCTCGGGGGCCGGGGAGCCGTATCGTGTTCGGCTCGGATCGCCGGAACCGCTGATCAAGCGGGGCCCGCGGTCCGATCATGCATTGCGACTTCAACGACACGACAACGACCCCATGGGCGCCCAGGCGCCCGAACTCCTTGAGAGCGAGCCAGACTGCGATGGACGACATGACAACAGGTGATTTCGGTTCCGACTTCGGCGGCGACATGGGCGGCGCGACCGCCGTGGCGCCCGACGTGAAGGTCGAGGAAGCCGGCCCCTGCCGGAAGAAGCTCACCATCGACATCGGCAAGGAGCAGATCGCCGACTCGCTGGCCGAGGCGCTCGAGGGCGTCGTCGCCCAGGCGAGCCTCCCCGGCTTCCGCCCAGGCAAGGCGCCCCGTCATCTCATCGAGAAGCGATTCGGAAAGCACGTCCGCGAGGAAGCCAAGGGCCGCCTCGTCTCGCAGGCCTACTCGCAGGCCATCGAGATGAACAGCCTCCGCGTCATCGGTGATCCGGAGGGCGGCGACGAGATCGCCGACTTCGATCTCGACGGCACGAAGAACCTCGTCTTCACCATCGAAGTGGACGTCGCTCCTGAGGTCGAGCTCCCCGACTTCGCAGGCATCAAGATCAAGCGCCCCCTCGTGGAAGTCACCGACGAGATGGTGCAGACCGAAGTCGACCGCATCTGCGTCAACGAGGGCACGCTCGAGCCCCGCGAAGAGGGCGGCCCTGGCGACTACTGCGCCGGCCACGGCGTCATGAAGAAGGACAGCGACGGCGAGGTCATCCACGACATCGAGGGCGCTGTCATCCAGATCCCGCCGGACGACGCCATGGGCGAGGGCATGGTCCTGGGTGTGAAGGTCGCCGATTTCTCCAAGCAGATCGGCACGCCCAAGCCGCAGAGCACCCTCACCATCAAGGTGAAGGGCCCCGAGAACCACGAGATCGAAGCGATCCGCAACGAGCCCCTGACCGTCACGTTCGACGTCGAGGAGATCAGCACGATCGTCAAGGCGCCAGTCGAGACTGTCTGCGCCAACCACGGCTTCGAGAACGAGGAGCAGCTCCGCGAGCGGATCACCCTCTCGCTGAACCAGCGCGTGATGCTCGAGCAGCAGGCCGCGATGCGTTCGCAGGTCGCCTCGGAGCTGATCGACACCGTCGAGTTCGACATGCCGGAACGCATGACCGCAGGCCAGGCGGCGCAGAACCTCAACCGCCTGCGTCTGGAGATGATGCACCAGGGCGTTGATGACAACGAGATCGAGCAGAAGCTCGCCGAGATGCGCGACGCCTCCGCCGACGCCGCGGTCCGCGAGCTGAAGCTCTTCTTCATCCTCGACATGGTCGCCCGCGAGTTCGACGTGAACATCACCGAGAACGAGGTCAACGGCCGCATCGTCCAGATGGCCCAGCAGCGCGGCGAGCGCCCGGACACCCTCCGCGCGAGCCTCATCAAGAGCGGCCAGATCAACGGCATCGCCCAGCAGATCCGCGAGCACAAGTCGCTCGACGAGATCGTCTCCAAGGCGACCGTCGAGGACATGGAGCTCGAGGCCTTCAACAAGATGATGGACGAGAAGAAGGCCGCGCTGAGCAAGAAGAAGTAAGCCGGTCGCCGACAACCCAAGCAGCAATGGCATGGCCACGGGACTCCCGTGGCCATGTTTTCTTTTGTGATTCTGCGGACGGTCGCCTCAGCGGACTTCCGGTTCCGTGTGCGCTTCACCAGCGCGTTCGAGCGCGAACTTGAAGAGCACTGGCCCGATCAGCTCATGGATCGCGATCGCCGAGAGCAGGATCGCGTACACCTTCTCCGCGAACGCGAAAGACTCGAACTGCGCCGCGACGATCGTCGCCAGCGCCAGCGAGATCCCAGCTTGCGGGATGAACGCGGTCCAGATCCCTTTGGATGCAGGGGGTTCGAACCCTGAGAGCTTGCACCCCATCGCGGTGCCGGACCAGATCGCAACGGTTCGCAGCACGACCAGCGCGACGACGTACATCCAGACCTCCGCGAGCAGGGAGGGGTTGATCTTCGAGCCTGCGACCGCGAAAAAGAGCACGTAGACCGGCACCGACAGGTCTTCGATGGATTCGAAGAGGCTGTCCTTCTCCTCGTTGTAGCGGTTGGAGATCAGGAGCCCTGCGACGAGACCGACGATCAGCGTCTTGAGCCCCAGCTGCTCCGCGATGAGCGCGATCGCGAACGACCCGAGCGTGAGAACGATCAGCAGGTGCGCCTTGATCCGCCGGAGGTACCAGGCGAGCATCGAGCCGACCACGAGCCCCGCCAGGAGCGATCCGCCGAGCTGCTTCGTCAGCTTCATCCAGATCGAATCCACGCCTGCCGACGACGCCTGCGCCGCTGATTCAGCCGCGTTCTGGGCGACCCCGCTCTCCGCGGCGGTGGCGGCCAGCGCGAGCGTGATCGCGAAGACGATGATCAGCAGCAGGTCCTTGCAGACGGTGACCGCCAGCGAGGTGTCCGCCATCGGCCCCTTCGCCTTCGTTTCCGCCAGCACCGCGATGACGACCGCCGGCGAGTTCGCGGTCGCGACAACCGCGATCACCAGCGCGACGAGGATGATCGTGGTCATCCCGCCGTACTCCTCGAAGACAGGGCTCCGCGAGAGCAGGAACGACATCAGCACCCCGATCGCGACGAGCACCAGCGTGAACTCGAAGAGCAGGATCAGGGAGACGGCGCGGAACGTCTCGCGCACGTGGCTGATCTTGATCTTGCCCCCTGCGGTCAGCGCGATCAGCGCGATCGCGAGGTCGTTGACGAGCATCAGGTACCGCTGCTGATCGGTGGTGATGATCCACCAGGCGTACTCGCCGAAGAGCGCGGCGCTGACGTGGGGCGAGGCGCACATCCCCAGCACGAGGTAGCCGGTGATCTTGGAGAACCCGATCGACGAGGCGAGCTGCCCGAAGAGCCAGCCTGCCAGCAGCAGGAACCCGACCGCCTTCGCGGTCGAGACGAGGCCAGGGGGGTACGCGAAGATCGGGTTGCCCAGCGCATCGATCGCCGCTGGCTGGTGCGCCGAGGATTCGAAGGCGTTGCCTGCGAAGACGAAGACCAGCAGCGCGCCGGCCGCGAGCAGGATGCGCAGCACGGATTTCATGGCTGGACCTCCTCCGCGTCGAGCGCTTCAGGGTGATCCCGGTGCGCCAGGAGCGGGGCGAATTCCGACAGGACGCCGACGATCGCCATCAGCGCCAGGAGTTGCTTGTTGAGGATGGAGGGCTCGATGATCACCAGGCTCACCGCGAGCACCAGCATGATGGGGCTCTGCCGCGCCGCAGCGAGGTACAGCGGCGAGTGCGCCGGCAGCTTCCGGTCCTCCGGCATCCCCGCGTTCTCGAGCAGCGCGATCCGCCGGAACAGGACCGGCTTCGCGCCGCCCCTCGCGATCACGAGCGCCAGCGCCAGGATGAACGCGGCGGGCGCCATCCTCGGCTCCAGCAGGATCCCTGCGAGGATGCCGAAGAGGATCGCCAGCACGTGCTCCGCCTTGATGATGAAGGTCTCGAACTGCCGGAGCCGCATCCCCTTGATGTTCGCAACGACCGCGCCGGTGAGCATCGCGGTGAAGAGGGGCGAAACATCGATCTGCTTCGCCGACCCTGCCGCGAAGGCGACGATGCCCAGGAACGCGGTGAACTGATGCCCCGGGCGCTGTCCAGCGAGACGCGTGATGAAGCGCCCGATGATGCCCAGCGCCAGCGCCAGCAGCACCGTGTGCAGCGCCTTGAGCATCGCGCGGTCCGGCTCGAAGAGCAGCAGCCCCTCCGGGTTGCGCTCGACCGTTTTCGTTGCGAGACCGAAGATGATGATGGAGATCGCGCTGCCCAGCGTGCCCACGATCTGGATGATCGCCGCGAGGTGCTCGTTGGCGCCTGTCGCGACGGAGCGCGACTCGAGCTTCCACCCGATCGACGCGGTGATGATGAACGAGATGGGGAGCCACAACTCCACCAGCGGCGCATCATCGAGCCAGAGGCGCAGGCCGGTGTAGGCGATCACCCCCATGAGCACGACGGTCAGCGCCACGTCCGCGAGCAGGATGCGGTAGACCGCCGCAGGGAGCTTGAAGAGCACCGAGGACCGGATCTGGAACCCGATCATGAAGCCGACCCAGCCGAGGCCGACGACGAGCAGCGGGATGGAGTGGAAGACCGACTCCCTCGTGACGATGCCGGTGACCGCTGGGCCGAGGATCACGCCGATCAGGAGCGAGAGCCAGCCGCCGGAGATGATGGTCGCGACGAAACGGTGGCGGCGGAGCCGGTAGGCGGGTTTGCTGGTGGCGAGGAGCCCAGCAGCGATGAGTCCAAGGATGACGAGGAAGACGTTCATCGGGGTCTCGGTTGTGATCGGCAAAGGTGACCGACCGGCAACGCCGGTTGCCTCCCGATCATATCAGAACAGGGGCGCAACCTGCGCACACATTCCGGGCGATCCGCACCGATCAATCCACAATCGCGTATCCTGCTCCAACATTGAGGAGGCCGAACCGCATGCACCGATTCCAACTCTATTGCTGCGCCCTGCTCGCGCTCGTCGCGATGCCTTTCACCGCGCTCGCGGATGAGCAGCATTCTCCCGGCGTCATCACGACGATCTACTGCGCCGGCGTTCTCGACGATCCAGCCAGGCCGATGCGCGGACCATCGACGATCACGATCAGGGATGATCGCGTGGTTTCGGTGGTCGATGGCCGGGTCGAGCCGGAAGAGACCGAGGGCAGCGCCGTCCTCTACGACTTCTCCGAGCACTACATCCTGCCTGGGTTGATCGACTGCCACACGCACCTCACGCACGAGATGGAGCCAGGCTCGAGGCTTGAGCGCATGATCGCAGAGGACGCCGACGCCGCGATCCGCGCGGTCACCTACGCACGGCGCACGATCGAGGCTGGGTTCACCACCGTCCGCAACGTCGGCTCCGGCGGACACGCGATCTTCGCCCTCCGTGACGGCATCACCAGGGGCGACATCGTCGGCCCCCGCATCCTCGCGGCCGGCCATTCCGTCACACCCACCGGTGGGCACGGCGACCACACGCACGGATTCGCGGAAGACATCTTCAAAATCCCCGGCGCCTACCAGGGCGTCGCCGATGGTCCGGATGAGTGCCGAAAGGCGGTCAGGGCGCAGGTGAAACGCGGCGCTGACGTCATCAAGCTCACCGCGACCGGTGGTGTGCTGAGTCTGACCAACGCCGGCACCGACCAGCAGTTCTTCGAAGATGAACTGGAAGCGATCGTCGAGACAGCGCACGCGCTGGGCCGTAAGGTCGCCGCTCATGCGCACGGGACCGACGGCATCAACGCCGCCCTCCGCGCTGGCGTCGATTCCATCGAGCACGGCAGCTTCCTCGACGAGGAGTCCTACTCGCTCTTCAAGCGCAGCGGCGCGTACCTCGTCCCGACCATCCTCGCAGGCGTGACCGTCAGCGAGATCGCGTCGAGCGAGCACAACTTCTTCTCGCCTGCGGTCACCGAGAAGGCGCTCGCGGTCGGACCGGTGATGCAGGAGAACCTGGGCAAGGCGCACGAAGCGGGGGTGAAGATCGCATTCGGCACCGACTCCGGCGTCAGCAAGCACGGCGACAACGCCCGCGAGTTCGTTCTGATGGTCGATGCCGGGATGACCCCCGCCGAGGCGATCAACAGCGCGACGATCAACGCCGCAGACCTGTGCGGCCGCAGCGACGACATCGGCTCGCTCAAGCCCGGTCGCTTCGCGGACCTGGTTGTGTACGCGAGGAACCCGCTCGACGACATCCACGCGATCCGCAGCCCCTTCATGGTCTTCCAGGGAGGCAGGCCGATCGGCGATTGACGAGCGATGACGATGGACGTACTCCCATTCGAACCCACGCTGGCGCTGAGCGAAACGAGTAAGGTCCTGCTCTGGATCGGCGTGACACTCGTGCTGATCCTCATCGGCGCTGGGATCGCGGTGTGGGTCCGCCGCAGGTTCCACGCGCACGACACCGCCGCGCCGGAGACACTCTCGCTGCACGAACTCCGCGAGTTGCACGAGCAGGGGGGGCTCAGCGACGAGGAATTCGAGGCGCTCCGCGACGCCGCGGTGCGTGCGCACCAGGGCGGTGTCGCGGCGATCAGGCCGAGCCATCGGAAGGACGCTGTCAGCGCCGAACCAGGAGTGGACCTGACCGGCGAGCCCCTGCCCAAGCCCCCTGATGATTGGGGCGAGAACTCCCCGCGGACCTGACAGGCTTCGCGGACTGGGGCATCCCATTGGATGGCCTGCGTTGGCCTTGATCGAGCCGCCGCAGCGGGTTGCAGCGATCCCGCATGGCGTTGGCTCCGTATAAGCATCGGCGGGACATGAATGGGGTGACGGATTCGCCCAGTTTCGGCGTCAGCCGTGGAGAAAGCCCCGCGTTGCGCCGATACACTCGATCGATTCTGAACTCGTCGCGATCGCCTTGGTGATCGTTCATTGGACGCCCCCAACAGGGCTTCCCAAGCAGCAGAAAGAGATTCGATGGCCAAGAACCGGAGCGATGGCGAGGGCGGCAACGGCCCCACCGGCGACAAGCAGGGCGGATCAGGCGACGGCGGCTTCCGCGGACGCAAGATCACCACCTGCTCGTTCTGCGGCAAGACTTCTCGCGAGGTCGGCCCCATGGTCGAGGGCCCCAGCGAGGTGTACATCTGCGCCAACTGCACCGACCTGTGCCAGAACATCTTCAAGCAGGAGAAGCGCCGCGTCGTCTCCGGCAAGAACCTGATCGGCGACACGCCCAGCCCCCACGAGATCAAGGAGTTCCTCGATCAGTACGTGATCGGGCAGCAGGAGGCGAAGAAGGCCCTCTCTGTCGCTGTTCACACACACTACAAGCGCCTCAGCGTTCTCGATGACGAGAACTCCGAGGTCGAGATCGACAAGTCCAACGTCCTGCTCATC
>CAYGNN010000013.1:0-1653 GCA_964351165.1 uncultured Phycisphaeraceae bacterium
CGCTGCTCAGCCCGATCTTTGTTGACAGCGCTACCGGCATGACCGCCGAATTCCAGGGGCTCGGTTCCGATTCAATTACAATGACCGTGACCGCGCCCGGGACTCACCCAGGAGAGGTGCGAATTCGTGCAATCGCAACCAACGCATACGGGAGTTACACCAGTGCCAGCGTTCTTGTTGAGGTAGCAGGTCGCCCCGGAGACACCAACGGCGATTGCATTGTTGACACCGCCGACCTCGGCATCCTCATCAACGCCTTCGCCTCATCAGACACCACCGCAGACATCAACGGCGACGGCGTCGTCGACACCGCCGACCTCGGCATCCTCATCGCCGCCTTCGGTGATTCCTGCGACTGAACTCGGTCAGATCAGCTGACCCAAAACCAACACAGCCCGGCCAAAGACCGGGCTGTGTCCCCGCATTGCTGCAGCAAGTGGAGCGGAAGGGGGTCGAACCCTCAACCTCCTCGATGCGACCGAGGCGCTCTCCCAATTGAGCTACCGCCCCTACACTGTCCGCCCGACGCCGTGATCCGTGTTCGCGGTCACCAACGGTGGGCTGGCGGCATCATACGCACAGCGCCGCCCGCTTTCACCCCCGGCCAGCGCCGGATTTCTCTCGCGTCGCTGACCACCCCCTGACGAACCGGACTCCCACCACCAATGACCCCAGACAACGGCGCCGAACCCAAGCAGCCACAGCCGGTCGTCGAGGTCCGGGGCGTCAGCTACACCTACCGGGGCCGCCCGGCGCCCACCCTCGAGGGCGTCTCCTGCGCCATCAACCCAGGCGATCGCGTTGGCCTCCTGGGTCCCAACGGCAGCGGCAAGTCCACCCTCATCAACTGCATGCTTGGCGCCCTCACGCCGAGCGAGGGCACGATCCGCATCGATGGGATGCCCCCGAAGTCCGCCGCGAAGCAGGGCCGCATCGCCTCCGTCGCCCAGCGCTGCCAGGCGGAGCTGAACTTCCCCCTCTCTGTCAGGCAGGTCGTCGCGATGCCGCAGACGAACAGGCTCCCGCTCTGGAAGCCCCTCTGCGCCGCATCGCAGGAGCGCATCGACCGCGCGCTGGCCATCACCGGCGCTGCGGAGTTCGCGGATGACCCGATCGGCGCACTCAGCGGTGGGCAGCTCCAGCGCGCGCTCATCGCCCGCGCCCTCGCCACCGATCCCGCCGTGCTGATCCTCGATGAGCCCCTCGTCGGCGTCGATCCCATCGGCCAGGAGCGCTTCGCGAAGATGGTCGATTCGATCCACGCGGAGGAATCCGCCGGCCGCCCTTCCGGCCAGGCGCTCGCCATCCTCATTGTCAGCCACGACCTCCGCTCCATCGCCGCGACGTGCGACCGCGTGCTGTGCCTCTCGCGCACGCTGCACGAGCACGCCTCGCCCGGCGGCTTGACCCCCGAGGTCCTCGCCGAGATCTTCCACCACGACGTCGCCGGCATCGCGCCCCACCACGACGGCTGCGGCTGCCATACCCACGAGTAACGTCCTCTCCATCTCCAAGTTCGAATATGCACGGCTCCCCCGACATCCTCTACCAGAACGCCGACCTCACCTGGGCGATCATCACCGGCGTGTGCATCGCGGCGCAGTGCGCGCTCCTGAGCGTCCTCGTCGTGCTCAAGCGGATGGCCTTCATCGG
>CAYGNN010000013.1:1753-28880 GCA_964351165.1 uncultured Phycisphaeraceae bacterium
CACGAAGTCGCGCACGAGCATGACCACGGACACGATCACGCCGAAGACCACACCGAAGACGCGGCGCACGCGCACTCCTGGGAAGACCTCCTCTTCGGCTCGCTCACCAGCGTCGGACCGGCAGACGCCGCGGTCGCCGGCGCGATCCTCCTGATCACCGGCTTCCTCGCGCTCCGCCACGGGCGTGCGCTGCTCTTCTGGGCCTTCGACGAGCGCGCCGCCTGCGCCTTCGGGGCGCCAACCAGCGCCGCGCAGGTCGGTCTGATGATCGCGCTGGCCGCGACGATCGTCGCCTCGATGAAGCTCGTCGGGATCATCCTCGCGACGGCGCTGCTCGTGCTGCCTGGCGCCTGCGCGCTGCGGCTCTCGCAGAAGCTCCCGGACGTGCTCGTGATCGCGCTGCTGATCGCACTGATCGCCCTCGGCGCTGGTCTCGCCGCCGCGTCGATGATCGGAATCCCGGTGGGGGGCGCTGTCGTGCTCGCCTTGACGCTGTGTTACGCGTTGACCTGGCCCCTGTCCCGAACCAACACATCGGCGCCCACCCAGGCCGCGCCGCGCCCTGAAAGGACCACCCCATGAAGGCCGAGAGACTGCTCGCCGAGCTCAACCGACTGCGAGGCGACCTCGACAAGGACCCGAGCGACCTCGAATGGGTCACCCTCCACCACGTCTTCTGCTTCGTCTCCTACAAGATCGGGGAGTTCCAGCAGTACGTGGAGGAGGCGGACGCCAAGGGGGAATTCGACGAGGTGGACGCCTGACCAGGCGTGCCCCGGAACCATCTCAGGCCTGGCAGAACCTTTTCTGCTTGTGCCGCGTACAGATTGGTCGATAATGGAACCAATCGCAGAACGCACCGACGGACCGCACGCCGCGAAAGAACGGCGCCCCGGCGTTGGCGGCACTGCGACGACCGCCCCGCCGATCAGCACCCTGACTGGCGAGGCGGGCGATGAGCCCCGGGTGACGGCCCGGGGAACAAGAGCCCGGCGGCGCCGGCGGACACCGACGCGACGGCTGGGAAAACCCTTTGGCCAGGAGGTGATCTTGTGAACGACTATGAATGTCCCAATGGGCTGCGCCTGATCTAGGCAGCTCGACGGCGCTGCCGTTACGCAGCCCAACAACAACTGACGAATAACGTCGCGCTCCGCGGATCAGCACGATCCGCGGAGCGTTTTTCGTGCGCGCCGTAATTTTTTTCGTGACCACGTCCGAGAATGACATGCCATCCCAACCCGGATCACCGGCGCTATCGGCACAAGCGAATTTCTCCGCACAACCCGCACAAAGCGTTTGACCTGACGTGTCCCAAGTGCATGTTCCACAAAGACTTGAAGGACCGTCACGGCTGCACGCATGTTGTGGGCACGCCGCGGGGGAAGCGTCACTTGGCGGTATCGGACGAAACACCGACCGCCGCGGGAGGAATCGCAATGAACAAGATGACACTGATCGCCGGCGCTGTGGCGCTGGCCGCTTCAGGAGCCGCCCAGGCGGGCATGCTCTTCGAAGAGATGCACATGAACACCATCGACCTGGCCAACACCGACTGGATGGAGACCGTCAACGTCAACCAGTTCGATGATCAGGGCGGCAACCGCATCCTCCAGCAGGTGATGATCACCCTCGACGGTCACGTCGAGGGCACCGCCAAGGCCGAGAGCCTCGACGCCGCCCCGGCGACCGTCGCGCTCAACCTGGGCGCCACGATCTCCCTGAGCCTGATGGGCGACGACATCGCTGTCGTCCTGCCTGTCGCGATGGAAGAGTTCGACGCCGCCATCTTCGACGGCGACCTCGACTTCGAGGGCCCCAGCGGCATGACCTTCGACATGCTCGAGGCTGACATGAGCGACATGGCCTCGCTGACGTCCGGTATGGATGACCTCTCGGCTTGGATCGGTGGCGGCACGATCGCCCTCGACGCCACGGCCATGGGCGCCTCCTCCGGCACCGGCGCCGGCAACCTCTTCCTCCAGTTCGAGACCCTCGCCAGCGCCAAGATCACGGTCGTCTACAAGTACACCGAGATCCCCACGCCCGGCTCCGCGGCCCTGCTCGGCGCCGCCGGCCTCTGCGTGACCCGCCGCAGGCGATAACACCAGCAGACACACGACTCGCCAAGAGGCAGCGAATCCTTCGAGAACCCCTGGCCCAACCGGCCGGGGGTTCTTTGTCATGCGCCAGCGTCCGAGAACCAGCGCCCGGGTTCCGGTTGTGCCGGTCGCGCCGGATGCACCTGCCCAGCGGTGCGTCTTTTGGCCGACCCGACTCCCAACCGCTCGCATTCGACGTTGCCTGAGGCACAGTTCAGCAACGGCTCACCGAAGAGCCGGCCGGCGCCCCGCCAACGCACAGGGATCGGGGCAACGGCAACTGGCTCAGGGGTTTGGAAGGCGTCAGGCACAAGGCGCCACGGAGGATTCGGATATGAAGAAGACAATGCTCATCGTTGGTCTGCTCGCCACCGCCGCCGGCAGCGCTCAGGCCGCGACCATCACGCACAACGGCTCGAAGATGATCACCACGACCTCGTGGACCGAGAACTTCAACATCCCCCAGTTCGATGACTTCGGCGGGACCCGTGTCCTCGATTCCGTCAAGCTCACCCTGGACGGCGACGTCGAGGGCAACGCCAACGTCGAGAGCCTCAACCAGGGCGCCAGCAACGTTTCGATCAACCTCCAGGCCACCATCACCATGACCCTCATGGGCGATGTGCTCGGCGTGGTGATCCCGGTCGCCAACGAGAACTTCATGGCCGGCACCTTCGACGGGACCATCGACTTCGCCGGCTCCTCCGGCACGATGTTCACCGACCTCATGGGCTCGGACATGACCATGAGCACCCTCGTCGCAGGCATGGACGATCTGTCGCCCTTCATCGGTAACGGCACCGTTCCCCTGGTCGCCAACGCCGTCGGCACCTCGAACGGTTCCGGCGCCGGCAACCTGATCCTCCAGTTCATGACCGACGCCGGCCTCGATTTCTCGGTGACCTACGACTACCACCTGGTCCCGACGCCCGGCGCCGCCGGCCTCCTCGCCTTCGCCGGCGCTGCGGGTTCCATCCGCCGTCGCCGCAGCTGCTGAGCCAGCAGACGAGGGCCAAACCCGGCCTCCGACCGATAACACGATTTCTCCTAAACCCTGTATTCACAGGGTTTTTTGTTGTTTTTGCGAAAGCGTTCCGTGACAATGCAGGTGGTCTGATTAGCACAGCACCTGTTTGCACAGCAGTTGGAGAAAGACAACATGATCCGTTACCTGGCAGCAGCCGGCGTCATCGCCGGTTCGGTATCGTTCGCGCACTCGGCCAACGCCGGGATCCTGCTCGAGGAGTCGCATTCCGGCATGGTGGACCTCCAGTCCACCAACTGGTCTGAATCACTCGCCGTCAATCAATTCGACGATATGGACGGCGCGAGGCAGCTCGTCTCGATCTGCATCCACCTCGAAGGCGGTGTCTCCGGCTCCGCAGCCCTCGAAAGCCTCGACAACGCGGCCGCCGAGGTCTCGGTCGAGCTCTCCGCGGAGATCAGCCTCAGCCTGGGCGATGCCCTGCTGGGCGTCCTGATCCCCATCGCGGATGATTCCTTCAACGCTTCTGCATTCGATGGCACGATTGATTTCGGCGGGACCTCCGGCATGACCTTCGCCAAGCTCGAAGCCAGCGATTCCACCGACATCAAGCTCACCGACGCCGACGAGTCCTTCGCCAGCTTCATCGGTGACGGCACAGTCAAGCTCACCGGCGACGCGGTCGGCACCTCCTTCGGCGCCGGCGCTGGCAACCTCGTCCTGCAGTTCACGACCCAGGCCGAGATGGCGTACCGGATCACCTACAAGTACACCGAGATCCCGACCCCAGGGACCGCGGTCCTGCTCGCAGGCGCTGGTCTGGCCGGGATCCGCCGCCGCCGTTGAGCACCGATTCCAGCCCCTGAAGCCCGGTTCAGGGCCCCGGGACATCCAAACGCATGAAAACCCCGAGCGATCGGGGTTTTTTCACTTGCCAAACTCGAATTATTCTCGGACACTCCCGGTGTCGGCCTGCACAGCCGGCGACATCGATCTCGCTGGGAACGCACAACCCCAGCGCGACACGGAGGAGTCTGATGGTTACCAATGCGCGAATGCGTGCGTGCGCCTGTGGCGCTGCGCTGTTCATTGGCGGGGCTGGCGCACACGCCGGGCTCGTCGAAATCCATTCCAGCGACTCGTACAGCGAGACGACCGACTGGGAATACATCTTTCAATTGCCCCAATTCGACGACATGGGAGGGACCAGAACCCTGCTCTCCGTCGACGTGACCCTCGAGGCCATGATCGGCGCCCATGCGATGGTGGAGAATCTCGAGAACTGGGAGCACGAGATCACGATGACGATCGACGCGTTCGTCTCGCTCTCCTTCCTGGACGAGCCGCTGGTCGCGCCGACCGGCGTCAGCAACGAGCAGGTCTTCATGGCCGCGCCGTATGACGGGATGTCCGACTTCGATGGCCCCTCCGGCGCAGGCTTCGATCTCAGCGGCTCCGACACCGCCTCGACATCGAGGTCCGGCCCCGATGACCTCTCGCCTTGGATCGGCAACGGCATGGTGGACCTCCTGGGACAGGCGACCAGCCTGTCCACCGCAGCCGGCCCTGGGAACGTGCTCTTCGTTTTCGACACCTTCGCCGCAGGCAAGGTCACCGTGACGTACGAGTTCGTGCCGACGCCCGGTTCGTGGACGATCATGCTCGCCTCCGCGGCGCTGCTTGTCCCCAGGCGCAGGCGCCCGGCAGCCTGAGCAGAGATCAATCATCGAAGCCCCGGCGGAACCCGCTCCGCCGGGCTACGATGGCTCCCCCAGCCGCGGATCGCCGATGGTGGCGGCCGCTGACTGGACCAAGGAGCATCCATGCATCGCGCGAAGATCAGCGTCATCGGCGCCGGCAACGTCGGCGCCACCTGCGCCCACTGGGCGGCCGCCAAGGAACTCGGAGACGTCGTCCTGCTCGACATCCCCGACAAGGAAGGCGTCGCCAAGGGCAAGGCCCTCGACCTCCTCTGCTGCGGGCCCATCGAGCGGTTCGATTCAGGCGTCATCGGCACCAGCGATTACAAAGACATCGCAGGCTCCGACGTCGTCATCGTCACCGCAGGCCTGCCCCGCAAGCCGGGCATGAGCCGCGATGACCTGATCCAGACCAACGTCCGCATTGTCAAGAGCGTCTCCGAGCAGATCCGCGAGTACGCGCCAGACGCCTTCGTCATCCTCGTCTCGAACCCCCTCGACGCGATGGTCTACACCGCGTGGAAGGCCACCGGCTTCCCGACCAACCGCATCGTCGGCCAGGCCGGCTGCCTCGACGTCGCGCGCTTCCGCACCTTCCTCGCCATGGAGATCGGCTGCTCCGTCGAGGACATCACCGCGCTGCTGCTCGGCGGGCACGGCGACGACATGGTCCCGCTGCCCCGCTACACCAGCGTCCACGGCGTCCCCGTCACGCAGCTCCTCGACGAGAAGACCCTTACCGCCTGCGTCGATCGCGCCAAGGTCGGCGGCGGCGAGATCGTCAAGCTCATGGGCACCAGCGCCTACTACGCCCCAGCCAGCGCCTCCGTCCAGATGGCCGAGGCCATCATCAAGGACAAGAAGCGCATCCTCCCCTGCGCCGCCTACTGCGAGAACGAGTTCGGCGTCGGAGGCTACTTCGTCGGCGTCCCCTGCGTCCTGGGCGGCAACGGCGTCGAGAAGATCGTCGAGGTCGAGCTCATCGGCGACGAGCAGAAGCTCATGGACGAGTCCATCAGCCACGTCAAGGACCTCGTCAAGGTCGTCACAGAAATGTTCCCCGAGCTCTCCTGAGCAGGGTCGAAAAGAGGCGATGCCGCCTTGGTCCAGCCTGGACCGGCAGGCATACACTCGCACGCAAGAGAGAGGCGTTGCGCACGGTCGTCCGCGGCTGGCGCAACGCTTTTTTAGTGCGCCAGCGCCGCAGCGATCGATCCCGCGATCACCAACCGCTCATCCCGCTCATCGCTTAAGGCGTGTTGTCCTTCACCGAGATGCAATCCATCTCCGTGATGATCGGCAGCTTCTGCCCTCGGAAGGGCTTCGCCTCGCCGTTGACGATGCCGTTGCTCGACGCCGGGTCGTACACGCGGCGGATCGTGCCCTGCCGCATCCCGATCACGCCCAGGTTCCACGAGCGGATCGCCTTCTTCTCGTCGGGGATCGTGAACACCTGGCCGCCGCGGTGCGGTCGGTCCGTCGAGTCGATCAGGAACCCGTCCATCGTCCACTCATCAAAGTAGAACACGATCGAGTCCTTGTTCTCCGCGATCGGCCCCTCGAACCCGGTGCGCAGGTCCCACACCAGGATGCCGTGCTCCAGCTCGCGCGCCTGCGGCACTTCAGGCCTCGTCTTCATCGTCGCGTTCTTCGCGAAGATCTCGTCGCCGTTGATCGCGCGCCCCGCGTCAACCCAGCGGACGCCGTCCGCAGAATGCTCGATCCGCATCGTGTAGTGCGTCGCGCCCTCGAACGCCATGGGCATCGGGTGATCGGAGGACACGTGCACACGCTCGTCGTTGGCGTCGATCGAAAGATCGCCAAGCGGCGAGTACTGCGCAATCGACGCCGCGGGGTACAGCTGCGGCGCCGCCCACATCCCGACCACCAGGTCGCGCATCGCCATCGGCAAATCGCAGACCCGCATGTAGAGGTCGCCATCCATGCGGAAGGGGACCCAGAGCTGCTGCCGGACCGGGTGGTTCTCTTCACCAGCCATGACCAATTCGACATACATCGTGTTCGCCGCATCAGGCAGTTCGACCGGCGCGATGTACAGCGTGTGGTCCTGCCCCCGGTACATCCCGCTGAGCGCGCCGACGACCGAGGCGATCTGCGAATCACCGGTCTCCGGGAAATTGTCCCGGGTCTTGGCGATGTCCTCCGGCGGGACAGGCCCTGCGTCCTGCGCCAAAGCGGAGGGGGTGGAGCCTGCAAAAAGCACGGCGGAGGCTGCGGAAACCACGATCAGACTGCGGAAACGTTGGAAGTTGCTCATTGGAATGATTCTATCTTCGGCAGGACAGGTGAGCCGGGCCGCCACCGCTGGCGGCATCAGGCAGTGATACGAAGAGCGGGGATTCGAGTGATCCTGCTCCGGCGGTACCATAGAATGGTTGATCAGGTTGCGTCAGCACGCTTGGGGCAGACGCAGCATCGTGGGAGCGGGCCCGCCGTGGGTCCGAGATTCTGCCGCAGGAGAGGCACGGAGCCGCCTTGGGCAACATTGGATTCGGGGAACGGGTGTGCACGACGAGACGACCGACACATTCAAATGCTACGTCTGTAACCGGGTCTTCCGCTGGAGCGCCCAGATCTCCGGGAAGACCATCGAATGCAAGTGCGGCGCCAAGGTCCGCTGCCCGGAGCTCCACGACGACACGATGACCGCCGGCGAAGCGATGGACGACACCGTCGCCGACGTTGTCCTCGATGAAGTCTTCGACGACTTCCAGCCCGGCCAGGCCGACAACATCTCCGACCAGGAGGCCATCCACCTCCGCAATGTCTCTCGGCACAGAGGTGTCTTCGGCCTCTCCCTCGCAGGCGAGGTGGTCTTCTTTGGGTTCACCTCCCTGATCGGCATCGCCTTCACGGTGCTGTGCATCGTGACGTTCATCTGGGAACGCGAGAACACCAAGCGCTTCTGGCCCTACCTCGTCGTCGCGCTCGTCGTCGGCCCGATCAGCTGGAAGATCTTCCTCAACCGCTGGCGCATCTACAGCCGCGGACGCTCGGTGCCGCAGGTCATCACAGACCTCTTCGCCGACGAATCCGACGATCCCGCCACAGGCTGATCCGAGACCGCTCATCCCATCCTCCCAAAAACAACAACGACGCCCTGGGGCGCCGCCGCTGTTCATCGTTTGGTGACCGCAGGGATCAGCCGGCTTCGGCGGCCCTGGGGTGCGACTGGTCGTAGCTCTCGCGCATCCGCTCGCTGGTCAGGTGCGTGTACACCTGGGTGGTGCTGGCGGACTGGTGGCCCAGCAGCTCCTGCACCGAGCGCAGGTCCGCGCCGTTGTCGAGCAGGTGCGTCGCGAAGCTGTGACGCAGCGTGTGCGGGGAGATCGAGGGATCGAGCCCGACCTGACGCAGGTACTTGTCGAGCTTCCGGCGGACGCTCCTGCTGGAGATCCGGCCGCCGTGCTTGTTCACGAAGAGCGGGCGCGCCGGCTTGTCAGCGGTCCACGACTCGGCGTACCGAGGGTCCTTGCGGACGAGCGTGCGGTAGTGCGTCAGGGCGTGCAACGCGTGCGAGCCCAGCGGCACGATGCGCTCCTTCTTGCCCTTGCCCCGGACACGCAGCGCCTCGCCGGTGTCGTCGATGTCCTCGCAGTTGAGGTCAACGAGCTCCGACACGCGGATGCCGGTCGAGTACAGCGTCTCGAGCATCGCGCGGTCGCGCGAGCCGAGCACGTCGTGGTCGGTGGGCGCCGAGAGCAGCCGCTCGACCTGGTCCAGCGTGATCGCCTTGGGCAGACGCTTCGACTGCCGCGGCGTGCGGATCAGGGTCATCGGGTTGCTGTCGGTCAGGCCGCGACGCTCGCCCCACTTGTAGAAGGAGCGGAGCGTGGCGATCTTCCGCGCCATCGTCGCGGAGGAGTAGTTCTGGTCCGCGAGGTGCGCCAGGAAGCCGCGGATGATCTCCACGTCGGCGCTGCAGATGAGCTTGGTGATCGAATCACACAGCGTCGAGGCGTTGGCGCCCGACTGCTGCGATTCACTCTCGCGCTGGTCGAAGGCGGCCTGCTCGGAATCGATGTTGAGCGTGACGTTGTTCTCGTCGCACAGGTGCTCGACAAACTGACGAAGGTCGGCGCCGTAGCACTTGGCCGTGTAAGGGCTGAAGTGCCGCTCATCCGTGAGGTACGACTGGAAGGCTTTGACAATGGGCAGGGTCTTGGACATGGCTGCGTTACGCTCCGCGTCCGCTCGTGCGGAAGTCATGGACAATGTGAACTGAATGCTGCGTCGGCGTCCCTGCCGGCGCAGTGGCTTGAAGAACAAACGCCCTGGCGCCGTGCCCGGCACGCTTGCTCCGATAGGTCGATCGGTTGATTCGAGGGGCGAGAACAGTCGCACTGCCGCAACTGCATGTCTTTTTTTCTCGGCCCAAGGTGTTCCCGGACCGGGCGCCGCATCCGCACGCGCAACAAACGACCAGGCGGCGCCCGCGACGGCTCCTCGCCACCGCCGCGCTCGCCCCGATCGTTGTGTGTGTGCTGTGTTGCAAGGCCGCCCGTCCTCTCGGTCGCCGGCGGCCATCGGCTCGTCGGCGGAACTACTCTTCTTCGCTCACCGCGGCTCGCTCGGCGCCCCCGAGGCGCTCACGCTCTTGCCAGAGCAGCCTCGCGGTCGCGTCGTAGCACGCGAACTTCGTGAACATCCTCATGCTCTTCACATAGCCTTCCCAGCCCATCGCGCTGACCGCGTCGGTCCGGCCGGTCGCGTACTGCTGCGCCGACTGCTGCACCGCGTGGTTCGCGCTGTCGTAATGCACCGAAACAACAGACAACGGCCCGCTGCTCGCGCCGCCGTTGATCTGGAGACCGAAGTCCGACCCCAGCGCCTGCAGCGCGTAGGGATCGACCGTGTGCTCCGAGGACAGGTTCCCGATGATCGGCGACCCGTTGGGCGCCAGCAGCGCCAACGCGATCCCGAGCTGCACAGGGTCATAAGGGTCGTACGCCGTGATCGTCCCGACGACGATCGCGTCCACGCCCAGTTCCTGGGCGAGCTTCGTCGCGTCCGCCTGCGACTCGACCGAGGCGAGCCCGATCGTCCGCATGACGCCCAGCGTCCTGTTCAACGACAGCACCTGGAGGCCCCGCACCTGCTGCAGCTGCGCAACCAGCGCATCGCTGACCTGCATCGGATCGACCGCGCTCGTGCCCGATTCGTTCCGCATGGGGGCCACCGCCCAGACGGTGACCGTCCGGTCGGGGTGGTAGGGGGTCTCGAGCGTCACAGGCGTGGCGAATCGGTTCTTCTTCTGGAAGCCGCACCCGACCAGCGCCCCGGCCGCAACGAAAGCGACCAGCGAGACAGTCAGGAGCAACGACCCGGCGACACGTCGCCGGAGCGGTTGCCCGGATTGCATGAGGTGTTCACTTGTCATGGCGTCCTGCCTGATCCGCGCCGCTCCACAGCGCTGTCGTTGGAGCCGTCAACGCCTGTGCATCCGTGCGCGTCGGCGGCTGTGCGGCCCGTCCGTGGGCCGCGAACAAATCGAGTTTCGAAAGCGCCGTCAACGTCTCTCGTCGTTGGCGGCGCCGCTTGCGGCTGCGTGCCGTGAGAATCAGGTTCAGTCGTCCATGTTGTCCTGGACGTTCGCGAGGTCGGAGGAGCGGGGGGCAGGGTCACCAGCGGCGACGATCGCGTGCGACGGATCGATCGACCAGAGGTTGTCCTTCCCGCTGCGGTCGGAGACGAAGAAGATCGCGTTGTCCTGGCCCCAGGTCGGCATGAGGTTCACAAACAGACCGTTGGTCAGGTTCGCACGGGCGCCCCCGTCGATATCGATAATCCAGATGTCGGCATTTTCCGGACGTTCGCCGTACTTGTGCGTGGGGTTCGGGATCGTGGCGAAGGCCAGGCGGCGCCCATCAGGCGACCAGGCGGGGTTCACCACCGCCGCGACAGGGCTCGACGCGATCTCCGTCAGGTTCACGCCCTCGCCGTTGACGAAGTCCATGGACCAGATCGAGAAGAAGTGCCCGCCGCGCTCCCGCGAGCGCTGGAAGGCGATCTTGTTCCCGGAGGGGGCCCATTCCGGGAACAGGCCGTAGCCCAAGAACTTACGGATCGCTGGGTTGTTCGCCTCCGTCACCCAGATCTCCCACCGGCCGCTCGTCGCGCCCAGCCTGCAGAAGGCCAGGAACCGGCCGTCAGGCGACCAGGTGGGGTGCAGCTCGTGGGTCGATTCGCTCGTGATCTGCACCGCCTGACCACCTTCGACGCTCATGACGTACACGTCCCACGAGCCATCGCGGTCCGACGTGAACGCGATCCGGCCGCCATCAGGGCTGATCGCAGGCATCACGTCGTTGCCAGGGTCCGTCGTCAGCTGCGTCACCGTGCGACCGGTGGTGGACTTCGTGTAGATGTCCGCCGTCTTGCGGTGCTGCGTGCTCGCAAAAATGACCATCGAGCCATCGCGCGAGACGTCAGGGTCAAAGTCCGCACCCTCAGGGGCGAACGAGATCTGCGAGATGTTCTCCGAACCATCGAAGGGCGCGCCGCTGGGCGTGCCAGGAAGGCCGGGGTGGGCCACGCCGCCGTACAGGCTCAGCGTGGGGCTGCTCTCTTCAGGGGCTTCTTCGAGCTTGCTGACAGGCTCGCTCATCGCCCAGGTGCTGTCGCCGCCAACGCTCGAAGCGAAGGGATCGACGAACGACTCGTTCGACTCCTGCGGCACGATCGCGTGCGTCTGCTTCCGGGCCTCGATCTCATCCGACACCTTGGTGGGCTGGATCGGCTTCGCGTTGAAATCCGCATGAGCAGTGGACTTCGGCGAGTTCGAGCCGCCGAACGAGCAGCCGGCGATGACCGCCAGGGCCGAGGCGCCGCAGACCGCGGCAGCAAAACGAGTCTTGGTAGCAAGCATGAGCGTCATTTCTGGGGTACTCCCTGTGAGCGGCCCGCGCAAAAAGCGAGGCGACACAACCAATGAACCTCCGGGGGCTCCATCACCACCGGGGGGTCGTCGGCGTTCGCGCTCCGCGCGTTGGCTCCGACCGGATTCGAGACTTGTCATCCAGCAGCAGGGGCAGATCCCGCCGCCGGTGCCCCGAGACGCTCCGCGACTCGGGCTCTTATCGGACGCCAACACCACCCATCTTGAGGCTCAGGCGACGTCACACGAACCAAATCGGACCACCGATGAGGCCAGATAAGCGAAAACCCGAAAACTTCCCCCGCCGGACACGACACCACCCGATCGCATGGGACGTTCGCCCGGTGGACTCCCCGATCCTGCCGCCGGATGATGCCCTCGCATGACCACCGACCGCCACGCCACGTCCGACCGCCCCCGCGCCGTCGTCCTCGTCTCAGGGGGACTCGACTCCGCCACCACCCTCGCGATCGCCAACCACGACGGCTTCGCCTGCCACGCCCTCGTCTTCGATTACGGCCAGCGCCACAGGATCGAACTCGAAGCCGCCGGCCGGGTCGCGGAATCCCTGGGCGCTGAGGCCATCACCAGAGTCACCCTCGACGCCGACGCCTTCCAGGGCTCCGCCCTGACGACCGACCTCGCAGTTCCCAAGGACCGCGACACCGAAGCCCTCGAAAACCACGCCGCAGGCGAGATCCCCATCACCTACGTCCCGGCGCGGAACCTGGTCTTCCTGAGTTATGCGACCGCCCTCGCGGAGTCCGTTCGCGCCAGCGATATCTATATAGGTGTCAACGCCGTGGACTATTCCGGCTACCCCGACTGCCGCCCTGAGTTCGTCGAGGCCTTCGAGCGCGCCGCCCAGCTCGCAACCAAAGCCGGCGCTGAGGGCGCGCAACTCAACATCCACGCCCCGCTGATGGAATGGACCAAGGCGCAGATCATCACGAGGGGAACCGAATTAGGCGTCGATTACGCCATGACCCACTCCTGCTACGACCCCGACGAGCAGGGCAAGGCCTGCGGGCATTGCGACAGCTGTCTCCTGCGCAAAGCAGGCTTCGAGCGCGCCGGCATCGCCGACCCGACCGTTTACACCACGTCGTGATTACGAGTACGCCCGCAGCACCGCCCGCACCGGCGATGCATCGAACGCCTCCAGTTTCAACGGCAGCGCGATCAGCTCGTACCTTCCCGCCGGCACGTCGCGCAGGATCAAGCCTTCAAGAATCGCCATGTCGTGCGACGCGATCGCCGTGTGCGCCGGCAGGTCCTTCGACGTGATCAGGTCCACGCTCGGCGTATCGATCCCCACCGTGCGCACGCCCTTCGAGGCCAGATGCTCGACCAGCTCCACGCTGAGCCCTGCGAAGTCATCGTTCCAGTCGTCGGTATCAGGGACCGTCCCAGTCGCCAGCAGCACGCGATCCTCCGTAACCTCCTGCCGAAGATCCGCGACCGCAACGCGCGAGCCCCGCGCGACCGGCGCCTCGATCACCTGGCAGGGCCCCAGGTAGAACTCCAACGCCCGCGACGCGATGTCGCCGCCGTTGATGTCGTAATGATTGGGCGCATCCGCGTGCGCGCCCAGGTGGCACGTCGCGCGGATCGTCGAGAGCGTCACCGTGTCGCCCTTGCCGAGATCGGTCAGCACCTCGCGCGAGAGGGGGGTATCCCCAGGCCACACGCCGAGCCGGGGCGAGCCCGTCGGCGTGATGTCGTACACACGCCCGCTCACGCGATCGCGTCCAGCGCGTCCACCAGACGCCAGCAGTCTTCGTTCGTCGAATACAACGGCGCCGGCGCTACGCGGATGATGTTCGGCTCCCGAAAATCTGCGATGATCCCGCGCTCCTCCAGCGCCCCCAGCGCGCTTCGATCACAATTGGGGAGCACCAGCGACAACTGCGCGCCGTGCGCTGCAGATTCGCTCGGCGTCAGCACCCGCACCCGATCCCCGCACCGCCCCTCGATGAGCGCACGCAGCCGACCGGTCAGCGTCAGCGACCTCGCCCGCAACGCGTCGAGCCCGACCTCGTCAAGGATTTCGAGCGACGCCTTCAACGGCGCGGTGGTGAGGATCGAAGGCGTCGAGACCTGCCACGCCTCCGCCCCAGCCGCAGGGTCAAACGTGGGCGCCATCACGAACCGCACCGCAGGGTCCACGCCCCACCAGCCTGCCAATCTTGGCATGGGACGAGGCATGTGTTCGGCATCATCCTTCCAGTGCTTCTCATGCACGAAAACCGCGCCTGTCGAGCCGGGGCCCCCATTGACGTACTTGTACGTACACCACGCCGCGAAGTCCGCGCTCCAATCATGCAGCGCGTGCGGCGTGTTCCCCACCGAGTGCGCCAGGTCGAACCCCGCCATCGCGCCCACACTGTGCGCCGCCTTCGTGATGCGCTCGATGTCGAACCGCTGCCCGGTTGAGTAATTCAGCCCCGACCACAGCACGAGCGCGAGCTCATCGCCATACCGCTCGATCGCGCCGATGATGTCTTCCTCGCGGATCAGCGTCTCGCCTTCGCGAGGCCCGACCGTCACCACGCACTCGCGCGGATCGAGCCCCCGCAGCGCAACCTGCGAATCGATCGCGTAGCAGTCCGAAGGAAACGCCGGCGCCTCGCGCAGCAGCAGGCGCCGCTTGCCAGTCGGCCTGTAGAACGACGCCAGCATCAGGTGCAGGTTGATCGTCAGCGCGTTCATCAGGACGACCTCTTCAGGTCGCGCCCCGACAAGCCGCGCCATCGGCGCCCGGAGCTCCCGGTGGAACTCCGCCCAAGGCACACCGCCCGCTTCCGCGTTGAAGTGCCCCTTCGCCCCCAGCGCCGCCCAGCGGTCCATCTCGTGCTCGACCGCGTCCCGAGCCCCCACCGGCATCAGCCCCAGCGAGTTCCCCAGGAAATACGCCAGCTCCCGCCCGGACGGATCGGTCGGGATGCAGAACACAGACCGCCGGCTCTCGCCGCGCTCCGCATCATCCAGCGCCCGCGCATCGGAAATCGAACCGGGGATTGTCAGTGCAGCATCGGTAGTCACCCGCACAGTCTAATCGCAAAACCAAAAACAACGCCGGCGTGAACCCAGTGCAAACCGGAGTCACGCCGACGCTGCGAGGGAACCACAGTCAGACTGTGGGAATTACAGGGTGCTGCCGAACGCGGCGATCAGGAT
This sequence comes from uncultured Phycisphaeraceae bacterium, assembly GCA_964351165.1. Classification (GTDB taxonomy): domain Bacteria; phylum Planctomycetota; class Phycisphaerae; order Phycisphaerales; family UBA1924; genus JACKHE01. The sequence continues at coordinate 16,619 of CAYGNN010000013.1, forward strand.
GCCCAGATCCGCCGTATCGACCGTGCCATCACCGTTGATGTCCGCGGTCATGTCGTTCGTGCCGAAGGCCGCGATGAGGATGCCCAGGTCCGCCGTGTCCACCGCGCCATCGCCGTTGAGGTCGCCTGCGAGCCCTCCGATGCACTCGAGCACATCAACGAGCACCTCATCCACGCCCGCCTCGACCAGCGAACCATCGCCGAAGTCGCTCGGCACGAAGCGCATCCGCACCTGATCCGTCAGCGCGACGTAGTCCGCGACGCGGATCGTCTGGCGGACCCACGCGTTGGCGTTCTCGGTGACCACCTCGACCGGCGTCCAGCTCCCGCCGTTGTCGTCGGAGATGTCGATCAGCATCGAGTCGGCGTTGGGCGCCGCGCCCTGGTTGTTCGAGTACCAGCGCGAGTAAGAGATGAACGCGTCGCCGCCGGTGCAGTCGAAGGCCGGTGAGGTCAGCGTCGTGTCGCCGCCATCGATGTCGTTCGCGCCAGCGCCGTCGCCCGGCGAGGCGTTGCCGGTGATGAAGCAGATCGTGCCATCCGCTGAGTCATCATCCTCAGGCTGCGCGCCGGTCCCGACCGGGTCAACGCGTTCCCAGATGCCGGTCGAGGCGCTGTCGCCGATCGCGCCGATGACCCAGCCGTTGTCGAGCTCGAAGTCCTCATCAACCCGGGTGTCAACACCGGTAAAGGCGACCAGCGTGAACGAATCAACCGGCGCGTTCGCAGGCAGCGTGTAAGGATCGCCGTTGTCCGTCTCCGCGTAGATGTACCAGCTGAGCTCCTGGCCGCAGTTGATCGTCGGGAGCGAAACACCGAAGACGCCGGGGCTCGTCTCGCTGATCGGAGCGCCAGCGAAGGGGGCGCCATCGATCGACGTGAAGACCATCGCGCTCGATTCGTTCAGCGGATCACCGCAGGTCGCGCGGATCTCAACCGGGAAGTTGGCCGCCACACCCGGAGCGATCGCGGTCGGCGCGAGCATGACATCATCGATGTCGAGCCCAGTGGGAACATCAAACGCCTCGGTCAGCCCCGTCGCGCTGGCGCCATCGCCGGACGATGCGGAGAAGCCCCAGCCGCGGAGCGCGAAGCCGTCCCACAGGTCACAGATGTTCTCGCCGCCGGTCATCGCCAGGTCCGCGAGCAGGACCCCGTCGCGCGCCTCGATGAAGCTGGGCGACGCGGGCGAGAGTTTCATCCCGTCGATCACCAGCTGCAGCATGAGGTCGTTGCCGGCTTCAGCGCCGTGCTTGGCCATCAGGTTCGCCCGGCATTGCAGGAGGGCGTTGCACCACACCTCGCCGCCGTTGTGCACCCGGTTCGCGTCGAGCGGGTCCTCAGGGTTCAGGAACGAGACCGGGCTCCTGGGCGGCGCGGGCGCCGCGACGCCGTACTGGGCCGGATCGATATCCGCGAAGGTCAGTGGGTTGATCGCAAAGTCGGTCGAGTAGGGGTAGCGGCGGATGCCGAAGTAGTAGTTGTCGTCATAGCCAGGGTCGATGTCGTGCGTCAGCCAGCCGCCGGTCGCGATCGGCAGGTTCGGATCGATCGCCGTATCGACCAGCATCGCGATCGAGAAGTAATCGCTCCAGCCCTCGCCCATGCACCCGGCTTCCTGCGTGAACAGGCCGCCGTGCAGGCGCGTCGAGAGGCCGTGCGTCAGCTCGTGCACAACAACCTGCGCATCGAACGATCCGTCACGATCGGGGTTGGGACCCGGGAAGATGAACATCTGCATCCGGCCGAGCCCGCCATCGGAAGGATCGGTCGAGAAGTTGGCGTTGTTCGTGCCGCCGCCATCCTGCGCCTGCGCGGTGACCGAATCGCCGCCAACACCGCCACGGCCGAAGTTGTCCACCTGGAAGTTGGCGGCCGTCTCGTCGAAGCCCATCCCGTGCATCAGGTCGTGGTACCAGTTGCTGACATAGAAGAGCTGCACAACCGCGGCGTCCTCATACGAGGCAGGTCCTGACGCGAAGTTGATCGGGAAGTCAAAGTTCCGCGCCGCGTCCGAAGGCCGGGGGAGGTCCGGCGCGTTGTCCGCGTTCTGGTCCGTGTGCGCATCGACATTGTTGCCGTTCGTCTCCGTCGTGCCGGCGGGGATCCACCCTTCAGGCGACGCGAACGAATCGATCGATGACAGCGTGACGAGCGTGCGCGAGGCGTCCGCCGCCTGCGTCCCGTCCGGCGTCGGAGGCGCAGTGGGCATCGGCGCCGGGCTGTCCAGCGGACGCAGCGTCACCGGATCGATGTACACGTTGTACGTCGCGTCCTGCGCCGAGCCATCGGCGGTCAGCGAGTGGCGGAAGAGCATCTCGCCATTGGCAGCATCCACAAAGACCAGATAAATATCCGATTCATCCGCAGCGCCGACAACGACGCGCCACGCAGGGCGCAACTCATCCGCAGCGAGCGGGAAGAGCATCAGCCGGGAGTAGGGGGCGACCGACAGCGCGTCCGTCTTGGCGAACCGGTGCGCGCGATCAGCGTCATCGCTCGCGCTCAGGATCTCAGGGATGCCGTCCGTGATGTCAACGCCTGCGAAGCCCGCGGCGATCCGCAGCGCCTCCTCGGCGTCGATCCCGGCCGGGGCGATGTTCCAGCCCGCCTGGGGCGCCTCTAGCATCTTGCTCGAAACGGAAATCAGCCGGCCGTCGCTCGTGACGCTGCCGCGGAGCTGCGTGTCGAAGACCTCAAGGCCGCCGACGCGTTGCGTCCACCACAGCGTCCTCGCGCCGCTGTTGGGGCTGACCGAATCGCGCGTCATCCTGGCGTCGCGGATCAGCGACTCGTCGATGCGAAAAAGCTCCCCGTGCTCGAAGACGAAGTTTCTGACCACGTCCTGGGCGCTCATCCTGGCGTTGGTCGCAGGGGTCATCAGCGAGGAGGTCGAGCGGACAAACCGGGGAACACCCAGCAGGTGATCGAACTCGACGCTCGCGCCAGCGATCCTGCCCTCCAGACGCTGCGCCGCCTCAAGCCTGCGGATCTGCGCCGGCTGGTTCATCGAGACGCGGAGCCGGTTGGCGATCTCAGGGCTCTGCACGCGGATATCAAAGTTGTGCAGCGCAGCCGCGTGGCCGTGCTGATGGGAATGATTGTGGTTGGATTCAGGGGACTGGCCGGTGGTCGCATCGGGAGCCTGGGCGATCGCCAGCCCCGCCACACAGGCGACGAGGAGACAGGCGGCGGGGTGCGTACGGTTCTTGGTCATCGTGCTCGGCTCCTGGTGATCAACCAACCAGCGAGCCGACCGCCAGAAGGCGGGATGGCGCCCCCGGAATGGGGCCCGATTGCTGCTCGCAAAAAATCGCGTTGATCATTGATACCAAAGGGTTTAGGCGAAAAATAGTGTCAGGGTGTTCATCGCCGGGACACGTCAGATCTGACATGTCCCAACGTCCGATCACGCCAGCGCCGAGGCTTCGACAGCCTCCAGCAGCAGGTGCAACACTACTTGATGCGATTCCTGGATGTGCGCCGTGTCATCCGATCGGACAACCAGCGGGACATCACAGAACTCCAGGCAGGGACCGCCGCCCTTGCCCAGCATCCCGATCGTCGTCATGCCCAGGCGCTTCGCCGCCTGGAGCGCCAGCAGGCAGTTGGGGCTCTTCCCGCTGGTCGTGAAGACCACGAGCACATCACCCTGCTTACCTAAGCCGTTGACCTGCCGCTCGAAGACCGCGTCGAATCCGAAGTCATTGGCGATGCACGTCAGCGCCGTGGGATCCGCGTTCAGGCACACCGCAGCCAGCGGTGGGCGCTCATCGCGGTACCGCCCGATCATCTCTTCCGAGAGGTGCATCGCCTCCGCCGCAGAGCCGCCGTTGCCGCAGGTGAGGACCTTCCCGCCCGCCTTGAGGCAATCCGAGATCGCCGCGCCAGCGCGATGGATGACATCCGCCTGCTCGCGCAAGGAGGCGATGGTGGCCGCGGCAGCGTCGATCCGCTGGATGATGGCGTCGGTGTCGATAGGCATCGGGCGGCAGTTTCGCACAGCCGGCGCGGCTCCGCCACCCCTCGCGGCCAACGCGTGAGCAGCGGCCCGGAACTTTCTCGATCGAAGGCCCATTGGGGCCAGAATCGCGGCTACAATCGCCGCTCGATTTTTTCGCGGATTACGCCCCGAAAGGCCACCGCGAATCACATCTTGGGGGACGTAGCTCAATCGGTAGAGCACCGGCCTTTTAAGCCGTTGGTTCTGGGTTCGAGTCCCAGCGTCCCCATTTCGGATCTTCTTTCGGATCACAGTTGAGGAGCCGATCCGGCGCACGAGGCGCCGGGTTTCATCACGAGCCAGCCCGCAGGCTCGACTTCGTGCGGCGGAGAGGGAACGCAGCGCCCGATGCTTGTTATTCATACGCACTGGACACAGGGCGCGCTCGGCGTCTGGGCCGAGGCCTCCAGGCCCGAAGACTTCGCGCCCACCGGCGAAGACGCCAACCACCCCTTCGTCGCGAACACCGCGCTCCTCAGGCGACTGCTCGAAGCCGCGCGCCCCAACACCACCTTCGACCAGACCGGCCTCCTCCGCTGCCTGCTCCCCTCCATCGACGGCGCGCCAGCGCCCAGCCCCACGCTCGCGCACGCCACAGGCCGCGCCGCATCGCTGGACGGCAAGATGGACACCGCGTCTCTGAAGGAATGGTCGATCCAGGCGATCGCCGTCTCGCCCGAGCAGGCCCCGGCGCTCCTCGACGCGATCGAAGACCTCGCCGATGACACCTCCGAAGCCTGGCGAAGATGGAAGCGCGCCAGCGAGCACCCGGCGCACGAGATCGCGCTGGGACCAACCGTGCCCTACTTCGCAGCAGCCACGCGCCACGCGCGCTCGCTCCTCGCCGAGCAGCGCTTCGTCCCGATGCTCTACCAGGGCGCCGAGGGCGACCTCCGCGGCGGCTGGCGCCCCTGGCTGGGTGATGAATCCGCAGCCAAGCGCACGAACGAGCTGCTCCTGGCGATGCCGGTCAGCGCCCGCGCCGTCAGCGATGACTTCGACCACGAGCCGTGGCCCATCCTCGCCGACTTCCTCGACCGCCTCATCGACACCGCCTGCCGCGGCGCGCTCCGTGCCGAGGAGATGATCGAAGCAGTCGAGGGCCGCGATGCGCAGCAGGACCCGCAGGTCGCCTGGCTGACAGGGTTGCTCGACGAGGGCGTCGAATCCCCCGCCGCCAACGAGCTGCGCTCCGACATGGTCCGCTCCGTGCGCCGCTGGATCTCCCAGCTCGACGATCGCGGCGCGGACGCCGCGTGGCGCCTCTCGCTGCACCTCGAAGAACCGGTGGCCAGCGCCACGCTCGAAGACTTCCAGGCGCCAGGCGACGACCTGCTCTGGAGCCTGCGCATCGCGCTCCGCGCCGTCGAAGACGAGCGCGTGGAAGTGGAAGCCGCAGACATCTGGTCCGCCGGCGCCGAGGCGATCACCGCCAACGGCCTGCGCCTCGAGTCACCGCAGGAACTGCTCCTGCGCGAGCTTGGCCGCGCATCGAGGCTCTACGTCCCGCTGGAGAAAGCCCTCGACGGCGCGCAGCCCGACGTTGTCGAGCTGACCACCAAGCAGGCCTACCAGTTCCTGCGCGAGGTCCGCCCGCTTCTTCTTGAGGAAGGCGTCGCCGTCGAAGCGCCGATCTGGTGGGATTCCCCTGCGGCGCGACTCGGTGTCCGCCTGCAGATCGAGTCCGACCCCACCGCCCCCGATGGCGCCGCCGCAGGCGACCGCGCCGCCGCGTCGAGCTTCGGCCTGGGCGCGCTCGTCGATTACCACTGGCGCATCGCGGTGGGGGACACGGCGCTCTCTGTTGAAGACCTCGAACGCCTCGCCACCGAGAACACGCCCCTCGTCCGCGTCGCCGGTCGCTGGATCGAGATCCGCCCCAAGGACGTCAAGGCCGCAGCCAAGTTCCTCCGCGAGAACGCAGGAGGCGAGATCGGCCTCGGCGAAGCGATGCACCTCGCCTTCGACGCAGACGCCGAGGAAACAGGCGTCGAAGTGCTGGGCCTCGACGCCACCGGCTGGGTCGCGGACCTCTTCGCAGACGACTCCGACGAGCTGATGCCGGAAGTCCCGCAGCCGGAGAACTTCGAGGGCGAACTCCGCCCCTACCAGAAGCGAGGCGTCAGCTGGCTCGCCTTCCTCGAGCGTCACGGCCTCGGCGCCTGCCTCGCCGACGACATGGGGCTCGGCAAAACCATCCAGCTCCTCGCGCTCGCGCAGAGCGACAAGGAACTCGAAAAATCAGGCAAAGGCCCGCCCATCGGCCCGACGCTCATCGTCGCGCCGATGTCCGTCGTCGAGAACTGGCGCCGCGAGGTCGTCCGCTTCACGCCGACACTCAAGACGCTCGTCCACCACGGCCCAGACCGCCACGCAGGCGACGCGATGCTCGACGCCGTGAAAGAGCACGACATCGTCATCACGACGTACGCGCTCGCCAACCGCGACAAGGACACGCTCCAGCAGGTCCAGTGGGGCCGGATCGTGCTCGACGAAGCGCAGAACATCAAGAACCCATCGACCAAGCAGACGCAGGCGATCCGCCAGCTGAAGTCGCCGCGCCGCATCGCGCTGACAGGCACGCCGGTCGAGAACCGACTGACCGAGCTCTGGTCCATCATGCAGTTCTGCAACCCAGGCTGGCTGGGCACGCCCGACCGCTTCCGCCGCCGCTTCGCAGCGCCCATCGAGAAGCGCCACGACAAGGAACGCCGCAGCAAGCTCCGCGCCCTCGTCCAGCCCTACATCCTGCGCCGGCTCAAGAGCGACCCCAGCATCAACGTGGACCTGCCCCCCAAGGTCGAGACGAAGGAATTCGCCAGCCTCACCAGCGAGCAGGCCACCCTCTACCAGGCCGCGATCAACGAGATGCTGGGCGAGGTCGACCGCGCCGATGGCGTCCGCCGCAGGGGCATGGTGCTCGCGATGCTCGTCAAGCTCAAGCAGATCTGCAACCACCCGGCGCAGTTCCTGGGCGAGTTCGACCCGACCTCCGGCCGCACGCCCAAGCCGTCGCGATCAGGCAAGACGCAGCGCCTCATTCAGCTGCTGGACGAATCCCTCGCCGCCGGCGACCAGACGCTCATCTTCACGCAGTTCCGCACGATGGGCGCCATCCTGCAATCGACACTCATGCACGAGTTCGACCGCGAGGTCATGTTCCTCCACGGCGGCACGCCCCGCGCCGCGCGCCAGAAGATGATCGACCGCTTCCAGCAGGCCGATGGCTCCGCGCCGATCTTCATCCTCTCGCTCAAGGCCGGCGGTGTCGGCATGAACCTCACCGCCGCCTCGCACGTCGTCCACTTCGACCGCTGGTGGAACCCCGCTGTCGAGAACCAGGCCACCGACCGCGCCCACCGCATCGGCCAGACGCGCACCGTGCAGGTGCACAAGTTCGTCGTCGCAGGCACCCTCGAAGAGCGCATCGATCAGATGATCGAAGAGAAGACCGAGCTCGCCGAGCAGATCATTGGCTCAGGCGAGAACTGGCTCACCGAACTCTCGACCGGCCAGCTCCGCGAATTGCTCTCGCTCCGCAGCGGCGCTGTCGCGGAATCCATGGACGACGATGACGACGAAGGCGATGGCGAGATCACCATCTCCAACGAAGCCCCCGACGAGATGGAGGTCCACTGATATGGCCAGGACCACCAGACCAACCCGAGGCGCCACCAACCGCCGCACACCTGCTGCGATCAAGCTCTCCACCAAGGAGGGCCCTGTCGCCAACACCTGGGTCGGCCTCCGCTGGATGCGTTTCTTTGAATCGCACACCGACCCCCACACCGTCGCTGAGGGTGTCGCGCTCGCGCGGCAGTCCGTCGTCCGCCGCCTCGACATCGGCCACGGCTCCGTCGTCGCGATGCTCCACGGCAGGGGCGAGCCACGCCGCACCGTGACATTCAAGCTCGACACCTACGACCACGAGATCTGGGAGAAGCTCGCCCGCTCGATGGCGGACCAGTCCCTCTTCGCAGCCAAGCTCCTCGCAGGCGATATGCCGCGCGATGTGGAAGACCTCTTCGCGCCGCTTGGCCTGAAGCTCTTCACGACCGACCTCGACGAGGTCAAGATCGAGGTGAAGGGCCCCCAGCACGACATCGAGAACGCCGTCACCCCCGATGTCTGCTGTGTCGCCGCGATCATCGCAGAGCGCCTGGACACCGACCCCTTCCTGCTCTTCCACCTGAGGGGCACCAAGGAAGAGGACTTCCGCGAGCGCCTCCGCCAGCGCCGCGCCCTCGCCGGCGCCGCCTCAGGCCTCGCCCCGGCCTACGCCCCCAAGCCCATCGACGCCGCCCAGACCCCCGCCGAGCCCATCGAGACACTGATCGAGGAATTCTGGTCCCAGGGCGAGGGCCTCGACGAATTCGAGACACCCCTCGACCGCCCGCAGGTCAGCCACGCCCTGCTCCGTAGGCTCGGCCCGAGCCCCTTCGAGGTCGGCAAATTCCCCCTCGTTGGCCTCCTGGCGACCTGCTACGACTCCATCAGCGAATCCGCCATCCAGGGCCGCGATTCCGAGCCCTTCGGCGACCCCGACGAGGCCGATCCCGACGCCGCGGACGATTGACTGCCGCCCCCGCCCTTCTACACTTCCGCGCTCTTCACCGATGAGCCGTCCGCGACGCTTTTAGGCGCGGCATGGGTCCGGTCTTCGCGGCTTTGTGCCGGGTCCCGCTCGGAAGAGTTTGCCGCGGCTTCGCCTGTCGAACGGATGTCCCGTTCGGTCCGAGCCGCGTCTGTGGTTCGGACAACCAGCCCGCTGTTTCTCTTCGCAGGAACACCGGGCGCAGCAGCGGAGACCGTGGCGGCGCGATCGATCATCGCAAGCAGCAGCGACGACAACGAAGAACAAACAAAGAACAAATGGCCCGTGGTGTAATGGTAGCACAGGGGTTTTTGGTACCTCCAGTCCAAGTTCAAGTCTTGGCGGGCCAGTTCTTTTCGTAGTTCCTGCAAAGCAACCGATCACTCGCGCCGGCGCCACCGGCGATATGGCCAGACCCACAGCGGCAATCATCCTCGCGGCAGGCAAAGGCACGCGCATGAACAGCGACCTCCCCAAGGTCGTCCATGAAACATGCGGCGCGCCGATGGTCTGCTGGGTCGCCAGGGCGTGCCTCGAAGCAGGCTGCGCCCGCGTCATCGTCGTCGTGGGACACATGCAGGAACTCGTCCGCGAGGCGATGGAGCGCATCGACCCTGGCGACGCCGCCATCGAGTTCGCCATCCAGGACGAGCAGCTCGGCACCGGCCACGCCGTCAAATGCGCCCAGCCCCTGCTCGACACCTTCGAGGGCGACATCGTCGTCCTCTGCGGCGATGGCCCCCTCATCCGCTCACAGACCGTCATCGAGCTCATCGACGAGCACACCAGAACCAACGCCGCAGCCACGCTCGCCACCGCGACCGTCGACGACCCATCCGGCTACGGCCGCATCGTCCGCGACGCGAAGGGCGCCTTCGCCGGCATCGTCGAGCAGAAGAACGCCACCGACGAGCAGCTCCGGATCAACGAGATCAACCCCAGCTACTACTGCTTCGACGCGACCAGGCTCTGGCAGGGCCTGAGCAGGGTGGAGCGCAACGAACTCACCGGCGAGTACTACCTCACCGACGTCCCAGCGCTGCTGCAGCAGACAGGCGAGACCGTCGGCGCCCTCGCCGCCGTCCCCGCCGAAGACGCGCTCTCGGTCAACACCCCCGAGCAGCTCGCCGAGACCGACCGGATCCTCCGCTCGCGCCAGCACGCGAGCCCCACCGGAGCGAACGCATAATGGCCAGGGGCGACTCCAACTCCCTCAAGATCTTCGCCGGCGTCCGCAGCATCCCCCTCGCGGAGAAGATCTGCGAGCGCCTCGACCTCCCGCTGGGCGTCGGCCGCACCGAGTCCTTCCCCGACTCCGAGCTGATCGTCAAGATCGAAGAGGACGTCAGGGGCCGCGACTGCTTCGTCGTCCTCTCGACGTGCAACCCCGTCAACCGGAACCTGATGGAGCTGCTGATCTTCGTCGATTGCCTCAAGCGCGCCTCCGTCGAGCGCGTCACCGTCGTCATCCCGTACTACGGCTACGCCAGGCAGGACCGCAAGGAAGAGGGCCGCACGCCGATCACCGCCAAGCTCGTGGCGAACATGATCACCACCAGCGGCGCGGACCGCGTCCTCACGCTCGACCTCCACGCCGCCCAGATCCAGGGCTTCTTCGACATCCCGGTGGACCACATGTCCGCCTCGCCGGTCTTCCTCAACTACTTCGCCAGCATCCGCGAGGAACTGGGCGACCTCGTCCTCGTCAGCCCCGACGTCGGCAACGTCAAGGTCTCCGGCAAGTACGCCGCCTTCCTCGATGGCGAGATCGCATTCATCGACAAGCGCCGCATCAGCGGCTCCAAGGTCAACTCCACGACCATCGTCGGTGATGTGAAAGACAAGACCGTCCTCATGATGGACGACATGATCTCCACCGCCGGCACCGTCTGCGAGGCCGCACGCCTCGTCATGGACAACGGCGCAAAACGCGTCCTTGTCGGCGCGACCCACGGCGTCCTCGTCGGCCCAGCCATGGAGCGCCTCGAGGGCAGCCCCATCGACCGCATCATCCTCACCGACACGATCCCGCTGGGCGACCGCCTCGCCCCGATCAGGGACCGCGTCGTCGAGCTCAGCGTCGGCGACCTGCTCGGCGACGCCATCCACAACATCCACCACAACCTTTCCGTCAGCGCCCTCTTCCGGAAGGACGCAGGGTCCAAACGCTGACCAACCGTTTCTGAACCAACACCGCGGCCCAGCAGTCACGCCGCGACAACGATCCAAGACAGGAGTATCAATCATGAGCGAAACGTTCACACTCGAAGCCAAGACCCGCGAGAAGGTCGGCTCCCGCTACGCCCAACGCGCCCGCGCCGCAGGCGAGCTGCCCATCGTGCTGTATGGGCACAAGCAGGGCCCCGTCTCCCTGAGCATCAACGCCAAGACCGCCATCCACCACTTCGCCCACGGCGAGAAGGTCTTCATCCTCGACATCGAAGGCAAGAAGGAGAACGCGCTCCTCAAGGACCTGCAGTTCGACTACCTCGGCACCAACATCATCCACGCCGACTTCGAGCGCGTGGACCTCGATGAGGTCGTCGAGATCCACCTCCACGTCGAACTCAAGGGCGACGCCGTCGGCCTCCGCGAAGCCGGCGCCATCCTGCTCACGAACATGACCGAGATCACCGTCTCGTGCAAAGTCCGCGACATCATCGAGCACATCGACCTCGACATCTCCGAGCTGGGCGCCGGTGACTCGCTCCACGCCAGCGACATCAAGCTCCCAGCAGGCATGACCCTCGTCGGCGATGCGGACGACACCGTCTGCTCCATCCAGATCATCCAGGAAGAGGAAGCGGTCGGCGAAGAGGCCGAGGTCGAGGGCGCCGGCGCCACCCAGCCCGAGGTCATCACCGAGAAGAAGGCCGACGCAGAGGAAGACAAGGACTGATGAAGTTGATCGTCGGACTCGGAAACCCCGGACGCGAGTACGCCAGGACCCGGCACAACGCCGGGTTCATGGCCGTCGACCGGCTGGCCCAGCGCCACGCCGGAGGCGCGATCGCGCGAGGGCAGTTCCACGCCATGACGATCGACGCCGCCATCGCCGGCGCCGGCAAGTGCCTGCTCATCAAGCCCACGACCTACATGAACCGCTCAGGCCTCACCGTCGGTGAAGCTGTCCGCTTCTTCAAGGTCACACCCGCCGAGGACGTCCTCGTCATCGTTGACGAGACCGCGCTCCCGGTGGGGGGCATCAGGCTCAGGCCCTCCGGCTCCGCAGGCGGCCACAACGGCCTCGCCGACATCGAGCGGGCGTTGGGCACGAACGAGTACCCCCGCCTGCGCATCGGCGTCGGCGAGTCCGAGTTCGCCGCCAAGAAGGACCACGTCCTCGGACGCTTCACCGACGAAGAGTTCGAGACCCTCGAACCCACCCTCGACCGCGTCTGCGACGCCGCCGAGTGCTGGGCCGCGGAGGGCATGACCAAGGCCATGAACACCTTCAACGTCCGCGCCGCATCAGGCTGGGGCAAACCCAGCAACGACCCCGAACCAGATTCAAACTGAAACAGACCAACAGAACCACACCACGCCGGCGCACGCCGCGACCGGCGCGAACCCAACGAAAGGCGAAAGCAACACCATGACCACCAAGAACAACTACTACGAGACCATGTTCCTCATCAGCCAGGCCGCGGCCGCCGACTTCGGCTC
>CAYGNN010000013.1:28890-30124 GCA_964351165.1 uncultured Phycisphaeraceae bacterium
AGTGGGACGAGCGCCGCCTGGCCTACGAGATCAAGAAGCAGCGCCGCGGCATCTACATCCTCGCCTACTTCGCCTGTGATCCCACGAAGGTCGCCGAGCTCGAGCGCGCCTGCAACCTCTCCGACCAGATCCTCCGCTTCATGACCATCAAGGCCGACCACCTCACCCTCGAAGAGATGCAGTCCTCCGATGACCAGCAGGGCCTGGCCGACGAGGCGAAGCTCCGCGAGCAGCAGGCCGCCGAGTCCGCCAAGAAGACCTCCAGCGCCAAGTCCCGCGCCGAGATCGAGGCCGAGGAAGCCGCCGCCAAGGCCGAGGAAGAGGCCAAGGCCGCCGAGGAATCCGCCGACGAGGCCGAGGAAGCCGCCCCCGCCGAGGCCTGAGCAACCCACACCCTGGAACCATCCACGCCGGCGACGCGTCTTCTATAATGCGCCGTCGGTGCGAACACCGAGCGCCCGCTTGCAACTCAGCGGAAAAACCAGCAGCATCAAACACGAAAGGCAAGTGCAATCATGGCAGGTTCATTCAACAAGGTCATCCTCCTCGGCAACCTCACCCGCGACGTGGAAGTCCGCTTCCTCCCCAGCGAGCAGGCCGTCGCCAACTTCGGACTCGCGGTCAACCGCAAGTTCAAGTCCCGCGATGGCGACAGCCGCGAAGAGGTGACGTTCGTCGACTGCGAGGCCTGGGGCAAGACCGCCGAGATCATGGGGCAGTACCTCGCCAAGGGAAGGCCGGTCTTCGTCGAAGGCCGACTCAAGCTCGACACCTGGCAGGACAAAAACGACGGCTCCAACCGCTCCAAGCTCAAGGTTGTCGTCGAGTCCTTCCAGTTCGTCGATAGCCGCAACGAAGGCGGCGGCGGAGGAGGCGGAGGCGGTTCCAGCCGCGGCAACCAGAGCTACCAGACCGCCGGAGGCCCCAGCCACACCCCGGTCTCGGAAGACGACATCCCCTTCTGATCGCCACATCAGAAACCAGTGCATCTTCACGCAAGCCGCGCCCACCGAAGGGCGCGGCTTGTTTGTTGGACGCGATCAACCGAGCCGGCGCACGCTTGCCTGTCCCACAGCCTCTGGCGATTTCACTCCCAGCCGCACCAAACGATCGGCTACAGTTGATCGAGCCAACGACCGCGCCACGTCACGTCCGACGGGCGATCAACCACCAGCCCATAGGAATTCGAACATGAACCGCACCATCCGCGCGGCCTGCGCGATCGCCGCCTCGA
>CAYGNN010000014.1:0-7844 GCA_964351165.1 uncultured Phycisphaeraceae bacterium
GACGAGGCGGAATCGAACCTCACCGGCATCGAGCTCTCCGACGACGACCTGCAGACGCGCAAGAAGCGTGAGCAGGTGACGAACCTCGTGGGCGAACGCCCTGGCGACGCGGCCTTCATCCTCAACAAATGGATCGCATCCGAATCCTGACCGGCAACCCAAGCGCAACAGCAAAGACAGACACGTATGCCCCCTCTGGGAAAACTACCTGACAACGCGGAAGACGTGAGCGGCGTGACCAAGTCCGCCATCCTGCTGCTGTCGCTGGAGGCGGAGAGCGCCGCGCTCGTGCTCAAGGAGCTCAGCGCCGAGCACGTCGAGGAGGTCACGCGCGAGCTGGCGAGCCTCGGTCGGATCCCGGACAAGCTGCGCGAGTCGGTGATCGACGAGTTTTATGGGCTCTCGCTCGCGCACGAGTTCGCCAACGAGGGCGGCCTGGACTACGCCAAGGTCCTGCTGATGGAATCGCTTGACCCCAAGGAGGCGGAGAAGGTCCTCGGGAAGATCCAGACGCACGTGCAGAAGACGCCCTTCGCGTTCCTGCAGAAGGCCGAGAGCGAGAACCTGCTGACGTTCATCCAGGACGAGCACCCGCAGACGATCGCGCTGATCCTGTGCCACATGCCGCACTACAAGGCGTCGGAGATCCTCGTCGGCCTGCCGATCGGCAAGCAGGTCGAGGTCATCAAGCGCATCGCGAACATGGAGCAGACGAACCCCGAGGTCATCCGCCAGGTGGAAGAGGGTCTCGAGTCGCGCCTGAGCAGCATGCTCATGCAGTCGATGGAGAAGGCCGGCGGCATCGAGACGGTCGCGGAGGTGCTGAACCTCGCCGACCGCGCGACGGAGAAGGCGATCATGGAGGGCCTCGAATCCGAGGACCCCGACCTGGTCGAGCAGATCCGCCGCCTGATGTTCGTCTTCGAGGACGTGCTGCTCGTCAACGACAAGGGCATCCAGTCGGTGCTCAAGGAAGTGGACAACGACGAGCTGGCGCTGGCGCTCAAGACCGCGTCCGAGCCGCTCAAGGAGAAGATGTTCGGGAACATGTCCGAGCGTGCGGCGCAGCTCATCAACGAGGAGATGGAGTTCATGGGCCCGGTGCGCGTCAGCGATGTCGAATCGGCGCAGCAGCGGATCGTGGACGTCGTCCGCAGGCTGGAAGAGTCCGGCGAGATCATCATCGCCGGCCGCGGCGGCGAGTCGGAGATGATCGTCTGATGCCGCGTCCTTCTCCCGACCAGAGGGCGCTGTCATGGCGCTGATCAACAAAGACCACGCGCCGGCGTTTGCGCAGGGCGCCATCGTGCTGGATCTGGGCGACCTGCAGAAGCAGGGCGACGCGATCATCGCGCAGGCGCAGCAGAAGGCGGACGAGATCATTGAAGCAGCGAAGCTCGAGCGCGAGCGCCTGATCGAGGGTGCCGCGGACTCTGGTCGAGCGGAGGGCTTCGAGCAGGGCAAGGCGGAAGGGCACGCCGAGGGCCGCGCCGAAGGGCACGCCGAGGCGCTCGCTGAGCGCGCGCCGGAGCTGACGGTGCTGACCGATCGCTGGGTGGAAGCGCTGGACAAGTTCGAATCGGATCGGCTCCTGCTGCTGAACCAGGCGGCGGACAGCGTGCTGGAATTCGCCACGACCTTCGCGCAGCGGGTCGCCAAGCGCGCGGTGGAGCTCGACGGCGAATCCGCCAGGACCCAGCTCGACGCGGCGCTGGCGATGCTCCTGCGCCCCTCGCGCGTCGTGATCGTCGTGCACCCCGATGACCGGGAGCTGATCGACGAGGGCCTGCCAGCAATGCTGGCTCGGTTCGATGAGATCGAGCACGCCGAGCTGCTCACCGATGAAACGCTCACGCCTGGTTCGTGCGTCGTGCGCGCAGGCTCGGAAGAGGTCAACGCGGATATCGACAGCCAGATCCAGCGGCTCGTTGACGCCGTGCTTCCCGGAAGGACCGCGGACAACACCAGCGAGACTCCAGGCGATGCGCTCGGGGACGCGGCGTGAGGGTTCTCGCATCTGAGATCGAAACACTGCAGCAAGCCCAACCGATGCGCATCACCGGGAGGGTGTCAGCGCTGCGGGGGCTGACGATCATCGTCGAGGGGCTGCCGATCCCGGTCGGTTCGCTCGTGCTGATCGAGAGCGGCGCCAGCGGCGCGATGCTCCCAGGCGAGGTCGTCGGCTTCGATGGCGACACGACCACCGTCATGACGCTCGGGCAGACAGCAGGCGTCCGCCCGGGTGATCTGGTGCGCGGCGAGCAGCCGACGCCGACCGTTGCTGTCAGCGAGCGGATGCTCGGTCGGGTCATCAACGCGATGGGTGAGCCGATCGATGGGCTCGGGCCGATCCGCGCCAGCGCGCGCGGCCTGCTCTCGCCGGAGCCGGCCTCACCGATGGACCGCGAGCGGATCTCCGAACGGCTCACCACCGGCGTGCGAGCGATCGACTGCTTCACAACGCTGGGCAAGGGCCAGCGGATCGGCGTCTTCGCAGGCCCTGGTGTTGGCAAGTCCACGCTGATGGGGTCGATCGCCAGGGGCACGAACGCGGACGTCAACGTGATCGGCCTGATCGGCGAGCGCGGCAGGGAGGTCCGCGAGTTCATCGACGATGCGCTGGGCGCCGAGGGGTTGGCGCGGTCGGTGGTCGTCGTCGCGACGAGCGACCAGTCACCGCTGATGCGGATCCGCGCGGCGCACACCGCGACATCGGTCGCCGAGCATTTCAGAGATCGCGGCGCGGACGTGATGCTGATGATGGATTCGATCACCAGGTACGCGCACGCGCAGCGGCAGGTCGGCCTGGCGGTGGGGGAGCCGCCGGCGACGAAGGGGTATACACCGAGCGTCTTCGCGATGCTCCCCAGGCTGCTCGAACGCGCCGGGACGCTGCACGGCGCAGGCTCGATCACCGGGGTGTACACGATCCTCGTCGAGGGCGACGACATGACCGAGCCGGTCGCTGACGCGGCGCGGGGCGTCCTGGATGGGCACATCATCCTCGACCGCAAACTCGCGCAGAAGGCGCACTTCCCTGCGATCGACGTGCTGGACTCGGTCAGCCGTGTCGCGGGTGATGTCACCGATCCGGAGCACATCGCGTCGAGGCAGGAGATCCTGCGGCTGCTCGCATCGTTCAAGAGCGTGGAGGACCTCGTGCAGATCGGCGCGTACGCGAGCGGCTCCGACCCTGTCGCGGACTGCGCGATCGAGCTCAAGCCTGCGATCGATGCGATCCTGCAGCAATCGCCGCACGCTGTGGCGCCCTTCGCCGAGGCGCGCAAGCAGCTGCTGGCGCTCGCGCAGCGCTCGGCGCAGCAGATCTTCGCCAACCAGCGCACCAGTCACCAGGCGAGTCCGCAGGGCGCCGGCGCTGCGTAAGGGGGGCTGATCGGCTGTGGCGAAGTTCCGGTTCAATCTCGAGCATGTTCTGGAGCAGCGGAAGCGGGCGGAGCGCGATGCGCAGATCGCCTTCGCCGAGATCGACCGCGAGCGGGTGGACCTGGAGAACCGCATCCGGGGGTTCCAGCACTCCATCGTTGGGTTCAAACGCGACCTCCGTGGCGCTCTCGCAGGCGAGCGGCGGGACGACGAGCCGGGCGCTCCGGTCACGCTCCCCGATGTGCGGCTGCAGGCTGGCGCCTCGCTGATGGTGATGGGCAAGGCACAGGCGACCGTGGTGGAGCTGGCGGGCGTGCACAAGCGGCTCGAGGAGGCGCGGACGGCGCTGCTCGATGCGGCGCGTGCGCGTCAGGCGGTCGAGCTGCTCAAGGAACACCGATACGAACAGTGGAAGAAGGATCAGGCCAGGCGTGAGGCGATGGAGCTCGACGACATGGCCACGATGCGGCACGGCAGGACGGCGGGCGCCTCGGTGGCGCCGGTCTTGCGAAAGGCGACGTAATCATGCTCAAAGCACTCTTTATCGCTGTCTCGACGCTCGCGATCGCGCACATCCTCGCCCTCGCGGGGTTCACAGCGTGGCTGTACCAGGGCGACCGGCTGAACATGGCTCGGATCGAAGCAATCCGCGAGGTCTTCGCCACGACGATCACCGCCGACGAGGCGGCGCTGGCAAAGGAAGCGAGGGCCGCAGCGGATGAGCAGGCGGCCGCCGAAGCCGCGGCGCTCGAGGCGAACCCGCCGCTGCCGACCGCGAACCGGATGAGCCTGATCGGCGAGTTCGACGACCTGAACTTCGTGACCGTCGAGCGGCTGCGCAAGGAGGGGGAGGACCTCCGCAAGACGATGGCGCGCCAGCACGCGGTGATCGAGGCGGCGCGCGAAGAACTGAACGCCGAACGCGCGGCATTCGAGCAGCAGCGCGCCGAGATCAGGGCGACCGAGGGCTCGACGCAGTTCAAGAAGGCGCTGCAGCGGTACGAGGCGCTCAAGCCTGACGCCGCGAGGGCGGTCTTCGAGGAGCTCATCGATCAAGGCGAGACGGACCAGGTCGTCGCGTACCTCAACGCGATGCAGCCCAGGGGCAGCAGCAAGATCATCGGGAAGTTCCCGCCGGAAGTGGCAGCGGATTTGCTTGAACGAATCCGCAAGCGCGGCGTCGAGACTGTCGCCAGCGCCGCACCAACCGCCGCCCCCGAGTAGAGGACCTGCACGACGATGCCGACCCTGACCCCCACGCCGACGATCGTACCACCCTCGGCGCCGGTCAAGGTCCCTGCGCAATCCCCGCGCTCCGGGCGCACCGACGGCGCGACCGAGCAGGGGGCATCCCCCTTCACCGAAGCGCTCAAGAGCGCCAGCGGCGGAGCGGAACGCGCTGAATCGACGCCGGTCGAGACTCCAGCAGCAGACGCCGAGCAGCCGGAAGTCGATCGCGAAGCAACCCAGGCGGATGGGGCCGACCAGCCGATCCCAGCGCAGGAACAGGCCGACACGCAGGCGGATGAAGTCATCACGCATGCGGTTGAGCCAGAGGTCGCAACGGAGATCCCGCTGAACCCTGATCTGGAAGCGCAGATCGTCAGCGAGATCGAATCGGGCGACGCGATAATCGCGCCGGTCGCGCCGGAGCAGCCCACCGCGACACTCACGCTCGAGCAGGCGAAGCCCGCCTCGATTCATTCGACAGCACCCAATATCACAGCGCCATCACCGGCCGTGACAACTCCAGATGCTGAGCAGCCGGCGCTGACCGAGCAGCAACAGGCGACGCCAAAATCGGATAGCCCTGTGCCAGCAGTGAATCCGGTCTTCGCTCAGCAGGAAGCCGAGCAGATCAAGTCAGAACCACAGGCGCCGCAGGCGGTTCCCGTCTCGACGCAGCAGCCGGCGCAGCCAACGCCCGGCGCCAACGCTCCGGCGACTCCTGAGCATCTTGACGCGCAGGCGATCGCTGTTGAGACCCCCGATGACCCTGCTTCCGATGGCCAGCAGCAGGGCAATCAGCAGCCCTCCGGTCAGCAGCACGCGGCGTCCCTGACGAACATCACACCGACGGAATCGCCCCAGGCGGAGGCGCCGATCGAGGCGCCTGCGGCGCAACCCTTGCGCCAACCGGTCGCTGAAGCCGCACCGACGCGCGTTGATCCAGCGGTGATCGAGGCGCCAGCGCCCCAGCCATCCTTCGGATCGGTTAACGCCAGGCAATCCGCCGCTCCGAGCCAAGCAGCTGCGCCGAATCTCGGCCAGGTCGAGACAGAACAGGCGTTTTCTGCCTCTGTGCAGCGTGGGCTGGCCGCCGCGGTCCGGCAGCAGGGGGGCACGCTGACGATCAAGCTCGATCCCCCAACGCTGGGCAAGCTGACGATCAAGATGACCATCGATCAGGGCAGGGTCGAGGCGACGTTCGATGCGCAGACCGCGCAGGCACGCGACTTGCTCATGGAACACGCGACGACGCTCCGCGCCGCGCTCCGGGACAAGGGGCTCGGCGTGGAACGCCTGGAAGTTCTCGGCGCCACCACCGCCGGGGCCGGCAAAGCCATGCATTCCACCGCGAACACAGCGGATCAGCAGGGCGCCGGGCAGGAACAGGACGACCAGCAGCACGACGCGGCTGGCGGGCAGAGCAGGGGTCGGTCGGAGACCGGCGAGGACGAGCCGTCAGGAACTGATGGCGTACAGGGCGACACGGCGGGGACCGCCGGGGAGCCAGCAACCTCACCATTCGAGGCGCAGCTGCGGTACTCCGTCAGCGCCGTCGCCTGATCCGAACGCATCTCTGATCGGAACCAACGCCCATGTCCGCCATCGACACCGCCACATCATCCGCCGCCGCGACCTCTCAGGGCGCCAGCGGTGACTTCGGGCAGCTCACCAACAACGAGTTCCTCGAGATCATCTTCGCTGAGCTGACCAACCAGGACCCGCTCTCGCCCAACGAGACGAAGGACCTGCTCCAGCAGATCAGCGTCATCCGCGGCATCGAGTCCGACACGGCGCTCACCGATTCGCTCGGCGAGCTCGTCAACCAGAACGCCCTCGCGCAGGCCGGTGGCCTGATCGGCAAGTTCGTCACCGGGACGAACCAGTTTGGTGACGCGGCGGAAGACTTCGTGCTTTCCGTCACGAGCACAACCGATGGCCCCATCCTGAACCTGCTCAACGGGCAGCGCGTCCCGATGGCGAACATCGAAGAGATCATCGACCCCGCCGCGTTCGGCGCCCTCCCAGGCGGTGACAGCAGCGAAGGCGAGGCCTCCGAAGACGACGAGACGGAGTCCGCATGAGCAACGAGGGGAACAACCTGCTCCGCAGGCTCGGCTCCGGCGTGATCCCGGCCGGCGCGGAGATCGAAGCATCCGCTTCGACGATCGAGAACGCGGACTTCCCGACGCTGCTCGTCGGCGCCATCGACGGCTCGATCCGCACCGGCCGAGCGGTGCTGGTCCGCGCGGACCTCCGCGAGCCGCTGGCCATGAACCAATTGCAGAACCTCGCGGACGCAGCCGACCTGGCGCAGGCCGCCGGCGCGCTGCGCGTCGTCGCCTACATCGACGGTCGTGCGCTGACGCTCGACGTGCTGAGCAGGGCGGTGACCGCGGAGGTCCCGCTGGACGCCCCTGCGCAGCTGCCGAGCGAGGTGCAGCTGGGCATCGACGCGGTGGTCGTCGCGCGGCCGACTGTCATCGACCTGGCGGATGCGAGCGACGACGAGACCGCAGACCCAATGAACGCTCCCATCTCGGCGCGGAGGCTCGCCGACAAACTGATGCAGATCCAGAACCGGACCGTGGCGGAGTTGCTGTCCGGGAACCCCGAACCCCAACACGCGGTGTGAGCAACTCGCACCGCTGATGCTCGATTCATTCGTGCCCTGAAGGAGCGCCGCATGGCCTCGACAACCGCAATGCTGACCGGACTCTCAGGACTCAACGCCTCGTCGAGGCGCCTGGAAGTGATCGGTAACAACATCTCCAACGTCAACACCACCGCGTTCAAGTCCACGCGGCTGATGTTCTCCCCGGCGCTGAGCCGCAACATCTCGCTCGGCACCTCGCCCAGCGCCGCTTCTGGCGGCACGAACCCCGGCCAGGTCGGCCTCGGCGTCACCGTCGCGGGCACCCAGCGCAACTTCACAGGCGGCGCGGTCTCCACGACCGGCATCAGCTCCGACCTCGCGATCGAGGGCGATGGGTTCTTCATCGTCGAGCGCGCCGGGCAGCAGTTCTACACCAGGGCAGGCGCCTTCCAGCTCAACAGCGAACGCCAGCTCATCACGCCCTCCGGCGGCCGCGTCCAGGGCTACGGCGTTGACGACAACTTCAACATCGTCGAGGGCGGCCTCGTTGATATCAACATCCCCATCGGCACGCAGACCCTCGCGGAAGCGACGGAGAACGTCACGCTCGCAGGCAACCTCAACGCCGGCGGCGACA
>CAYGNN010000014.1:7944-9691 GCA_964351165.1 uncultured Phycisphaeraceae bacterium
GTCAGGTGTACCCCGACGGCAGCACCTCCGGTGTCGCGATCGATGGCGCCGGCGTGATCACCGTCACCGGCAACATCGGCCAAGACAACACGATCATGATCGACGACTCCGACTTCCGCCTGCTCGATACGGCGGGCGCGGAGATCCAGGAAGGGCTGACCTTCACGCAGACGCAGCTCGCTGATGGCGAGTCTGTCACGACGACCGCTGCGGTCTTCGATTCGCTCGGCACGAGGCTCTTCGTGGACATCACGATGGTCTTCGAGTCCGCAGACACGACAGGCACCACCTGGCGGTACTTCATCGAGTCCGCCGACGACACCGACATCGACCT
Source organism: uncultured Phycisphaeraceae bacterium (assembly GCA_964351165.1). Lineage (GTDB taxonomy): Bacteria > Planctomycetota > Phycisphaerae > Phycisphaerales > UBA1924 > JACKHE01. The sequence goes on from CAYGNN010000014.1 coordinate 8,279, forward strand.
GAACGTCGGCACCGGGACCGTCTCTTTCGATAACTTCGGCCGCCAGATCCCAGGCAGCGATGTCACCGTCTCGATCGACCGCCTGAACACCGGCGCTGGCGATCCGCTGACCTTCAACCTGAACCTGAACTCCGGCTCGCAGTCCGTCACCGCGCTCGCGGAAGAGTCGGGCGTCTCCACGCTTGGCGTCCCCTTCCAGGATGGCGTCGAGCTGGGCATCCTCTCGAACTACTACGTTGGCGATGACGGCGTCATCACCGGCGGATTCACGAACGGGCAGACCCGCGTGATCGGGCAGGTCGTCCTCGCGACGTTCTCCAATCCTGAGGGCCTCGTCGATTCAGGCGACAACCTCTTCGTCACCGGACCCAACTCCGGCGCGCCGCTCGTGACGACGCCATTGCAGTTCGGCTCAGGCCTCGTGGTCGGCGGGGCGCTCGAGCTGTCGAATGTTGATCTTGGCGCCGAGTTCATCAACATGATCCTGACGACCACCGGCTACTCCGCGTCGTCCCGGGTGATCTCCACGACCGACCAGCTCCTGCAGCAGCTCGTGAACATCTGATCCGAGGGATCGAGGCGACCGCGATGATCACACTGACCAGGCTCAACGGCGACCGCTTCGTCGTCAACGCGGAGGCGATCCGCTTCGTCGAGGAGCGCCCAGACACCACGCTCACCCTCATCGGGGGTGACCGCGTGATCGTCGCCGAGTCGATGCAGGAGGTGGTCGAGCGGTCGATCGAGTACGGCCGCCACCTCCGCGCGATGGTCGTGCCTTCTTAATAAAGGATGGGCCGGGCGAGCCGCCAGGCGGCGCCCCTGCGCCACCCAGCCGCGCCAGCCGACATCCAACAGCGTCCGAGAACCGCGTAGGCGCCGATCAACCCTCAAGATCCCGGCAATCCGGGCCGATGGCAGGACCGGATCAGCCTGCGCCGGCACGGAAGCCGGCGATCCCCCGGAGGACGATCGGTGGACATCGCCACAATCATCGGACTGGTGCTCGGATGCATCGTCATCGTCGGCACGATCATCCTCGGTGGTGCGCCGCAGATGTTCTTCGATGCGCCGTCGATCGTTGTCGTCGTCATCGGCGCGATCGCCGCGACATTCACGTCCTTCCCCCTCGCGAACATCCTTGGTCTTCCGAAGATCATCATGAAGACGATCTTCGCGAAGCCTGCGTCGGTTGATGAGATCCTCGCGCAGCTCGTGAACTTCGCGGAGGTCGCCCGCCGTGACGGCATCCTCGCGCTCGAGAACCACGTCGATGACATCAAGGACCCATTGCTGATCCAGGGCATCCAGATGGCCGTCGACGGCACCCGTCCCGAAGTGATGGAGGACATCATGCGGACCGAGCTCGACGCCGTGGCCACCCGCAAGCTCGAGCGCGGCAAGCGCCTGGTC
>CAYGNN010000014.1:9701-26889 GCA_964351165.1 uncultured Phycisphaeraceae bacterium
TGGAAGCGGACCTCGAGAACATGATCGGCCGTCACGAAACGTCCAAGGCGATCCTCGACGGCATGGGCAAGTACGCGCCCGCGTTCGGCATGATCGGCACGCTCATCGGTCTCGTGACGATGCTCGGTGACATGTCCGACCCCTCAGGCATCGGCGCCGGTATGGCGGTCGCGCTGCTGACGACGCTCTACGGCGCGATCGTCGCCAACGTGATCTTCTGCCCGCTCGCCGACAAGCTCGGGCTCCGCTCCAACGAGGAGATCCTTGCCAAGACCATCGTCATCAAGGGCGTGATCTCCATCCAGAGTGGCGACAACCCGCGCGTCGTCGAGCAGAAGCTCAAGACCTTCCTCCCGCCGAGCGCCCGCGGCAGCGGCGAAGATGATCTCGCGCAAGCGGCCTGACGCCGAGTGAGGAGCCGCGACACGCATGGCCAAGCGACCGAAGAAAAAGGGCGGTGATATCCCCGAGTGGGTCGTCACCTTCGGCGACATGATGACGCTGTTGCTCTGCTTCTTCGTGCTGCTCGCCGCGTTCAGCGAGCTCAAGAAGGAGCACGAGTACCAGAAGGTCATCACCGCCGTAAAGGAAGCCTTCGGCTATTCAGGCGGTGTCGGCACGCTCCCGATCGATGACCCGCCCCTGCGCTCGATGATCGAGAGCCTGCAGGAACTCGCCAAGCAGAAGATGACCAAGAAGGTCACCAGCCAGAACAACACGCCAGGCATCCAGGGCAAGGAATCCACCGTGACCAGGGTCCACGAGGGCCTGAAGTTCACGATCGGCGGATCGCAGATGTTCGAGCCAGGCTCCGCGGTGCTGAATGAGAGCGCCAAGCCTGAACTCGAACGCATCGCGCGGCTGCTCATCGGCAAGCGCTTCAAGATCGAGATCCGGGGCCACGCCGCGAGCAAGGCGCTCCCCCAGGGCAGCCCCTACCGCGACCTGACCGATCTTTCGTATTACCGGGCCAAAGCGGTGCACGACTTCCTGGTGGAGACCGGGGGGCTCGATCCGCTCGTCCTGCGGATCTCCGCGGCAGGAGATACCGAACCAGTCGCGCCCAGAGCGTACACACCGGAGACCCAGGCGGTGAATCGCCGGGTTGAGATCATCCAGACCGAGGCAGAGGTCGAAGAAACCAACCCGGATCCGAATTTCGAGGACGCCGGGTTCGCCAAGGGCGGATAACCGAACCGACAGCAGTCAGGAGCAGTCACGATGGCCGACGAAGAAACCAAAGCACCGCAGGCGACCGAAGAGGCCGCTGAGAGCAAGCCAGGCAAGTTCGGGCTCAAGACGATCATCCTGGTCGTCGGTCTGCTCGCTGGTGAAGCCGCGGTCGTCGGCGGCGCGATGATGATGTGGGCCGGCCCAGGCGAGGTGCAGGCGGAGATCGTCGAGACCGAGGACGCAGACGCGGAGATCGTGACGGAGGTCATGATCGTCAGCGACCGCTTCCCCAACCACCAGTCGGGGAAGATCTGGCTGTGGGACACCGAGATCCAGATCCAGGTGAAGCAGAAGAACAGCGAGTACGTCGAGCGGATCCTCGAAGAGCGCAACGCCGAGATCAAGACCGGCATCAGCTCCCTCTGGCGCAACGCCCACCACCGCTACCTCACCGAGCCCAACCTCGAGACCATGACCAGGCAGCTCACCGAGTATCTCAGCGAGGTCCTCGGCGAAGACGCCGGCGGCGAGCCCAGGGTCTTCAAGGTGCTCATCCCCAGGTGCGTCGGCATGCCGACCGACGGCTGACCGACCGACCGGGCCGCGCAACAACCTGCGCTGAGCGCAATAGTTGGACGATTGATGGCGTCCTGTGCCGATAGTGGATCGAAGGTCCACCCGGCGAGCGTCGTCGCGTGGGGTATCGACATGGATGTCACGCGCTCTGTGTGTTCATAACACATTGCGTTCAAAGAGGCTACGGATGGCCGACGAAGAACCCACCAACGAGCAGCAGCCAGACGCCAGCGCTGGTGACGCAGCAGAGCAGGCGCCCGATCCGACCGGCGCTGGCGATGCGCAGGCCAGTGAAGGCGCAGATTCTGCGCCGACATCGGACGATGCAGCCGGGATGAGCGCCGCCGAGCAACTCGCAGGCGAAGCGATCGACGCCGCGCAGCAGGCCGCGGCCAGCATCGAGCAGGACGCCGCGGCCGGCGCTTCCAATGGCGCCCGGTTCGGCCCTGGAGGCTCCAGCGCGCCAGCGCCCTTCACGCCGGAACAACTGACGCAGCTCGCCGCGATCGAGGGCGGCGAGGGGATCAACATCCTCGCCGACGTCGATCTCAACGTGAAGATCGAACTCGGTCGCACGAGGATGCTCGTCGAAGATGTGCTCCGCCTCAGCGATGGCGCCGTGGTCGAGCTGGACAAGCTCGCCGGTGATCCGGTGGATATCTACGTGAACGAACGCCACGTCGCCCGCGGCGAGGTGCTGATCCTGAATGACAACTTCTGCGTCCGCGTCAGCGAGATCCTGGAGGCGACCATCGAGGAGCGGTAAGCGGAGCGACAGGAAGAGAGACCCGATCAACCGGCGCTGCTTGAAGTGGCGCCCCACCGGCGGAGCCCGGTGGTCACAGGCCAGGATGGCGAGATGGCGAGCACAGCGACAACCAGCATTCCACGCAGGCGCGCGCACCTTGCTGCGCTGACGCTGCCGGTGCTGCTTGCGACCGCCGCATCCCACGCCAACGAGCAGTCATCGACACTCCAGGCGAACCCCGCCGGTTCGCTGTCGATCGAGCAGGAAACACCGGTCAATGAACCGGCGCCCTCGGCGATCGATGGAGCGGTAGGCCCCCCGATATTCGTCGCAGAGGCGTTGGACATCAAACTGGCGCCATTCTCCGAATCTTCCGCTGATCCCTCGCCCGCCAGTGCTTCCGCATCGAAGCCGCTGGGGGGCAGCGCCGAACTGCCTATCGCGGATCAGGACAGCGCCAGCGCGACCACGACACAAGGCGGCGGCTGGGGCCTGCGCACCGCGCTGGCGCTCGCCGCCGTCATCGGACTCATCCTGCTGTGCAAGATGGCGTTCCTGAAACTCGCCAGGCAGGGTGGGGGGACGCTCTCGGCGCAGCTCGGCGCCGCAGGGCGGGCGCCATCGGGGCTGCTCAGCGTGCTGGCGCGCTACCCGATCGCCAAGGGGAACACGCTCGTGCTCCTGCGCCTCGACCGGCGCGTGCTGCTGCTCAGCCAGACCAACCAGGGCTTTACGACGCTCGCGGAGATCGACGACCCGGAAGAGGTCGCGGCCCTCATCATGCGCGCCGAAGACGAGGAGGGCGCCTCGCTGACGCGCCGCTTCCGCTCGATGCTGACGCAGGCCGAGCGCGACCCTGGACTCATCGGAGAGCGCGAATACGAGATCGACCCGGTCATCCCCATGACGCCCCGCGCCGCGACCGCGCGCTTCCACGAGATCGCGCAGGACATCGAGCCTGCGTACAGCGACACCGAAGCTGAGCACGCCGACGCTGTTGGCTCGCTCCGCGACCGCCTCCGATCCCTGCGCGAGGTGACCGCGTGATCCGCTCGGCACTGCTCATCGTCACCCTGCTCATCGCGATGCTGTTCAGCGCCGATGCGCTGGCGCAGGTCGGCCCGATGCCCAGCGAGGGCATCACCCCACCGCCTGTCGCTCCGCTAAGCGACGGCGCCGCGGTGACCTCGCCCGAGCAGATCCTGAACCCGGCGCAGGTCCTCGAGGACGCCTCGGACGCGATCCCCGGCTTCGATGGGGGGCTGTCGTCGGCGCTGAACGTCGTGCTGCTGCTGACGGTGCTGGGGCTGGCGCCCTCGATCATCCTCATGACGACGAGCTTCCTGCGCATCGTCGTCGTGCTGAGCCTGCTCAAGCAGGCGATCGGCGCGCAGAACCTGCCGCCCTCGCAGGTCGTGCTGGGGCTCTCGCTCTTCATGACGCTGCTCGTGATGAGCCCGACCATCGACCGCGTCTACAACGAAGCCATCATCCCCTACAACAACGGCGAGATCACCAACCAGCTGGAGATGTGGGACAAGGCCAAGCAGCCGGTCCGCGACTTCATGTTCGATCAGATCGAGGCGACCGGCAACTGGTCCTCGCTCTACATGGTCATGAACTACCGCGGCATCGACACCAGCGAGCCGGAGAAGATGACCCGCGCCGATGTGGACACCATCACGCTCGTTCCTGCGTACATGCTCAGTGAGTTGAAGGTCGCCTTCATCATGGGGTTCCGCGTGTACCTGCCCTTCCTGGTGATCGACGTGATCATTGCGAGCCTGCTCATCTCGATGAGCATGATGATGCTGCCACCGGTGCTGATCTCGTTGCCATTCAAACTCCTGCTCTTTGTGCTCGTCGATGGCTGGACGCTCGTCGTCGGCTCGCTGATGTCGAGCTTCGTGCAGGAGGGGGGCGCCGAGCGACTGTCGAATCTCGTTGCGACCGGGGGGCCATAGCCATGCGTAGGAGCGCGCACACACCATGATCGATGACAACCTGCTCGAGATCGTCCGCCAGTCGCTGATCCTGTCGCTGAAGATCGCCGCGCCCATCCTGGGCGCCGGCGTCACGATCGGCCTGACGATCAGCATCATCCAGTCTGTGACCTCCATTCAGGAGCAGACGCTGACCTTCGTCCCCAAGATCTTCGGGATGGTGATCGTCGCGGTGCTGCTGCTGTCGTGGATCGTCACCAAGATCGCGGAGTTCTCCGTCACGATGTTCACCCTGTTCGATCCCGCATAGCGCCGTCATCCCCGCCGCAAGCTTCCCCTCCCAGCCTTGATCGTCTTCGAGCACATCCTGCCCCACGCCGTCGGTTTCGTCGCCGTGCTCTGCCGCTTGGGCGGCTTGTTTATCTTTGCGCCAGTGCTGGGGACCGGGACGATCCCGATGCGGCTCAAGGTCCTCGTCGCCCTGGCGATGACCGCGGCGGTGTACCCCCTCGTCTCCGGCGTCGCGACCTCGATCGGCGACCTGACGCTCCCATCGCTCGTGTGGCTCGTCTTCAGCGAGTCGCTCATCGGCGCGACGATCGGCATCCTCGCGACGCTCCCCCTCGTCGGTCTGCAGGTCGGCGGCGCCCTGATGGGCCACCAGATGGGCCTCGCCGCGGCGCAGGTCTTCAACCCCACGCTCGATACCGAGGCGGACACGATCGGGCAGCTCATGCTCTTCATCGGCCTCGTCATCTTCCTCTCGATCGGTGGGCTCGAGGCGATGCACCTCGCGGTGGCGCACAGCTTCGAGCGCATCCCCATCGGTGGTTTCACCGCCGAGCAGGCGCCGGTCGCGCTCGTCGTTGCCACGCTGCAGTCAGGGTTCGAGCTCGCGTTCCGCGTCGGTGCGCCTGTGTTTTGCATCATGCTCGTCGAGAGCATCGGCACCGGCTTCCTCATGAAAACCGTCCCGCAGCTGAACATCCTCAGCTTCGGGTTCCCCCTCAAGATCCTCCTCGGTGTCTTCACGCTCATCGCCGCCCTCGGCGCGGTGAGCGTCGCAGGCAGCGATGAGATCGAGCACACCACCCGCCTCTTCATGCAATGGGCGAGGACCGGGTAACCGAACGGACCGATGGCAGAAGACCTGGGCGAAAAGACCGAACAGCCAACTTCCAAGCGTCTCTCCGATGCGCGGAACAAGGGGCAGGTGGCGCGCAGCCAGGACCTGGGCTCGGCGATCGTCCTCATCGCGGCGATCGCGGTGATCTATATCGCAGGCGATTCGCTGATGGAGTCGGCCGCCGGGATCATCGCAGGTTCGCTCGCGCCGGATTCGATGGACGACGCGATCACCCTGATCGAACTCAAGAGCTACCTGCTCCATGTGGGTGTCGCCATCGCGGAGATGCTCGTCCCGATCATGGTCATCCTCGCTGCCGCTGCCGCGATCTCGCAGATCGGTCAGGTCGGCTGGCTCTTCACGCTCCAGCCCCTCCAGCCCAAGCTCAACAAGTTCGACCCGATCAAGGGGACGAAGAAACTCTTCGAGCGGCGCAACCTCATCAAGGGCGTCGCCAACATCGCCAAGCTCCTCTTCGCCTCGATCATCGGCGTCGCGGTGGTGGCGTACCGGTTCGATCAGGTCGTCGCGCTCCCGGCGCTGCCCATGGCCGCGGCCTTCGGCGTCGCGATGCGCATCATCTTCGAGACCTGCATCGCCATGCTCATCGCCCTGCTGGTGATCGGCGTCATCGACTGGATCTACCAGAAGTGGCAGCACACGCAGGACCTCAAGATGACCAAGCAGGAGGTCATCGACGAACGCAAGAGCAACGAGGGCGACCCGGCGCAGAAAGCGCGCCGGATGAAGCTGGGCCGCGAGATCGTCATGCAGCAGATCCGCGGCTCGGTCCCCCACGCAGACGTCGTCGTCACGAACCCGACGCACTACGCCTGCGCGCTCAAGTACGACCCGGAGAAGATGAACGCGCCGCGCCTCGTCGCCAAGGGCGGCGACTTCATGGCGATGCAGATCAGGCTCGTCGCCGCCAGCGCCGGCGTCCCGATCGTCGAGCGCCCGCCGCTGGCGCGAGCGATCTACAACCAGGTCGAGGTGGGGCGCGAAGTCCCGGTCGAGCTCTTCGAGGCGGTCGCCGAACTGCTGGCGTACGTCTATCGATTGGAGGGCAAGGCCGCGTCGTAAGCAGACGCGCGTGATCGATCATGGCCACCGTCCGGACCAACAAGCAGACCCCACAATGGGCATTGGCGATCGCCAGGCACAGCAGCCTCTTTGTGCCGCTGGCGTTCATCATGCTGCTGGCGGTCATCGTGGTCCCGCTGCCGCCGATGGTGCTCGATGCGCTCATCGCGATCAACATCTCGATCGCTGTCATCATGCTGATGACGACGGTCTACCTCGAGGAGCCGCTGCAGCTCAGTGTCTTCCCCTCGCTGCTGCTGGGCACCACGCTCATGCGGCTCGTGCTCAACATCGCATCGACCAGGCTCATCCTCACCGCCGACGCGTCCTCTCCTGAAGAGGCGATCGGCGTCGCGGGCAAGGTGATCAGCGCCTTCGGCTCGTTCGTCGCAGGCGATTCGCTCATCGTCGGATCGATCATCTTCCTGATCCTGATCATCGTGCAGTTCGTCGTCATCACCAAGGGCGCCACGCGCATCAGCGAGGTCGCGGCGCGCTTCACCCTCGACGCGATGCCAGGCAAGCAGATGGCGATCGACGCAGACCTCAACGCGGGGGTCATCGACGAGCGCGAGGCCCGCCAGCGCCGCGATCAGATCGCAGACGAGGCCGACTTCTTCGGCGCCATGGACGGCGCCAGTAAGTTCGTCCGAGGCGACGCCATCGCGGGCATCATCATCACGGTCGTCAACATCGTCGGTGGGTTCGCGGTCGGCGCGATCGAGAAGGGCTGGCCGATCGGCGAGAGCGCCGGCATCTTCACCCGCCTGACCATCGGTGACGGTCTCGTCTCGCAGATCCCGTCCTTCGTGATCTCCATCGCAGCAGGCCTCATCGTCACCCGCGCCGGCGCCAAGGCCTCGCTGGGCGAGGAACTCACCACACAGATGACCTCGCGCCCTGTCGCGATGTTCATCGCCGCAGGGTTCATGGCCGCGCTCGCCTTCACGCCGCTGCCGGCAACGCCGCTGCTGGCGACGGCGCTCGTTATCGCGACCACCGCGCTCTTCATCGGGAGGCAGGCCGCGACCAACCAGGAAGCCAAGGAGACCGAAGCGCGCGAGCAGGCGGAGTCCACGCCGGAGCCGCCAGCCGTCGAGAAGCTGCTCAAGGTGGACACGCTCGAGCTCGAGGTCGGCTACGCCCTCGTCGCGCTCGTCGATACGTCCAGGGGCGGCGATCTGCTCGAACGCATCGCTGCTGTCCGCCGCCAGCTCGCGATCGAGATCGGGATCGTCGTCCCGCCGGTGCGGATCCGCGACAACATGACGCTCGACCCCAACGCGTACCGCTTCAGCATCCGTGGCGCCCAGGTCGCCCACTCGCACGCCTACCCAGGCCAGTTCCTCGCGATGGATTCCGGCATCGCGACAGGGCAGATCAACGGCGTCCACACCAAGGAGCCGGCGTTCGGGCTCGACGCCTGGTGGATCGAAGCCGGCGCCAAGGACAACGCCGAGTCCCTCAACTACACCGTCGTCGATCCTTCCAGCGTCATCGCGACGCACCTCTCGGAACTCGTCAAGACGCAGGCCGCCGAGCTGCTCTCGCGCGAGGAGGTCAACAACCTCATCGAGCAGCTCAAGGAGAAGGCGCCCCGCCTCGTCGAGGAGGTCATCCCGGCGATCGTCAAGCCTGGCGAGCTGCAGCGCGTCATGCAGAACCTGCTCAAGGAGCGCGTCCCGGTCCGCGATCTGGAGACCATCGTCGAGACGCTGGGCGATTGGGCAACGCGGACCAAGGACATCGACGTGCTGACCGAGTACGTCCGCAATGGGCTCCGCCGGGCGATCTGCCAGCAGTACGCCATCGCGCCGGAGGAGCCCGGCGACCCCCACAAGATCGTCTGCGTCACGCTCGACCCGACCTTCGAGGACCAGGTCAACGCCTACATCGACCGCTCGCAGGGGGGGACGACCCTCGCGATGCCGGCGCAGGTCGCGTCGAAGCTCGCCCGCAGCGTCGCGCAGAGCCTGGAGCCGGTCATCGCCGCAGGGCATCAGCCGGTCGTCATCGCGTCGCCGCAGGTCCGCGCCACCGTTCGGCAGATCCTGGAGCCGCACATCCCGACCGCAGCGGTGCTCGGCTACAACGAGATCGTCAGCGGCGTCGAGGTCGAATCGATGGGTCTGGTGATGCTCGAAGCGGAGTCCGGAGTCCCGGTCAGCGCCGCCTGATCACGCCGAGCGCGCGATCTCGGCGCTGGCGACAATCCGCCGTTTTATACACAGATTGCCCACGGTTATCCCCCGTTGCAGGGGTACTGGGGCAAGGTTACCCTCACGCAACTGGTCGAAGGATCGACCATCGGACCGAGCAGATCAATCTTTGGCGCCTCCAGCAGGCGCTGAAACCCGCCGGCAAGCAGGATGCATGCCGTCACACCGCCACGGAGAGGCGACGTGAACCTCAGGACCTACCGCGCAACCTCCATCGCCGATGCGCTGAGCGATATCAAGCGCGAGCTCGGCCCGGACGCGGTCATCCTGCACACCAGATCACTCAAAGAGGGCGGCATCTTCGGTTTCCGTGCGCGCCGCGTGGTCGAGATCACCGCGTCATCCGCCGTGAACGTCGTCCACCCCCTGGCGCGCAAGGGCAAAGCGCCGATCAACAAGGCCACCACCACCGATCGCATCCGAAAGGCCTACGCAGCGCCGACACCATCGACCCCAGGCGTAGGCCGGCTCGCAGAGGAGCCTGCCCAGCACCCGGTCGAGCAGATGGCCAGCGCCGCATCGACGAGCGCCGCGCCGGCGCAGGTCAACGCGAACGCCACTTCGCAGCGCTCCGCGCCGCACGCAATCGCGAACTGCAGCGACCCGATCGCCGACGAGCTCGCCTCGATCCGCGCGATGGTGGGGCAGGCGCTCCGCTCATCGAGCCCCGCCGTGACAGGGGGGATGCCCGAGGCGCTCTTCCGCAATTACCTCTCGATGATCGAGTCGGAGGTCGCCAGAGAACTCGCCGACCAGATCGTGGGGGAGGTCCGGGCGGAGCTGAGCCTCGAGCAGCTCGAGTCGGACGAAAACGCAGTCAGCAAGGCGGTTTTGAGCCGGTTGGAGGCTCTGATCCCGGTCGCGGAAGCACCGCCGATCGCCTCCGGAGAGAGCAAGGATGGCCGGCCTCGGACCATCGCCCTCGTTGGCCCAACCGGCGTCGGCAAGACGACGACCATCGCCAAGCTCGCCGCGATCTACAAGCTGCGTGAGGGCAAGAAGGTCGGCCTGATCACGACCGACACCTACCGCATCGCCGCGGTCGAGCAGCTGCGCACCTACGCGAACATCATCGGGATCGAGCTCCGCGTGGTCCTGACGCCGCGCGAGATGGAAGCCGCCTGCGCTGCGCACAGCGACTGCGATGTCCTGCTCATCGACACCGCCGGCCGCTCGCAGCGGGACACGACGAGGCTCGATGACCTGAAAGAATTCCTGGCGACCGCCGATCCCCACGAGACGCACCTCGTGCTCTCCGGCGCTTCGAGCGAATCGGTCATCGTCGAATCGGCGCAGCGCTTCGCTGTCGCGAAGCCCGACCGGGTGATCTTCACCAAGCTTGACGAGATGGTGAACTTCGGCGTGCTCGTCAACACGGCGCGCACGATCGGGGCGCAGCTGTCCTACGTCACAACAGGGCAGGAAGTCCCCGACCACATCGAGCGCAGCAGCGCCAACCGCCTCGCGAGGCTGATCCTCGGCGTCGGTGATGTCCGCGAAGAGGGGGCCGCACGATGAGCGCTCCGCTCGATGCCGCCGCTGTCGCAGCGCTCGATCACGAGGATCAGGCCACGCGTCTGCGTGCGCTTGTCGAGAAGCAGCCACCGCAGCGCCCTGTGGCGTCCAAGCCGCCCCGCCTCGACCGCCGGCTCCCGACGTTCAACCTGGCGAACGAGCAGCAGGAAAGAACTACGCCGCGTCTCGGCGCGGACAAGATCCGCTCGGCGCGCGTGATCGCGGTTGCTTCAGGCAAAGGCGGCGTCGGGAAAACGAACATCTGCGTCAACCTCGCCTCCGCCTTCGCGGATCTCGGCTGCCGGACGGTGCTGCTCGATGGCGACCTGGGGCTCGCGAACGCTGACGTCCTCTGCGGCATCAACGTCCGTGGCCACCTCGGCCACGTCATCGACGGCGCTCGCACGATCGAGGAGATCACCGTCGAAGCGCCCGGAGGGTTCCGCCTCGTCCCAGGCGCTGGGGGGCTCGCGCGCCTCGCTGATATCGATGACAACCGCCGCGCCCAACTGATCAGCGGCCTCGGCGCGCTCGACGAGGACGCCGACGTCGTCATCGTCGATTGCGGCGCTGGTGTCGGCGCGAACGTCATCGCGTTCACGCTCGCAGCGGATTGCACGCTCGCCGTAACGACACCTGAACCCACCGCGATGGCGGACGCCTACGGCCTGTTGAAATCGGTGACGATGGCAACGCGCGACCACCGCAGCGCGGCGCTGGTCGCCAAACAGAAACCGATCACCGCGATGCTCATCAACCAGGCGCGCGACAGGAATGAAGCGGTCACCGTGCTCAACCGCATGCAGGGGGTCGCTGATCGGTTCCTCGGGATCGATCTGGTTGATGCCGGCTGGATCCCCGAGGACCCGGCAGTCCCGGACGCTGTCCGGAAACGTTCACCCTTCCTGGTCTGCCATCCCAAGCGTCCAGCGGCGCAGCGCGTACGGATCGTCGCGCGGGATTTGCGCAACCTGCTGGAACTTACGGCCTCCGACGATGCCGAAAGGCCGGGGTTGGCCTCAAGACTGTTGCACCGGTTGATCCGATTGTAAGGCGCACCATTTGCGGAGATTCCCGCCACTCTCGCTTCAGATGACCTTCTGGAGCGCCGATGTCATGCTCAAGTCGCCCCTGCAGAAGGTGCGCGCCGAGGGGAAGGAGAACCGCCTTGAACGATCAGCGAGTGCACAAGTCAGTCTCGGGCGCCTGCGGCCTGACCGGCTTTGCGGTCGCGATCATCGCGGGCCTCGCCGCGGACAACCCATCGAGTGTGATCCTGACCAGGGCGCTGACCGCCATGGCGGTCTGCTACGTCATCGGGATGATCCTTGGGTACATCGCCTCGCGCGCCGTTGCGGACGCGACCGCGATGCACACGTTGCAGAACCCCGCCCCTGATATCGACGAGGTGCGCAAGTCCGCGCAGCTCGCGTACGAGTCCGGCCTCGAGCCCCAGCAGGCGCCCGCCAGAGCGGAGGCCGCCTGATGAAATCCATGCACAAGATGTTCACGCCGACGCGCAAGAACGAGCACAGCGCCTCGGAATCCTGTTACACTCCGGCGATCAGTTTCAAGCCTCGCAACGGCGCACGGAATCGCGCCGTCCGACTTGAGCTCGACCGCAGGAGCGCAGGCCCCTGGTCGAAACAAGCCTCAATGTGGTCAAGGAGCCGACCATGACAGCGACGAAGTCACCCAAATCGAAGTCCAGCGCGCGCGCGTCGAAAACGACGACCGCGAAGACCACCAAGGCCAAGCCGAAAGCGAAGCCCAAGGCCACCGCTGCCAAGAAGAGCGCCGCGAAGACCACGGTCCGCGCCAAGGCCGCCACGCCCACGAAGAAGAAGGCCGCCGCCAAGGCTCCGGCGTCGCGCGCCAAGGCTTCATCCAGCGCCGCAACCAAGAAGAAGCCGGCCGGCAAGAAGAAGCTCGACTTCTCCAAGGAGAACCTCGACAAGCACGAGATCCTCGACGTCTGGGTCGAGTACCAGACCAAGGATCACCCGGAGCACATCCGCAACTTCTTCATGGTGAAGTACCTCCCGCTCGTCCGCTACAACTCCGAGCGCATCTACGCGCGGCTCCCGGATGAAGTGGACATCGAGGACCTCATGTCCGCAGGCCTCTTCGGCCTGATGGACGCCATCGACGCCTTCGATCTCGATCGCGGCGTCAAGTTCGAAACCTACTGCGCCCCGCGTATCCGCGGCGCCATCCTCGATGAGCTCCGCTCGATGGACTGGGTGCCCCGCCTCGTCCGCCACCGCAGCGCAAAGGTCGAGGCGGCGCGCGCCGCGCTCGAGCTCGAACTCGGCCGCCAGCCGACGCGCGACGAGATCGCTGAGCGTCTCGGTGTTGATGAGGAGGAGTACAAGAAGCTCCACCGCGACTCCAGCGCCGTCGGCGTCATCAGCCTGTCGCGCAAGTGCCGCCAGTCTGATGGGGGCCGCGAGGTCCGCGAGATCGACGTCATCCGCGACGACACGCAGGCGAACCCGCTCGTGCAGACGCAGAAGCGCGACCTGAAGGACCTCGTCACCAAGGGACTGAGCCGCGCCGAACGGCTGATCGTCATCCTCTACTACTACGAGGAAATGACGATGAAGGAGATCGGCGCCACGCTCGACCTCTCCGAATCGCGTGTCAGCCAGATGCACAGCAGCATCCTCGCGCGTCTCAAGGCGCAGATGCAGCACCGCGAGCGCGAGTTCGAGCCCACCACGCAGGAACGCTGAACCAACACAGGCCCAACCGGGCCAGGCAGGGGGAGCAGAGAGCAACCCCGCCACACACCATCCGTAGAGCAGCGCCCGCCACCCGGCGGGCGTTGTTCGTTTGGCCTCCCCGGTCGCCCCGGCTTGCCTTGAGGCCCGCCTGCGGATTCACTGTCCCGGTGGAACCGAGGATCTGTCATCTCGCGCTGGGGTCCAACGTCGGCGATCGGCGTGCGTCGATCGATGCCGCGTTCGACGCGATCGACCGCATCGATGGCGTGCGTCTGCTCGAGCGGGCGCCGGTCATCGAGACCGCCGCGGTGACGCTCCCAGGGAGCGAGCCGCAGGGCGACTACCTCAACAGCGCCTGCACGATCGAGACCACGCTGCCAGCACGCGACCTCCTCCTGGCGTTGCAGCGCATCGAGCGCACGCTGGGCCGCGACCGGTCCGAGAGCGTGCGCTGGGCGCCGCGGACGATCGATCTCGACATCCTGCTCGACGGCGACCGGGTCATCGATGAGCCTGGGCTGACAGTCCCGCACCCCAGGCTGCACGCGCGGCGGTTCGTGCTCGAACCGCTGGCCGCGATCGCGCCGGATGCGGTCCACCCGGCTTCCGGTCGGACGATCACCGATCTGCTGAGCATGCTGAGCGGCGCGGCGCAAGGTCGGCCCCTGGCGCTCGCGGCGATGGTCCTGAGCGTCCTGCTGGGCGCTGTGGCGCCCATCACCAGTGCTGTCGCTCAGGAACCAGCGAGCGAACTGCCGGAGAATGAAATCCCAGTGGTCGAAGCGCCGGCGCCGCTGGACGCTGCGGAGGTCTACCGCTCGATCGTCGAGGCGCACCAGGCCGGCCCCATCGCAGACAAGGTGACGATCCGCGCCGTCTCCGAATTCCGCAAGCGCGATAACACAGCGATCGTGCGTGTTGATGCTGCCAGCGGAACCGCGATGCTCGAGCTCGGTCGGCTCACCGCGCTCGTGCGCGAAGGGGATCTGCGCATCACGCACCAGCAGCGCGGCGATCGGTTCGCGCTGTACGAAGGCGGTGGCATGACGATCGGCGATCTGCTCGAATCGTCGCTCCCGCCTATCCCGATGCCGCACCTCGCGCTCGCGTTCGAGGGCCCCGAGCGCCCGGAACATCTGACGCCCTTCCCAGGCGAGATCGCCTGGACAACCGCGATCGAGAACGAGGATGGCTACATCGTCCTGCTCGGGATCGGCGCCGGCACGACGGTGAGCTACATCGTCGATTCGGAGACGCGCCGGTTGCACACCGGAGTCATCACCGTTCCCAACTCGAAGCTGCGCATCGAGATGGGCTTCAAGGCGATGGACCCTGGTGATCCAGCGCTGTGGTCGCTCGACCTGCAGGGCAAGACGCCGGTCCCGGCGCTCGCGCAGCTGCAGCCGGGTGGGGTGGATATCTTCCCCGGCGCCCCGGCGCCGCCCATGGCGTTCTTCACGCTCTCGTCGGAGCCTTGGCAGCTGGAGACGAGCCACAAGGGCGATATCGCGCTGCTGATCTTCCGGGAGATCTCACCGGCGGTGCTCGCTGCGCGTGATGCGCTCGAGGCTGCGATCAACGAATCCGGCAAGGACATCGACGTGCAGCCGGTGCTCGTGACGAGCCGCCTCGTCGGTATCGACTTGTTCGAGCGCATCGGCCAGACCGTCCACGCGTACGGCGAGCCGGTGCTGTGGACAGCCTCGCAGGAGGCGACGATCGACCGGTTCACGACCGGCGCCGCATGCATCGTGCTGATCGATGCGGACCGCACGGTGCGCAGCGTCGTCCACACCGGACAGCGGAACGACCGCGCCGCGGAGGCCGGGCGCATCAGGAACGCGATCAACGAGTTTGCGCCGACGCAGTGAGCGCGGCGGTTACTTCCAGGTGAGCGTCTCGGGGAGCGTGTTGAGGTTTTCGCAGCCATCCTCGCGCACGATGACCATGTCCTCGATGCGCACGCCACCGACACCGATACCGTAGAGGCCTGGCTCGATCGTCAGGCAATCGCCGACGACCAGCTCTGGTCCACCAAAGTCGAGCAGGGGGGGCTCGTGGACGTCGAGCCCCACGCCGTGGCCGGTGCCGTGGACGTAGCGGAACGACGTATCGCTCTGCGATTCTGGGAGCCCGATCGCGTAGCCGAGCTTGGTGAAGACATCGCAGGCAGCCTGGTGGACCGCTTCGCCGGTGACGCCGGCGCGTGTCGCGTTGGTCGCGGCGCGCTTCGCCTCCGACGCGGCGTTGTGGATCTGCTGGATGACCTCCGGGACCTGACCATGGACGACGCACCTGGTGCAATCACCGAAGTACCGCGACGAGGGATCCTCAGGAAAGATGTCCACGATGACGACCTCGCTGGTGCGCAGGGGGCCTGAGCCTCGCAAGTGGCAGTCGGCGCTCTGGGCGCCGCCGGCGACGATGCTGCCGCTCGTGCCCATCCCGTTCTTGAGGAGCCACATGTTGATCTCGCTCTGGACGCGCTCGGAAGTCAGGGGCGCGCCGTCTTGCATCAGCACACCCTGTGCATCGACGTCCGCGTTGGCGATCATCTCGCACGCGAAGCGGATGGCGCCCTCCGTCTTGCGCTGCGCCGCGTGCAGGGCCTTGATCTCGCGCTCGGACTTCGACCGCCGCTCGACGACGCCCAACTCAGGATCGCAGCGGACCGCGATCCCGCGCTCCTGGAAGAAGTGCGCGAAGATCAGCGGCATCGATCGGCCGGACCAGACCTCCTTGATGCCGCGTTGTGTGGCGAACTCCGCCGCGGCCTGCGCCGTCGCGGTGTCGCGGTCGCCCGAGAGGCCGACACCTGGGGTGAACTCGTGCGGCGCGTGGATGTGATCGACGACATTCGCCTGCTTGGCGCGCTCGCATTCGATGTCGCGGAGGATCAGCGTGGTCCCGTTCCCCGGGATATCGAAGAAGACCGCGGCGTCGCCGGTGGCGAAGGGGGCGCGGTGGAAGAGCCAGGGGTTCGCGGAGGGGGCGCCGGCCTGCACGACGACACGGTTGTTGCTTGCGGTGGTCATGCCCCGACTTTAGGGCGCCGGGGGCCGGCCCGCAGCAGGGCCGAGCAGCGCCGCGGCGACCATCTCGATCGGGTGCGGGGCTTCGATACCTGCGCCGTCGCGGACCTGATGCCGGCACGAGGCGCCAGTTGCGCAGAGCGTGCCTGGTTTGCCTGCACGAGCGGCAGGGAGCAGCACGCGCTCGCCGATCGCGACCGAGAGATCGAAGCGATCTTCGTCGAACCCGAACGAACCGGCCATGCCGCAGCAACCGGCGTCGAGGACCTCGCACAGCTCCGCGCCAAAGACACGGCGGAGCAGCGCCGCAGAGGAGTCGTCCCCCAGCAGCGCCTTCTGGTGGCAGTGCGCGTGCAGCGTGACGCCGGCGCTGTGCGATGGGATCGCGAGGTCGTTGGGGTGCGAGTCCCAGCGGCCCTCGATGAACTGCTCAGGGAGCATCGCGTGCTGGGCGATCTGCTCGATGGTTGCGCTGTCCGCGCTGAGGTTGAGCGAACGCCAGTCGTCGAGCATCGCGGAAAGACAGGAGGGCTCGCACACCAGCAGCCCCTCGCAGGAGGGGTCGTTGACGATCGGCGCGAGCCGCTCGATGGTCGCCTCGATCTGTCGCGTGGCGATATCGAGCGCGCCGACGGAGATCCCAGGCCGACCGCAACAGCCGACATCGACGAGGTTGACCCGGTACCCCAGCGCCTCGAGCAGCCGCGCCGACGCGACGCCCGCGCCAGGCTCGGAATACATCGTGAAGCAATCGCCGAAGATCGCGACGGACCGCTCACGATCTGCGGTCGAACGGATGATCGGGGCGATCAGTTTCGACAGCGACCGCGAAGCAGGCGGGAGCGAACGCCGGCGGTCGATCCCGAAGAACCGGCTCGCGAGCAGCTTCGCCGCGTCGGACTGCGCGACTGCGTTCGCGAGAGCCGGCGCCAGCGATCCGAAGCGGTTGAGCGTGCGCACGTTCGCGATCAGCCGATCGCGCAGCGGGACTTTGCCGCGCTGCCTGTTCCGCTGGGCGAGGTATTCCGACTTGAGCCGTGCGACATC
>CAYGNN010000015.1:0-26854 GCA_964351165.1 uncultured Phycisphaeraceae bacterium
GCCCCCATCGCTCGGACGGCGCGGATCAAGCCGAGCCACGGCGTCGGCCAGGAGCGGTACGTCGTCACGACCACGGCGGTCTTCGGGGGCATCGCGCGCGAGATCGAGATCAGCCTCGTGTGCCGGAAGAAGATGCGGCGGCGGATGCTGCTGGGCCGCAAGGCGATGGTGGGGGTGTTCCAGGTGGACCCCTCGGCGGCGTACCTGCTCGGTCCTCCAGGTGCGCCTGCCAGGGCCTCGAAGAAGTCGAAGAACGAACAGTCTGCAACAGAAAGCAACCCATGAAGATCGGCATCCTTTCACGCTCGCCCAAGTGTTACAGCACGCGCCGGTTGCGCGAAGCCGCGGAGGAGAAGGGGCACGAGGTCACTGTGCTGGACACGCTGCGGTTCTCGATCCAGCTCACCGATGGCGAGCCGGAGCTGTACTACCGGAGCAAGCGGCTGCCGGAGCTGGACGCGGTGATCCCCAGGATCGGCGCTTCGATCACGTTCTATGGGTGCGCCGTGCTGCGGCAGCTCGAGCAGATGGGGGTGTTCACGGTGGCGCCCTCGCTGGGTGTGCTGAGCTCGCGCGACAAGCTGCGCGCGATGCAGAACCTCTCGCGGCAGGGGATCGGCATCGCGGACACCGCCTTCGTGCGCGACCGCAAGGACATCCTCCCTGCGATCGAGCGGGTCGGCGGCGCGCCGATCATCATCAAGCTGCTGGAGGGGACGCAGGGCGTCGGCGTGATCCTGGCGGAGACGCAGAAGGTCGCGGAGGCGATCATCGAGACGCTCCAGAGCGCGCAGCAGAACGTGCTGATCCAGAAGTTCGTCGCCGAGAGCCGGGGCAAGGACATCCGCGCGTTCGTCGTGGGCAACCGCGTCGTCGCAGCGATGCGGCGCACGGCGCAGGGGCAGGAGTTCCGTTCGAACGTGCACCGCGGCGGTACGGCGCAGATGGTTGAACTGGACCCGGTGTACCGGAAGACGGCGGTGCGCTCGGCGCACCTGCTGGGGCTCAGCGTCGCTGGTGTGGACATGCTCGAGGGCGCTGATGGTCCCAAGGTGATGGAGGTGAACTCGTCGCCTGGTCTGGAGGGGATCGAGGGCGCGACGAAGGTTGATGTCGCCGGTTCGATCATCGAGCTGATCGAGGATCAGGTGATGTTCCCGGAGCTGGATATCCGCCAGCGGTTGAGCGTCGCGGTGGGGTACGGCGTGAGCGAGCTGTTCATCCCTGAGGACAGCGAGATCGCTGGCAAGACGCTCGCCGAGAGCCACCTGCGCGAGCGGGACATCGTGGTGCTGAATCTGGTGCGCGACGACGAGGTCATCCCCAACCCAGGCGGCGATCAGGTGATCGAGGCGGAGGACGAGCTGCTGTGCTTCGGGAAGTTCAGCGAGATGCGCAAGCTGATCCCATCGCGGAAACCAAGCCAACGCCGCAGCGCCAGGCGGCCTGTCACGACGACCTCCCATGAGTAAGCAACAGGAACCAGCCGCGCCCTTCGCGAAGAGCGCCGAGTTCGAGCTTGGCGGCAAGCGCGTCCCGATGGGTGCGCGCACCGACGTGGATGTGCTCGTCTCGCAGCGATCCAGCGGCGCGCCGGTGTACGCGCCGGCGCACGTGTGGCGCGCCGAGGAGCCTGGTCCGGTCCTGCTGGTCACCGGCACGCTGCACGGCGACGAGATCAACGGCGCTGGCATCGTTCGGCGCCTGATCGACCAGGATGACTTTGACCTGGTCGCAGGGACGCTGGTGCTCGTGCCTGTGATCAACGTGCTGGGGTTCGAGCGGAACAGCAGGTACATGCCGGACCGGCGGGATCTGAACCGCGCGTTCCCCGGCTCCAGCGGTGGTTCGCTGTCGGCGCGGTACGCGCACGCGCTCTTCAACGAGTTCCTGCTCAAGTGCGATTACTGCATCGACCTGCACAGCGCCGCATCGCAGCGGACGAACTACCCCAACGTGCGCGTCGATGCGAAGAACGAGAAGGCGAAGGCGCTGGCGATGGCGTTCGGCTGCGAGCTGGTCATCGATGGGCAGGGGCCTGAGGGGTCGTTCCGCAGGAGCGCGTGCGCGGCGGGTGTCCCGACGGTGATCCTGGAAGCGGGCGAGGTCTCGAAGATCGAGCCTTCGGTCGAGGAGACCGGCGCGCGGGGCGTGCGCAACGCGCTGATCCACTTGGGGATGGTTGATGGGAAACCGGTGAAGCCTCCCTATCAGGCGCTGATCCGCAAGACGGTGTGGGTGCGCGCGGCCAACGGCGGTGTGCTGCGGTTCCACGCGGGGCCTGGCGAGGTGGTCGACAAGGACCAGCCGCTGGCGACGAACACCGACCTGCTCGGTCGTCCGCTGAATGTCATCGAGAGCCCCGACGCGGGCGTGCTGCTGGGGATGACGACGCAGCCTGCGGTGGCGCCCGGTGATCCGGTGGCGCACCTGGCGATCCCAGATGGGGGCGTGGACGCGATCCGGGCGGCGCTGAAGAAAGCGGAAACGAAGCCGAGCGCGGCGCACTACGAGATGGTGCGCGACCACCTGTCAACGAGCGTCGTTGTTGATGAGTGGGAAGAAACACCGGACGAGGACACCCGGTAAAACGCTGGGAATCCCGTTTTCGCTTGCTGCAAGGGAAAAAAGGAACATCCGGGTTGCTCCCTGGCGCATACTGTTGTGAAGACAACGCACCAATGCCAGGAGGCACACCCATGACCCTGTTCCGTCGCGTGTTCCTGTTTTCCGCTCTCGCGATGCTGCTGCTCTGCTCGGCATCGCCGACTGTCGCGGAGATTCCCCAAACGATGCACGAAGACAAGGAAGCGCGATCGCTCTTCCTCCGGTTCGCTTCGATGTACAGGGATCTCGATCGGCATGCCGAGAAAGCGACGGCGAAGGACGAGATCGACTCGCAGCACCCTGAACTCCAACAGAATTCGCTCTACGAGAAGCAGGCGCAGACGCTCTGGAATCTGCGGTTCGAGGGTCCGAACCTGTTCCGCATGGAGATGCATGGCGACCGGCTCGTCTGCGATGGTGAGCGGCTGGTGACGCACCGTCCAGGCATGGGGTTCTACGCCGAGCGCGAGGTCGCGCCGGGCCGAGGGATGATCCCTGCGGTGGAGAGTGTTCTGGGCGGCGGGATGACACCCCCTGCGACGCTGCGGTTCATGCTCGCGACGACACGCGACGAGTTGTCGGATGCGTTCCCGGATTGCGTCTTCCGTGGCTCCGGCGCTGACACGCTCGGCGGCGAAGCGGCGGTGTGGCTCGACATGGTCTGGACGTACGAAGATGGCTGCGGGAATGTGTCGACAGTCAGCGGGTTCATCTGGTTTGCCGCGGAGACCGGCCGGCTAATGAAGTACGAGATTGACCTGACTGATGTCATGAACAAGCAGATTCTCGAGAGCATCGAGCAGGGGCACCGCACGCTCGATGCAACGATCGATGCGCCGCCCTATGACCGGTACGCGATGACGGTCGAGATCGAATCCGAGGACCGGCCTGGACCATTCGCGGCGAACGCCTTCGCGATCGATCTGCCCAAGGGGCTGGAGCGGGTCGCGTCGCTCGCGGTCGGTGACGAGGAGTTCGGTTGGGGGCGGAACGAGGAAGCGAACCAGGCTGCGGAGCAGGAGCGGCTGCTCCGCTTCCTCGGCGAGCAGGCTCCCACGATGACGGCGGTGGACACCGATGGTGACGAGTTCGATCTCGCTGATTCTGATTCGGTTGTCGTGGTCCTGTACGGCTCGGAATATGAGCAGAAGGGGATGGCTGAGGCCCTCGATGAGCTCGATGCGGTGACCGCAAGGTTCGCTGGGGAGGCGTTCGAATCGATCGCGGTGGTCATGCTGCCGCCTGACGGTGTTGACCCGAGGATGTTCGGCGGGATGCCGGGCGCGGAAGACGTTCAGGAGTACGCCGCAGGCGAAGACCGGCGCGTGCGTCTACTGAACCGGATGGACGAGCGCAACATGTACCACGGGAACAGCAAGTACCCGGATGCAAGCAAACGCACGCTGCTGCTGGTCGATGCGGATGGCGTCGTGCAATCGGCGCATCAGATCGATGCGGAGCATGGCTTCCCGACTGATCAGCTCGCGGATGAGATCGCGATGGCGCTGCGCGGCGAGCAGGTGTACGACATGGCGGCCTACCTGGACCGGAAGGCCGCGGCGCGTGCGGAGATCGAGCGGCAAAACCAGGAATCGCCCATGATCCCGGATGAGGACGTCAACCCAAGGCTGCTGCGGGTCGGCGATATGAGAGAGTCCTGGGGGCACCTCGAGCAGATGATCGACTGCAACAACGACGGCGCGGTCGACCTGCTCTGGCGGGCGATGCGCGGCGGGTACATCTTCGAGGATGGGATCACCGGTGAGCGCCGCGTCATCAAGTTCGAGGGAACAGCCGAAGGCATGGAGTATGGGTACAACGCGGTTTCCGTGCTCGGTGTGGTCGGCGATCGGTCGCTGTTGCTCGTGCAGGCGCATCACTCGGATCAGGCAACTGGCGAGAGCCGCGTCACGCTGGGCGGGTACAGCCTCGACGGCAGGGTCCGCTGGCAATGGACGCGGGGGCGCATCAGCCGTGACGCAGAGGTGCAGTCGATGCCTGGCCCGGTGGTCATCGGCGACCTCAACGGCGACGGCGAGGATGAGATCATCACGCTGATCACACACCGGAAGAAAGACGCGACGTACGGCTCTGGCAACAGCGGGAGCGCCCGCCTGACGGTGCTCGCTGCTGATGGCGAATTGATTGCCTCTGTCGGTTTCGACGAGCTGGTGAATTCATTCAACCTGGTGGAGTCACCGAAGCCGGGGATGCCTGGGCGGTTGATCCTGACCACCTGGAACGGGACTCGGCAGGTCGACGTGGACTTCTGAATCAACACCCCAGGCATCTGTGCGGTTCGGCCGCGCCACTGGCGGTCGGTCATCGAAGAAAGGATCTCGCAATGACATCTCGGACACTTCATCTCATCGCAACGCTGTGTTGTTCGCTCCTGGCGCTGGCCCTGATCGGCGCGCAGCCTGCGTTCGCGGACAAGGGCGTTACGCCAACGGAGGACGCGCAGGCGCGGGCGATCTTTGATCAGTTCGTCAAGCGGTACGCCTCGATCGATCGCCGGCACGAGCGGGCCGAGATGACGATGGAGATCGACACCGACGTCACCATGTACAAGATGATGAACGGCCGGTCCACAGCGGTCTGGGAATACAAGTACGCGGCGCCGGACCGGATCTGGATCGAAACACCGGGGGGCGAGCTGATCTGCGATGGGGAGTCGCTGTGGGTCGCTCACGAATACTTCGGCGAGTACATGCAGCGGCCGATGCCGGAGCGGGGCGACATCTTCGGCTCGTTGCAGGAGATGCTGGGCTCGGTGGGGAGCATGCCGGACTCGCTGAGCTTCCTGCTCTCGGGCGCTGCTGATGTCCGGGTCAGCTCCGGAACGCCAATCGTGACAGGGCACGCGGCGGAGACCAAGGACGACATCGCCAGCGTGCGCTTTGATCTGACTGTCGTGGATATCAACGACACCTCTGGGATGTTTGAGTCGCACACGATGCGCGGCAGCATCTGGTTCGATGTTGAGACCGGCGCGGTGCACACGATGGAATTCGATTCCACCGAGATGATGCGCGAGGCGCTGGACCATACGCGTGATCTCCCGCAGATGGCCTCGTTCACCGGGATCGAGCCGGACGTGCTCGCGGAAGACGCGATCCGCAGCGCGGTGTCCATCATGAAGGTGGAGACGCTGCCGACCGATTCGATCAAGCCGGAGGACTTCGAGATCCCCAACGTTGATTCGATGAGCCGGGTCGAGAAGTTCTCCGAATACGACAGCCAGGCGATCGCGGAGAAGGAACTCAAGGGGGCCCCGAGCGTGGAGGACCTCATCGGCGAGGCGGCCCCTGCGGTCACCGGGACCGATCAGTTCGGCAACCGGTTCGACCTGTCGGATCACCGCGGCGAGGTCGTCCTGCTGGTCGTCAATTCGATGATGAGCCGGGAGGACCTCAACCCCTGGATCGTTGAAGCGGAGGCGCTGGGCGAGGCGTTCGAGGGGATGCCGGTGACCGCGGCGGCGGTGATGACGCCGGCGATGATGTCCTTCTTCGGGGAAACCCCTTCGGTTGACGCGGATGAGTACTCGATCCCGGTGATCACGGATACCGACATGCGGGTCGCGATGAATTACCACACGCAGCTGAGCCCTGCGCTGGTGGTGATCGATCCTGATGGCGTTGTGCAGGCGGCGCACACCGGGCTGCACCGGATCAAGGGCGAGAACACGATGGTGGACGCGGTCGCGACGCTGCTCGAGGGCGGGCTGCTGTACGACCCTGCGGAGGTCCGCGAGCGGCGCGAGCGCAAGCAGGCGGAGCGCCAAAGGCGGGAGATGGTCGCGCCCTCGCTGGAGCTGGTCGCGCTGGATGAGGACCGGCTCAGCGGCAGGACGGTCCGGCGCTGGGGGTCGGATTCACCACCGCCGTACGGCGCTGCATCGCAGGTGCTGGACGTGGATGGCGATGGGCGGCAGGACGTCGTTGCTGCGACGAGCACCGGCGCACTGGCGATCATCAGCGGCGCAGACCAGAGCAGCCGGACGGTGCAGCTCGAATCGATTGAGAAGCGGAATGTTTCGATCATGGCGTTCGGCCGGATGCACGGCGAGCGCGGCGACGCCTGGGTGGTCGTGCTGTCGAAGCGGACGCCCTTCGGGAGTCAGAGCACCGAGATGATCGGCGCGTTCCGCGATGACGGCTCGAAGCTGTGGCTGCGGACGCTCCGCTCCCCCAACGGCGAGACCATCTACACCAACGATCTCTCGCGCGCGATGTCGATCGGCGATCTCAACGGCGACGGCCTCGATGAGATCGCGCTCGGCTTGCGCATGTCGACTGGGATCTACAACGCTGAATCCCGAGATCCGCTGCTGGTCCTCGATTCCGAGGGCGACGTGCTGGTGACGAAGATGCTGCAGTACGGCGCGCAGACGGTGAACATCGTCCCTGCGGAGGCAGGCCGCGATGGCTGGATCGCGGTGGGCTCGATCACCGGGATCACGCGTGTTGTTCTGGATCGTTGACCAGGATCGGTTGATCCACGTCGGTCAGGCTTAGTTCGTCACCGCGTCGAGGCGTTTCTTGTCGGCGGCGCTGCCGCCCTCGACGTCGATCGCTTCGAGCAGGGCCTTGATGACGTCGTCGGTGGTGACGCCGTCGGCTTCGGCGTTGAAGTTGGTGATCAGGCGGTGGCGGAGCACCGGGAGCGCGACGGCGCGGATGTGCTCGGGGCTGACGTGGTTGGAGCCGCTGAGGATGGCGTAGGCCTTGGCGCCGAGGATCAGGTTCTGGCTCGCGCGGGGGCCGGCGCCCCAGCCGAGGTAGTCCTGGACGATCTGCGGCTTGGGGTTGGCGGCGCTGTGCTCCTTGATGCGCGTGGCGCGCACCAGGCGGAGGGCGTACTCGATCACGTGATCGGCGACCGGGGTCTGCCGGACGAGGTCCTGCACGTTTAGCACGTCCTCGCCTGTCAGGACAGCGTCCACGTTGGGCTGCGCCTTGGCGGTCGTGCGGCGGATGATCTCCAGCTCTTCATCCTGCGTGGGGTAATCGATCTTGATGTTGAACATGAAGCGGTCGAGCTGCGCCTCAGGGAGGGGGTAGGTGCCCTCCTGCTCGATGGGGTTCTGCGTCGCGAGGACGAAGAAGGGCTTGGGGAGCTTGTGCTGCATGCCGCCGGTGGTGACCTGGCGCTCCTGCATCGCTTCGAGCAGCGCGGCCTGGGTCTTGGGGGGCGTGCGGTTGATCTCGTCGGCAAGGATGACGTTGGCGAAGATGGGCCCCTTGACGAAGCGGAGCTCCCGGACGCCGGTGGTCTTGTCTTCCTCGATGACCTCGGTGCCGGTGATGTCGCTGGGCATCAGGTCGGGGGTGAACTGGATGCGGCTGAAGCCGAGGGAGAGGGTCCTGGCGAGGGTGGAGATCAACAGGGTCTTGGCGAGGCCAGGGACTCCAACGACGAGGGCGTGGCCGCGGCAGAACATGGAGATCAGGAGCTGCTCGACGACCTCGTCCTGTCCCACGATGACCTTGGCGGTCTCGGCGCGGAGGCTGTCGAAGGCCTTGCGGACGCGCTCGACCGCCTCTTCGGGGTTGACCGGCTGCTCGGAGGGCCTGGAGGCGAGGGGATCGGGCATGTTCGGTGTTCCTTCGTCGTGGCGCGGCATCAGCGCCGCTGGGCGCCGGATCATACCGGCGGATCCTCAGCAAGTTCGGCGAAATCACCCCGATCCGGACAGAAGCGGGCGGTGGCGACAGTCAGAAACTGATGTTGTCCCAGGGGCCGGCGGTCGCAGGGTCTCCGGAGATCGCCCCACCCGTCGTTCCAAGAACAATGGAATAGTTCAGGATGGTGCTCCCGGTCGCGGCGTTTCGTATGACCAGGTTCGCGTTGCCCGAGACATCAAAGCCGGTTGTGTTGAATGAAGCGGTGTTGCTGTCCACACGGCATCCGCCTCCTCGGATGCGGATGCCCGTTTCAAAGTTCTCGTTACTGGTGCAGTTGCTGATCCTGCTTTCGGCTCTCGCATCGATCCCGTGCCCGCGGTTGTCCGTTGCGATGCAGTTCTCGATGACGGATTGCAAGACATCGAATCCGTTGGCCTGGTTAGCCGCAGCCGTACACTCGGTGAACGAAGCTCCGCCAAAGGGCGAGGAGAAACCGTTCCCTCTGTTGTCTTTGGCGATGCAGTTGCTGATCCTGGAATCCGGCCCGGCGGACACGCCATCGAGTCCGCTCACTTCCGAATAGCAGTCTTTGACGATGCAGGCAGACCCTGTGTAAATACCGTCAAGGTCGTTCCACCGGGCGCCGCACTCTCTGATGATCCCGTTGTTGCTCACGCGGATGCCGTACCCAGAGTGGCCAGAAACGTCCGGGATGTTGTTCAACGCGACCGAGCCCTCGACCAATGCGTGCACGCCGCAGATGATCCCGTCACCCTTGTTGTCAATCGCGCGGCAAGACCGGACTATGGCGAAGTTGCCGAGCCGTATCCCGGATTCACCGTTCCGCAACGCGTCAACGTGTTCAACGGTGACTGAGTTTGCCAGGCCTCCATCGATGCCGTGATTCAAGCTCTCGTAAATGATCCCGTTCTGAATGTGAACGTTCGTATTAAACGTAGAAATGACGATCCCGTTGACCCATTGCAGCGAGCCGTTGGCGCCGATTGAGAACCCATTCAAATCGAGGAAGACATGCGGCGCATCAATATAGATGCAATCCGCGAACTCTCCCCCGCTTCCGTCGTTCAGCAAGTTTTCTGTCAGGTGATAGGCGCCCGGTTCGGTGATGAAGAGCGGCAAGTCGTCGAGCGAAATCGGGATGCTCGGCTCGGCTTCCTGGAGCGTGATCATCGTAGGCGCGACGGCGCCTGGGGGCGGCGTCAGGTCGCCTGCGAGTGCGCCGCTGGCGAGAGCGGTCGAGAGCAGCAGGCACAGCACACGGGCTTTGTTGTTGTTCATGGCGTCGGATCCTCAGAGGGCGTCTGATTGCGATTCAAGCCACCGACCATACTGCCTGTGAGCGAGGACCCAAAGCGGAAAGACGGATGAGCGCAGCGCGATCGGTCGGGGCGTTGATTGAACCCGGCGTCAGCGGCTGGAGTTCAGGAAGTTCGCCCAGGGACCTGCGGTCTCGGGGTTGTTGGTGATCCCGCCATCGGCCTGCCCCACGATGAAAATGAATGTCTCGTTGTATCCAGCGGCGTTGCGGACGATCCAGGCAGGGGAAATGAAGCTGGTGATCGCGGGGCCTGCGTTGCCTGCGCAGTGGTTGCCATCGATGAGGCTGTTGGTCCCTGTCTCGACGAGAATGCCGGAGGCGCCGTTGGTGAAGCTGGAGTTGTTGCGGAGCGTGGCGTCGTTCGCGTGCATGCCGTAGAAGGTGTTGCCGGATGACATGCAGCCCTGCGCGGCGGAGCGGTACAGGCTGAAGCCGTGCTGGGAGTTTGTTCTTGCGATGCAGTCGGTGAGAAGGCTGTCGTTGGCGTTGAACCCATCGAGGGTGTTGGCGGTCGCGGCGCAGCGGCTGGCGATCGCTCCGGAGAGGCTGAACCCATGGGTGGTGTTCTGTGTCGCGGCGCTGTCGGTGATCGTCGCGCCGCTGCCGACGATGAAGCCGGTCTGGTTGCCCTGCGAGACACATTGCGTAACGACGGAAGAGGCGCTGACGAACACGCCGGTGGAGGCGTTGCCCCGGGATGTGACGCGCGTGAAGGTGGAGCCCAGGCCTGCGCTGACGCCGCGTGAGGAGTTGTCGGCGCAGACGGTGTCGATGATTTGTGCGCCGGCGCCGAGCTGAATGCCGCTCTGCTGGTTGGCGATCGCCTGGATGCTCTCGACCGTGACACCGGCGGCCGCGGTCGCGTTGATCCCGTTGCCCATCGACCCGGTGAGGAGTCCGTTGCGGATGACGCATTGCTTGGCGCTGGCGGTGAGCTCGATCGCGTCGTCCCAGCGATCGGCGATGTCGCCGGTGATCGAGAAGCCGCGGAGGTCGAGCAGGACGCCTGGCGCATCGATGGTGATGCAGTCGAGGCCTGCGTCTCTGGGTTCGGCGTCGAGGTTCTCGACGAGGTGGTAGGCGCCTGGCTCGGTGATCGTCAGCGGGACGTCGGCCCTGGTGATCGGAGTCGATGGCTCCGCGTGGTCGAGGGGGAGCATCGTCGGCGCGACAGCGCCAGGGGGCGGCGTCAGATCGCCGGCCAGAAGCGCTGGCGCCGCGAGCAGCGTGATCAGGCTGCTGGTGATGGCGAGGGTTCGGATCGAAGTGCGCTGGGACAACGGCATGGCGGGCCTCCTCCATGGGATGGTCCCCCTGCGCTGCGGGCTCGCTCGCGTTGGGGATCCCTTGTGAAGACCGAATATACCTGTGGGTTCAGGCGGATCCCAGCAAATTGATCCTCGCGCGTGTCAGAGCTGCAGGTTGTCGAGGGGGCCGGCGGTGGCCGGGTCGAGGCTTGTCGCGCCTGCTTTGGTCTCCGGGCTGAGGTCGAGGCCTGCGCCGTTGTTGCTGAGTGTGTTTCCGATGACGAGGCTGGCGCCGGTGGCGGTCTGGATGCCGATGGCGTTGTTGCTCGCGTGGTTGCCCTCGATGCGCGCGCCGGCGGTGGTGCGGATGCCGGCGCCGGCGTTGTTGTCGCAGGTGTTGTTCGTGATGACGCTGTCGCCTGCCGCGTCGATGCCGTGACCGGCGCTATGCGCAACGGCGCAGCCCCGGATGGTGGAGCTGGTGACATCGACACCGGCAGCGCCGCTGTTGGTGATGCTGCAATCGATGATGAGCGCAGCGCCGCCCTCGATGCCGTCGCCGGTGTTGCGGTCGATGATGCAGCCGGAGATGACCGCGGCGCCGTCTTCGGAGACGGTGTTGACGCTGATGCCGGCGCCCTGGTTGCCGCTGACGACGCAATCCACGATACGTCCACCCTTGTTGATGTTGATCCCGATGAAGTTGTTGCCGGTCGCGACGCAGTTGGTCAGGACGCTCTGGGCGCCCATCGCGAAGCCGAGCTGGCCGTTGTCGGTGGCCCTGCATCGCGCGACGAGGCTGGCGCCCTCCAGGAGGAAGCCGCTCGAGGCGTTGCCTTGCGCTGCGCAGTCCTCGAAGGTGGCGCCTGATGGGGCGACGCTGTGGAATCCTGAGCCGCACTCGATCGCAGCGCCGTTGCGGACGACCGCGTTGTCGGCGGTGGTGTTGATGAAGACGCCGGTGTCCCAGCGGGTGGCAGGGTCCTGCGCGCCGATGCGGAAGCCTGCGAGGTCGAGGACGACACCTGGTGCATCGATCTGGATGCAGATGGACTCGGCATCACCAGGCCCTGCGTCGAGGTTCTCGACGAGGTGGTAGGCGCCTGGCGCGTCGATGATGATCGGGACATCAGCGCGGGTGATCGGAGACGACGGCGCCGCGTGATCCAGAGGGAGCATCGTGGGCTCGATCGGGCCGGCAGGGGGTGTGAGGTCTCCGGCGAGCGCGGACGCCGTGAGGAGGCCTGTGCAAGCGGCTGTGAACAATCGAGTGAACGTACGCATGGCGTTGGCCTCCCTGGGGCAACCCTGGTCTGTGATGATGCGCTCAGGCCCTGGTGGGCCGAGCGGTCTGCGAGAATCCGACCAACGTTCGGAGGGGATGCCTGTTGGGTTCCATCGATCCTGCGTGGCGTGTCTTTGTTTCTACTAGATGAATATCAATCACTCATCATCACAGTAGTTACTGGTGTCGGTCGGTGGAGAACCACCGGGCGTTGAGCCGCAAGCGGTTGTGTCTTTGAGGTTTGTGAGCACAACCCCATGCCGGAGAAGCTGTCGTCTGGCTGGCGCTGGATCGGTCGGTCTGGCGCTTGGCGCCGCCGGCGCTGGCTGTCGGTTGTGGGGGTGTTGGTAACCGCCAGCTTCTGACGAGCGCAACCGACAAGATGTTGGGATGGAACTCACCATGTTGTGTGTCATCGGAAGCGCTGGGGGAGCGCTGGCGATGGTTGATTGAGCGGTGATTTTCAGGGGATTGGCTGGGGAGAACATGAGTACAAACTGATCGCGCTGCGCGATCCTGGGATTCGCTCGATTCATCCACAGGCGTGGGAATCGTGTGGAAATCGGGATCGGATGTGGGAGAGCTGGGCTCAGGCGGCTTCGGAGGTTTCGCCGGTGAGCTGCTTCTTGATGTGGTCCACGGCGGCTGCGAGGTGCTCGTCGGTCTCGCGGCGTTTGGTGATGGCGCGGACCGCGTGCAGGACGGTGGTGTGGTCCCGGCCGCCGAAGTAGCCGCCGATCTCCTCGAGGGAGAAGCGGGTGTACTCGCGGGCGAGGAACATGCAGACCTGCCTGGGCTCGGCGATCGAGCGCTGACGCCGCTTGGACTGCAGGGCGGCGAGGGTCACGTTGAAGTGGGCCGTGACGGCCTCGACGATGGCCTGGATGGTCACACCGGCGCCGGGGAGGGGCTGCTTGACTGGCGCGGCGCCCATCGCGGCCCTGGCGAGGTTGAGGTCGATCTTCTGGTGATCGACGGAGGCCTGCACCTGGATGCGGGTGATCGCGCTTTCGAGCTCGCGGACGTCGTTTTCGATGCGCGAGGCGATGAAGGCGGCGACATCCTCTGGGAACTCGGAGCCGCGCATGGAGGCCTTGTTGCGGACGATCTCGACGCGGGTCTCGTAGTCCGGCGGGTCGATGGGGGCGATGAGGCCGCTGCCGAATCGGCTGATGAGGCGGTCCTCGAGGCCTGGGATCGCAGCAGGCTCGCGGTCGGAGGAGAGGATGATCTGCTTGGAGGCCTGATGGAGGGCGTTGAAGGTGTGGAAGAACTCTTCCTGGGACCGCTCGCGGCTGGTCAGGAACTGGATGTCATCGACGACGAGGACGTCCACGTCGCGGAACTTGTGCCTGAACTGCTCCATCTCGCCAGCGTGGACGGCTTCGAGGAAGCGCGTGATGAAGCCCTCGCAGGAGATGTAAAGGATTGACGTCGCGGGGTTTGTTTCGAGGATCTGCTGGCAGATGGCCTGCAGGATGTGGGTTTTGCCCAAGCCGACGCCGCCGTGGACGAACATCGGGTTGTAGGTCTGTCCTGGCTTCTCGCAGATCGCCATCGCGGCGGCGTAGGCGAGTCGGTTGTTGGGGCCCTGGACGAAGGAATCGAAGGTGTAGTCGGCGTTGAGGGAGAGCTCGTCTCCGGAGCGCTTGGAGCTGTGGTTCATGACCGGGCGTTTAGCGCCGGTGGTCTGGATTGTGCCGTTGGGGCCTGCGGAGCCGTTGACGCCTGGTTCAGCGATGGCGGTCGCGGCGATGGTCGCGGTGGAATCGGCGGCGCCTGCCTTGCGCGAAGTCTTTGCTTTGCTGGCGCTTGCGGCGATGTCATCGGGTCCGAGGAACCGGACGGAGACGAGATGGCCGGTGACGTGCTGGAAGGCCTCGTTGAAGGCGTCCACGCACTTGGTGGTGAGGTAGTCCCTGTGGGCGTTCTGCCTGGCGCAGAGGTCCATGGCGCCGCCCTGCATGCCCATTGGCTCGATGTCCTCGAACCACTTCCTGCAGAGAGCGGGGGTGTTCTCTCGCAGGTGCGATAGAACAGCCGTCCAGATCTTGCGATCCGACTCGGACATGTGTCGAAGCCTTTCAGAACGCGCCAGCCGCAGCGCGCGAGTAGGACTGAACAGAAAAAACGAAACGGTGTGCTCGTCCGGACCGGGCGCCGGTGTGCAGGCTTCTCACGAAGGCTGACGCGGCGTCACACAGGTCCCACCAGGACTCGCACAACAGGGCAAAGGTACGACTGCATGCACAGGCTGTCAACCAAAACGTTGTCGGCTTGTGCGCGCGTTTCGCCTTGACATCAAGGGGAAACTGGCGCTGCGGCCTGCGCCTCCGCTTCCGCGACCTGCCGATCGTATCGGGCGCGGTTCTCGCGGAAATCCATGAGGAATTGCACGCGGTCGAGGTCCTGTTTGTTCGTGATGACTTCGCGGAGTCGTTTGCGCGCGAAACTCATGTTGGTGCGCCGCGAGACGTGCGTGAGCACGAGCATCTCCGCCTCGAGCACCGGGAGCCACTCGGCGATGTCGTCGATGTGGATGTGCTTGCCGATGACGGCGCGGTCTTTGTGGTCCGCT
The DNA here is from genome assembly GCA_964351165.1 of uncultured Phycisphaeraceae bacterium. Classification (GTDB taxonomy): domain Bacteria; phylum Planctomycetota; class Phycisphaerae; order Phycisphaerales; family UBA1924; genus JACKHE01. Next base: position 14,687 of record CAYGNN010000015.1, read on the forward strand.
TCGAGGAAGGTGCACTCGCAGATGACGATCTTCGCGGTGCGCACGTCGTCGCGGACGAGCCATGGGCCTGGGAGGGTGTCGCCCAGGAAGGCGACGAGGGGGATGTCGAGGATGCGCGTGATCTCTTCGCCTCGGTCCTTGATCTCGCAGAGCTTCTCCTGGGGGAGCCCTGCGTATTCCTCTTTGAGTTTGCTGCGCTTCTCGATGATGGTGTAGCCCATCGAGGGGGAGGTGTGGTCGGTGTGGAAGGCGCGCATGACCACGTTGTTCTTGATCTCGACTTCCTGTTCCGGCGCGAGCGTGGTGATGTCGTAGGGGGTGACCTGGCCTTCGAGGTCGTTGAAGCCTGCGAGCATGCGCTTGACGGCGCTGGCGATGCGCTCGTCGCAGATGATCGAGGCGTCGCCCATGCCCTGGAATCGGCGCTGGGAGATGTAGTAGGCGAGGCCGCCGATGTGGTCCATGTGGCCGTGGCTGATGGCGACGTGCTTGCTGGCGAGCGCGGAGCGCGTGCAGGCGCCCATGTCGAAGCAGATGTCGAGCTCTGGGACCTGGATGCAGGTGGCTTCGCCGGCGATGGAGACGCCCTGGACTCGGAAGGGGGCGTGGTACAGGAAACCGAGGCTGCCCTCGCGGGGCGGCGGCTTGGGGATCATGGCGAAGGCTCCTGAGCGGGGTTTTCACCCAGCGGGGAACGGTGTTTTGGGGACTGAACAGATGCGATGGGATGGTACGCGGTTCGTCGGTTGGTGGCGAGGGTTTTTGTGAAGGAGCGCCGCTGCGGGGAGTGGTCGGGGGCGGAGTGGATTGGATCCTGGGATTCGCTGCGCTCATCCCAGGCGTGGGATGGGTCGTTAGTCTTGGGGGGTGGAGAACAACAACACCAATGTGTCACCGGGTGAGGCTTCTGAAGCCGAACGTTCGGTGTGGGATGACTTCAAGCGGGCGGGGCCTGCAGGGCCTCTGGCGCTGGCGGCGATCGCGCTGCCTGCGATCGGTGGTTTCGTGCTGCTGGCGCGGATCGATCCGGTGGCGCAGTGGCTGCGGTCGAACGAAGACATGGGCATCGTGATCTACGCGTGCGCCTTCGCGCTGCTCTCGGGGCTGGCGATCCTGCCGACGTACGCGCAGGCGGCGCTGGGCGGCTGGGCGTTCGGTCTCGCTGGTGGGTTCCCAGCTGCGATCGTCGGGGTCATCGGCGGCGCGTTGATCGGGCACCTGATCTCGTCGCGCGTCGGATCGAAGCGTGTGATGGAAATGATCGAGGAGCGGCCAGGGTGGTCGGCGGTGCGCACGGCCTTGATCGAGCGTGGCTGGTGGCGGACGCTGGGGCTGGTGACGCTGATCCGGTTGCCTCCCAACTCGCCCTTTGCGCTGACGAACCTGGCGCTGGGGGTGACCAGGGTCCCGATCGTGACGGTGCTGCTGGCGACGGCGCTGGGGCTGGCGCCCAGGACGGCGCTGGCGGTGTACCTGGCGGCAGGTGTGGAGGAGCAGTTCAGCGCGGAGAAACCACCCAAACTGGCGATGTTCATCGCGACGGCGGTGCTGACCATCATCGTGGTGGTGGTGATCGGGAGGATCTCGCAGAACGCGTTAGCCAGGGTGGCTGCGGGCCCTGCGGCCGGCGGTGACGACGATCGGGAGGCCTGATCCATCAGGATCTGCCGTGCCCCCCTTGGGGAGGGCTGCGAGACCCTGAACCGGGCTTGTCGCGTGAAACTCGCGCAGTATTTCTGCCGCTCGGCCTGGGTTTGCGAGCTGCTCGGCGTCCAGCAGGTAGAAGAGCAGCTGGTTGGGGAGCCTGTTGCCGGTGTTGCGTTTGGCGACCTGGAGGATCGCGTCGATCGCGCGGCGCCTGCCTGATCTGCTGATTTTCCGCGCCTTGAGCATGTCGAGCAGATCGATCAGCGTTGACATGATGAGGTGCGTCGATTGGAAGACGCTGACGCGGCCGCCTGCGTAGGGGATGTCGTTCGCCTCGGGGTAGGCCCTGGCGATCGCGTCGGTGTGCATCGCGCCATCGATGAGCAGTTCGGCTGGGATCGAGGCGACGAAGTCGTAGAGGTCGTTGTCGATCAGCGGCGCGTGGACGACTGGGGTGGCGCCGAAGAATCCGAAGGCGACCGGGGCGAGCTCCGTGCGTGTCCTGGACCAGAAGTAGAACATGCCGATCGGGTTGGGCGCCTCGATGATCTGCTTGACGTACTCGCGGGTCCGCTCGAACGCGACGCCCCGGTCATAGTGGTGGCGGTCGGCTGGGTTGATGAGGCGGAGCCGGATGTCGTCGGGGGTCCTCGAGAAGTCGAGGAACGCGTTGGTCAGTCCGTCAACATCGCCTGCTCGTGCGAGCGCGAGGCGTTCCGGGATCAGGCGGAGCCCTGCGAAGAGGGTGTCGCCTCCGATGCCGTCGTAGAGGCAGCTTGCTTTCGGCTCCGTCGCGAGGATCAGGTCGTAGAGCCAGGCGCTCTCGTCGGTCATCATGTTCGAGAGCACGTGCGTTTTACGCGAGGCGTTCATGATCCTGCTGGTCCGGGTGTGGATCGAGTGCTCGAACCCCAGGCGCCTGGCGAGGAGTTCGGAGGCGTCCTTGTCGGTGATCCGGCATCTGTGGATGCGGTCCAGGGTGTAGGCGTGGATGTTGTTGTGCCCCTGGCGGTGGAGTTCGAGGGCGATGTGCCTGGAGTCGCGGCCGCCGCTGAGGAGCATGCCGGGCGCATCACCGATCGGCGGCCTGCGGCTGATCGACTGCCTGACGAGATCGATGAACCCATCGATGGCGTCGTCGCGCGATATGTCCTGTCGTTCCCGGATCCGGCGTTCGCCTGTGATCGTCAGCTTGCCCTGCTTGTACCGGAGCAGGCCGTTGGGTGGGAGGGCGCGGATGTTGATGAACGGGGTGTCGGATTCGATGAAGAAGCCGAGCCGCAGGAAGACCGACATCGCGGCGTCATCGAGTGTTGGGTCGACACCTGCAGCGAGGATCGTGTGGATCGATGGGGAGACGATGACACCATCTGTTGTGGTGGCGTAATACAGCCTGGCGAATCCGAGTCTGTCTACCCAGGCGGTGAGCGTTTGGTCGGTGAAATCCCATCCGCCGTATACTCCGTCGGGAGCGTTGGCGTTCCCTGTTTCGATGGGATAGCCGAAGGACCACGTGGTTGGTCCGCTGGCGCGAACAGAGCCATCAGCATCTTCATGGATACGGATCTGCGGGAACGACATTTTTTCACCTTGAAAAGTAAAACCGTCGTACAGTCTCAGTCAGGATGTCAGTTATCAGGTTATGGAATAGCGCCCCATTCAGGGAGAGAAATATTGCAATCGGGAACAAATTCTGATGGGGTTTTGACGGAGGCTGAGGCGCGGAAGGTGGCGAAGCTGTCCCGGCTGGAGCTTTCGGATGCGGAGATCGCAGAAAGCGCTTCGCGGCTGGCGTCGGTGCTGGGGTACGTCGATCGGCTGCGGGCGCTGGATGTCGATGGGGTCGAGCCGATGGCGCACCCCTTCGATGACGCGAACCGGCTGGACGAGGATGTCCCGGTGGAGGGGCTGCCGACTTCGGCGCTCCTGAAGATGTCGCCTGATTCTGAGGGTGACTTTGTGAAAGTCCCGAAGGTGATCGATGGTGGTGGCGGGGCGTAAGTGGCCCTGCGTGCGACACAACTGCGACACAACAACGAGGAGTGGTGATGAACAGGAATGCGAAGCGATGGGCGCTGCCGCTGGCTGCTGTCGGGTGCGCGGGGGTCTGGCTCTCCGGGTCGCTGCACGCGGATCAGCAGGTGGAGGCGCACGCGCAGATCTCCGCGGAGGACGCGGCGCGGGACTTCATGGCGGTGATGAAGGTCGAGGAGCAGCTCGTCCCTGCGATGAAGCAGTTCATGGAGATGCAGGTCGAGCAGATGCAGAACGCCGGCATTGACATCGACCTGGACGTGATGATCCGGTGGATCGACGAGAACATCGCCTGGGAGGACTTCGAGCCTGGGCTGATCGAGATCTACTCGACGGTCTTCACCCCGGAAGAGCTCGAGGAGCTGACAGTTTTCTACCGCTCTCCGACCGGGAAGAAATCGGTGGAGATGATGCCGATCCTGATGGAGCGCGGCGGTCGTCTGGGGCTCGATGTCGTGGAGAAGAAGATGCCGGCGCTCTTCGAGTTGCTCGTGGAGCAGGAGAAGAACGCCGGCTGACAAAGGCAAGCGGGGGCGGATGGGTTGTCGCTGGGCGATGATCAGTCGCAGGTCTGACCGAACGCGGCGATCAGGATGCCGAGGTCGGCGGTGTCGACGATGCCGTCGCCGTTGATGTCCGCATCGCTGTCTTTGGATCCGAACGCGGCGATCAGGATGCCGAGGTCGGCGGTGTCGATCATCGTGTCGCTGTTGATGTCTTCCGGGCAGGGCGGCGCGAGGAGCACGGTCTCGACGTACTCGAAGGCGTCGCTGACGACCATCGGGTCCTGGCTCTGGTTGAAGATGAGGTAGAAGGGTTCGGAATCGTCGAGGCCACCGGTATAGGTGAGACGCATGCGGAGGAGGTAGACGCCTTCATCCGCCGGCGCTTCGAGGTAGTAGTCGTAGTGCTTGTGCCAGCCGCCGTTGGATTGGATGGGGATGGTGAATCCCACGACGTCGGTGTCGGGGGTGAGGGGCGAGAAGATCGGTCCGGCGGGGCCGAACTCGATGGAGATCTGCTCGTCGGCGATGTTGTCGAAGTCAGCGCCGTCCCACTCGCGGACGGCGTCTTCGATGACGAACCCGATCGCGTTGCCTGGTGTGAAGGTTCCCGGGAGGCAGTCGTACCCTGGGTTCGCGGTGCTCCAGAAGCCTGCGATGAAGTCGAGTTCCGTGAGGAAGACGTTGGTGGCTTCGGGGCCCATGTCGCCCTGGGTGTTTGTCGTGATGGCGTTGTCATCGACGGTGAGGATGATGTCGCTCGTATGGACGCCTGCGAATGTTGCGGTGGCGGCGCTCGCGGCGAGCGCGAGCGGTGCGAGGCGGGTTGTTGCGCTGATCATTGGGTCGTCTCCGGTCGGCGTTGGTGTTGAAGGCCGGCGCGCCGCTTTCGCGGGGCGCCGGTGATGTCTTTGCAGATCAGGCAGATCAGTTGGAGCGCTTCCTGCGGCTCGCGGCGAGCGCGCCGGTCAGGGCGAGGATCGCGCCGGCGCCTGGGGCGGGCACGTTCGCCTCGGCGAACTCGATAGCGGCTTCGTGGTCCTTCTCATCGAGGCCGTTGTTGAAGACGTAGTAGAAGGGGTGGCTCGGGGCGACATCGGAGCCTGGCGCGTACATGGAGAGCGCGAGCATGAAGATGCCGGTCGAGGGGTTGTTCAGCGTGTAGTCGAAGTGGGTGTGGAACGTCCCGTCGGGGAGGAAGTCGGCGGTGCAGCCGTTGACGATGTCAGTGGGGCCGGCGGGCGTCGTGGCCGCAGGGTTGGCGAGGTACTCGATGTCGATGGTGGAGACGGTCGGGACGAAGCCGGAGCCGTCCCACTCCTGCAGGGCGCCGATGATGCGGAAGCCGAGCGAGGTTGTGCCGCCTGGGAAGAGGGATTGCTCGGAGTCGAAGCCCGGCTCGTCGGCGAAGTTGGGGAATTCCTCGCCCATCTCAGCGCCGAAGATGCGGACGTTCTCGATGAAGGGATCGGGGCCACCGACGGTCCCGGCGTCCTCTTCGAGGATGGCGCCGGTCTTGATGCGGCCGTCCTCGACGTAGAAGTAGGTGTCGAAGTGGGGTTCTTTCTCGATGCCGGCCTGCGACGTGGCGGGGAGGGCGGCGATGATGGCGGTCGGGATGATGATCATGCTGTTGCGCATGGGTGTTCTCTCTCTTTCAGGCTGCATCTCCGACGTGTCACTCATAGAGGGACGGGTCGAAGAGGTTGTTGTTGAAGTCGGTGAAGGTCTCCTCGAACCGGAGCTGCTCGGCGTGGCCGTCGAGGAAGCCCCAGTTGGAGACGGAATCACCCGCTGCCTTGGGTCCGCCCCAGGCGCCGATCTTGACTTGCGATGCGGCTCTGGCGGCGGTGAGTTCCGGCCCTCGGTTGGAGTACCAGTTCTCGATGTGCGGGTGGTCAGCGCCTGCGAACTCGCCCTCTTCCGCCATGAGGAGGAAGTGGATGGTTTTCGATGGCGCGGCGATGCGGTTGAGGTGGTTGTACGCCGTGAAGGGCGCGAAGGTAGTCGTGTAGTTGTTGACGCCGTAGCTGGTGCGGCGGAATTGATCGGTGGTCCCATCGAGGGGGACGCCGTTCCCGCCGAGTTCGGTCGACCAGTGGGGGGAGCTGTCCCCTGGAGACTGGGCGAAGATGAACCCATCGTCGTAGTCGCGGAGCACGTTGATCCACGCGGCCTCTTCGTTGGCGAGGGAACCGCCGTGGGCGAGGCCGACGTCGATCAGCGCTCCGTCGTGGTCGAAGGACCAGGCGAGCGAGGCGATCTCCATCGAACGGATGTTCGCGAGATCGGCGGTCGCCTGGGCGGTGCGTCGGGCGCTGCCGATCGCTGGGACCAGGATCCCGATCAGCAGCGAGATGACAGCGACGACCACGAGCAATTCGATGAGCGTGAATGCTCGGCGAGGTGCACGAGACATATGAGATGCTCCGGCTATGCGGCCGTACGCTTTGGAAGGGGCGCGTCAGGGCGTCCAGCGCACGGCTGCGACGATCCGGCATCGGTGATCGATGCCGGCGGATCAGGTCAACACGGTTGGGTTGTGGGAAAAGGGGCGCTCGGCGTCAGGCGGCTGGGGGGCCTCTGGATGAGCGCGGGGCGCGGTCGGCGCTGGCCGAGGGCGCTGCGAGTGTCAGGACGGTCTCGGACCGGTCCTGGTTGGACTCGATGATGGCGGTCGCGGACGCGATGTCGGCGACGGCGAGGGTCGTCAGCAGATCGCACTCAGGGCAGTCGCTCTGGTGCTGATCGGGGAACGGATCGCCAGCGGGGAGCGAGTGTGCGGCGTCGGTGGTATGGGCGCCGCAGACGTGGGTGTGCTCGGCTTCGCCCTGATGCCCGGTGAGGTGGTGGACGGCGATCGGGCCGCCGATGGACAGCGCGCCTGCGATGAGCAGGAGGAGCGCGGTCCAGATGGCGTGGGGGCGGCGGTGCATCCGTGGGTATTGTCCGGGCAGGTCCGGGGCCTGGTCAACAGGCAATGCGAGAAAAAAAGGACGTGTAGGACACTGTCAGGTTGGATGCGGCGTGCTGGCGATGGTTACATTGGCCCTCATGCACGAACCCTGCGGAACATTGGTGGCGATTCGCGATGCGATCCGGTCCGGCTCGATGACGAGCGAGGAGGCGGTCCGAGGCTGCCTGGGGCGGATCGAGGACCTCAACGGGACGCTCAACGCCTTCACGCAGGTGTTTACCGAGCAGGCGGTCGCGGATGCGAAGGCGATCGATGCACGGATCGCTGCGGAGGGCGCTGAGCGTGTGGGGCCTCTGGCTGGGGTGCCTGTCGCGATCAAGGACAACATCTGCCTGGAATGGGGCAGGACGACGTGCTGCTCCAAGATTCTGGAGGAGTACGAATCACCCTTCACGGCGACCGCGGCGCAGCGGCTGATCGACGCTGGCGCGGTGATCGTTGGAAAAACGAACCTGGACGAGTTCGCGATGGGCTCCTCGACGGAGCACTCGTTCTTCGGGCCTTCGCGCAACCCCTGGGACAGCGAGCGGGCGCCCGGCGGGTCGTCGGGCGGTTCTGCTGCGGCGGTCGCGGCGGGGATGGTCCCCATGGCGCTGGGTTCGGATACCGGCGGATCGATCCGGCAGCCTGCTGGGCTGTGCGGGATCGTCGGCGTGAAACCAACGTACGGGCGCGTGTCGCGGTGGGGGCTGGTGGCGTTTGCGAGCAGCCTCGATCAGATCGGCCCGATGACGCGCACGGTGGAAGACGCGGCGCTGACGCTGGATGTCATCTGCGGCGAGGATCCGCTCGATACGACGTCGGCGCGCGTCGAGACGCCTTCGTTTACAGGAAGGCTGGGCAACGCGGTCGAGGGGCTGCGGATCGGCGTTCCGGCGCAGGCTAGGAGCGATGAGAACAACCCGGACGTCGCGCGCGTGTTTGAGGAATCCGTCGAGCGGCTGCGCTCGATGGGCGCGACGATCGTGGATGTTGACCTGCCGCACATGAAGGACGGGATCGCGGCGTACTACATCGTCGCGCCTGCGGAGGCGTCTTCGAACCTGGCGCGGTACGACGGGATCCGGTACGGCAGGCGCGCCGAGATCAGCAAGGGCGAGGACCTGGAGACGCTGTACTCGCGCAGCAGGGCGGAGGGGTTCGGCGCGGAGGTGCGCCGGCGGATCATGCTCGGGACCTATGCGCTCAGCAGCGGGTACTACGACGCGTACTACAACACGGCGCTCAAGGCGCGCCGGCTCATCAAGGGCGACTTCGACGCGGTCTTCAGCAGCGAAGGCGGCGGCCCAGGCGTGCACGCGGTGCTGCTGCCCTCGACGCCGACGCCGGCCTTCAAGATCGGCGAGAAGATCAACGATCCGCTGGCGCTGTACCTCGAAGACATCTTCACGGTGACCGCGAACCTGGCGGGGATCCCTGGGGTTTCGGTCCCGGCGGGGTTCGCGGAGGTCGATGGCAAGCGGCTGCCGGTCGGGGTGCAGCTCTTGTGCCCTGCGTTCGGCGAGGTGGACATGCTCCGCGTGGCGTCGTGCTTCGAGGCCTCGGCGGCGATGGAGACGCTGGCGCCCAGCGGTTGAATCGGATTGCCCGATAACTTCACGGTTGGCGCGAGCGGCGAGCGTTCTCGGCGTTTTTTTGCCTTGCGATGCGGACTGGGTTGGATCGTGCGGGCGAGCGACCGATAGAAGAGGTGTCCCACGGGCTCGGCGCGAGTGTGCCGGACCCACCCTTCATATAGATAGACAAGGAGAACGCCATGGCGTTCAGCACCCGTTTCATCGCCCTGACGCTTGCTCTGACGATCCTGACGCTGCTCGGCATCGCGCCGGCGACGGCGCAGCCTGCTGAGGAGCTCGAGCAGCAGTGGGTCGGCCGGTTCGAGATGAACGGCGCTTCGCTGACATTCAATGTCGGGCTGACCCCCGACGAGAACGGCGAGCTTGCCGGCGTGATCTCGATCCCCTTCCAGAACGTCGAGAACCTCGCGCTGGGCGAGGCGGTCTTCGCCTCGCGGCAGGTGCGTCTGGTTGTCCCGCCGCCCACCGACGCGGTCTTCGAGGGCCGGCTGTCCCCTGACGGCAAGGTGGTCAAGGGGACGATGACGCAGGGCGAGAACGAGTTCCCGTTCACGCTCGAGCGCGTTGTCGCGCTGGGTGATTCCGGCGAGGTGCTGCGTCCGCAGACCCCCAAGGGTGATCTCCCTTACACAACACGAGGCCTGACGATCCAGATCGATGACGCTGGCGTGGCGCTGGGCGGCACGCTGACGATCCCTGAGGGCGATGGCCCCTTCCCTTGCGCCGTGCTGCTGACTGGCTCGGGTCCCCAGGACCGGGATGAGTCGATGTTCGGTCACAAGCCGTTTGCGGTGATCGCTGATGCGCTGGCCCGCGCCGGTGTGGCGACGCTGCGCTGCGATGACCGCGGTGTCGGCTCTTCGACCGGCGACCTGATCCAGACGACCGATTCGGAGCTGGCGCGTGACGCGAAGGCGATGGTCGCCTACCTGCAGGGTCAGGCGGAGATCGACAGCGGCAACATCGGCATCATCGGCCACAGCGAGGGCGGCGTGGTCGGCGCGATCGCGGCTTCGAACAACAGCGATGTTTCGTTCCTCGCGCTGCTGGCCAGCGCCGGGATGCCTGGCCATGAGCTCGTGACCGAGCAGTCGCAGCGGATCCTGGGCGCGATCGGGATGCCTGCTTCGCAGATCCAGGAGGCGGTCATCGCCACGCAGGCGGCGCACCGGATCGTGATGGGCCGTGCGGATGAGACGGATGTCCAGTGGGAGCTCCGTGCGAGGATCGCTGAGGCGTATCTGGCGATGTACCCGCCGGAGCAGCGCTCGCAGGTTCCTGATGTGGGCGAGCAGGTCGCGGCGCAGGTGCAGCAGCTGCTGACGCCCTGGTTCCGCCACTACCTGGCGTACAACCCTGCGACGGCGTACCAGCAGGTGCAATGCCCGACCCTGGCGATCGGCGGCACGCTGGACCTGCAGATCGACGCCGAGGTGAACATGGCGATGATCGAGCAGGCCCTGAAGTCTGGCGGCAACGAGGATGTCACGATCGTGGTGCTGGAGCGGCTCAACCACATGCTGCAGCCTGCCAACACCGGGCTCCCTGCGGAGTACGGCGTGATCGAGACGACCATCGATCCCAAGGCGCTGGACACGCTGACAGCGTGGGTTGCCGAGCAGACCGGCGCGATCGGCGGGTGACACGCCCTTTGACAGGACCCTTGCTGGCTCCGGCCGGGGTGACGGGGCAATTCGCTGTATCCTGTTGGGATGCAGTACGCGCTGATCATTCTGGAAGGCGCCATCGACGAGTCGATCGTTGAACTCAACGGGATGACGCCGCTCGAGGCGGCGAACACGCCGAACATTGATGTCATCGCGCAGGCCGGCCGGGTCGGGATGTGCGCTGCATCCCCCACCGGGATGCGGCCCACACCCTCGTCCGCCGTCCTGTCGCTTTTGGGGTGCGACCCGAGAGAAGTTGATCCGGCGGCCGGCCCGCTGACGGCGCTGGCGCGCGGGATCGAGGTCGATCCTGGCGACCGGGTGTGGCGGCTGACGTTCCTGTCCGCGCCGGACGAGATCGTGCAGTCGCCGACGGTGCGCTCGCTCGATACGCCGGAGTCGCGGGCGCTCGTGACGGAGTTGGTCGAGGCGTGGTCGGCGAGGGCGCCTGATCTCGCATCGCGGTTCCGCGCGACAGCGGTCGATCCGACCGGGTGCGTGCTGATCGAATCCGGCGGTGCGGCTGAAGAGCCGGTGATCACGGCGCTGCCCATCGATCTGATCGGCGAGCAGTGGCGCGACGGCGTTCCTGGCGACCGAGAGTCGTCCGCGATCGCCCGGCTGATCGAGATCGGCGCGGAGGCGCTGGAGCAATCTGAAGTGAACAAGGCGCGGCTGAGCGCCGGCGAGGCGCCGGTGGATGTCGCGTGGGTCTGGGGCGGCGGCCCTGCGCTGACGCATGGGCATCAGTTCGCGGAGACCTTCGCGATGCGCGGCGCGATGGTCGGGAGCGCCGAGCACGCGGTGGGCGCAGGGAAGCTGATCGGGCTTGATCGGGTCCCGGCGCCGATGGGTGATGATCTGTGCAGCCTGGGCGAGGCGATCGCCGGGGCGCTGGACCGGTACGAGCTGGTCGTCGCGCACGTGCGCACCCCTGCGGTGGCCTCGCTGACCGGCGATGTCGGCGCGAAGGTGCGGGCGATCGAGGAAGTGGATGAGCTGGTGGTTGGCGCGGCGCTGCGGCGGCTGGACAGCCTCGACAGGCTCGGCACTTCGCAGGCGATTGAACGCGGCGCTGACGGATTCCGAATCATGGTTGCGGCGACGGCGGAGGTCGCGTGCGTCGATCGAGGGGCGTTGGACTTCCCGACGCTGGTCGCGATGGGCGGCGCCTGGATGAGCGGCATCGCGCCGCGGCGGATGATCGAACGCGACGCCGCGGCGAGCGACCTGCGTGTCGAGCCGGGGCACGAGATCCTGGAGTTCTTCCTGCATTCCGGTTTGCACGTGCAGACGCGGAAGCGGCGGGTGAAGACGAAGCAGACCGGCGGTGGCGCGATTGAGTGACGAGATCGACAAGAAGACTGACGACAGCGCTCCGGATGAGCCGGAACGGTACGACGGCATGGACGATGCCGAAGAGAAGGCGGCGTCGGTCGATGACGACGTAGCGCCGTACGAGGTTTCTGAGGAGCCTGAACCGGACCCAGCCCCTGAGCCTGATGTCGCGAAGGCGGAGGGTGCTTCTTCTGATTCCGGATCGGATGACGTCGAACCGGAGCAGGAACCGGAGCCTGAGCAACCGAAGAAGGCGAAGAAATCGCCGAGCGAGCGGCTGGAGCAGTGGCGCGCCGGCGCGGTCGGTGTCGGAGATTCGCTCTCGCGTCCGGGCGCGTTGGGGTGGAAGTTCTACGTCATCATGAGCGCCGGCGCGTTGATCGCGGCGGTGGTGCTGGCGATCACGAACACGCACTTCGGCGAGG
>CAYGNN010000016.1:0-26713 GCA_964351165.1 uncultured Phycisphaeraceae bacterium
GCGTGCGGCGTGCGGCAGAGGGGTTCGTCGCGGACCTACAAGGGCTTTCGGTCAGCGGCTGACCCGCCCCGCCAGCACCCCAACCGGCCAGCGGACCAGCTTCACCGCACCCGGTCCCCAGACCGCGCGCAGTTCATCTTCGATCATCGCCACCGGGTCTTCGCCACGGTCCGCCGCGGACCGTTTCGACGCCGACCATGTCCGCAGGTACGCCAGGCACTGCTCGACCGTCCATCGCAGCGTCATCCCGATGCGAGGCGCCTCGATGCGTTCGAAAGGGAAGGGGATCGTCGCGTACAGCGCATCGACGTGGTCGCGTTGCGGCGGCCAGTAGGGATCGACCGGGCCGCGGTAGAACCGCTCGATGACCGCGTCGATCGGCGGCTCGATCTCGTGCAACCCATAGCACCAGGCGCACACGACGCCTCCAGGCTGCAGCACACGGCGGACCTCATCCCAGAAGCGGTCGAAGTCGAACCAGTGCAGCGCCTGGGCGATCGTCACGAGCCCGACGCTGTGATCGTCGATCCCGGAGTCCTCCGCCGTCGCGACGCGGTACTCGATGTTTGCAGCGGGCGCCGCGTGTTCCAGTTGGTTCGCGCTCGCGTCGGTAGCGATCACGCGGTCGAAGCGCTGCGCCAGCTCCACCGCTGCTTGACCGTTGCCGGTGGCGCAGTCCCAGACGGTTGTCGCGTTCGGCGCGATGGTTCGCAGCCAGTCGAAGAGTTCGCGGGGGTACGTCGGTCGCGACTGCGCGTAATCACCTGGGGCATCCGAGAAATGGTCGTGAAATGACCCTGGGGCGCCCACCGATCACATCGGCTTGCGTTCGATCGTCGCGTCGTAGATCGACAGGAGCTTCTCCTTGTCGAAGATCATCTCGTTGCGCGTCACGCCCACGAGGTCGTACTCGGGGGTCAGCTCGATCGCATCGACCGGGCAGGCTTCCTCGCACATGCCGCAGTAGATGCAGCGGAGCTCGTCGATCTCGAACTGCTGGGGGTACTTCTCGCGGTCGTCCCAGGGGGATTCCTCCGCGACGACGTGGATGCAGTTGGCGGGGCAGATGGTCGGGCACATCATGCACGCGACGCACTTCACCCGGCCCGCGTCGTCGCGATTGAGGCGGTGGACGCCGCGGAAGTTGCCCTCGTACTGGCCGCCCTTGTCGACCGGCATGTCCTCACGCCGCTGCTCGGGGTACTGCATCGTCCGGCTGGTCTTGCCCTGGCCCCAGCTGGTGACCATGTGGCGGAGGGTGGTGCCCAGGCCACGGACGATCTCCGGCAGGTACACGCTCTCGGCGAGCGTCTGCTGGGGCGTCTCGATGATCAGAATGTCCTCGTCCCGAATCGGCATGGGCAGAGAATACCGCAGCGGTGGGGTTCAGGCGAGAGGGGGTGGGTCCAGGCCGGGTCAGACGACAGCGGCCTGGAACTCCCGGAGGAAGCCGGTGAACTCGCGCAGGTGCTCCTGCTCGTCGCCCATGATCGTGATCGCCAGGTCCTCCGTCACAGGGTCCACGCCCTGGCTGGCCTCGATGACCCGCTCGTACGCCTCGATCGCGGACCGCTCGGCGTCGATCACGCCCTGGACAACAGCGAGCACGTCGGTCGTGTCGGTGGGAGGCTGGAGGCTGGACTGGCTGGCGGTGAAGCCCTTCGAGCCTGGGATGGCGCCCCCCAGCGTCTTGATGCGCTTGGCGAGGAGCTGCGCGTGGCTCAGTTCTTCCGCGACATCTTCCGCGAGGGCGGTCTTGATGTGCTTGGCGCGGATGCCGTCGAGGTGCTCGCTGTTGGCGATGTAGTTCATCACCGTTTCGAGTTCGCCCCAGTAGGCGGCGGTGAGGGCCTCGATGATTCGTGCGTTCTGGGCGTCGGTGGCTGGCATGGCAGAAGCTCCTGTGTTGGTGGTGAAGAGGGTTGGGAGGATCTGTCTCTTGGATGCATTCGGAGCCTGCCGGGTGACAGATTCAGCATTGTCGCTCGCCCTGGGTTACCTGGCCGGCGCGGTGGCCTCGTTGGGCATGCGGATCGTCGCGCCGTTCTCTTCGGCGCGATCGCCGGTGACGAGGTCCACGATGACCTCCGCCACCGATTCAGGGGTCAGGCACGCGGCAGACGGGAACTGCTCCTCGGTGATGATGCTGCGGAGCATCGCGGTCTCGATCGCTCCTGGCGCGACGTTGTACGCGCGGATGTCGGCGTCGCCTGCCTCGTTGGCGATGCTCCTGGCGAGCGATTCCAGCGCGCACTTGCTCGCGGCGTACGCGGCCAGCCCCGGGTAAGGGCTGAGCGTCCCCATCGACGAGGTGTTGACCACGACGCCGGATCCCTGCGATCGGAACACCGGCCACAGCGCGTAGATCGCAGCAGCAGGCCCCACGGTGTTGATCTTGAGCATCCGCGTCATCTGCTCGTGGTCCGCCTCATCGAGCGTGGTCATCTCGACGATCGCGGCGTTGTTGATGAGGGCATCGACGCGGCCGAACCTGGTCAGTGCCTCATCGATCAGCGCGCGGACTGCGCGGGGGTCACCAATGTCCGCCGGGATGACGGCGTGCAGGTTGTCCGAAGCGCCCCTGGCGGCGTCGGCTGTCTCCTGCAGGACGTTCTTCCTGCGGCCGGCCAGCGCGAGGCGGTAGCCCCGATCGGCGAGTTGGAGCGCGACGGCGCGGCCCACGCCAGAGCCGGCGCCGGTGACGATCGCGACAGGGGACTTGGTGGTGGCGGTCACAGGGTCATCCTCGGTGGGTGGTGTTGGGTGCAGGGTTCAGGCGGCGGATCGTGACGAAATCGCCTCCGGAGCATCGAATCTGGGGCCACTTTGCAGGGCAAAGGTCGTCCGATGCCCGATACCACGGTATG
This sequence comes from uncultured Phycisphaeraceae bacterium, assembly GCA_964351165.1. Classification (GTDB taxonomy): domain Bacteria; phylum Planctomycetota; class Phycisphaerae; order Phycisphaerales; family UBA1924; genus JACKHE01. Next base: position 2,868 of record CAYGNN010000016.1, read on the forward strand.
ACTTCAGTGATGCAGACGCTCGCGGAACACGCCGATCACCCTCAGGAAGTCCGCCAGGGAGCACCAGGACAGGCCGATTCACGGATGGCAGACACCCACATCGCCAAAACCAGCCTCACCAAGATCCTCGCCACCCTTGGGCCGGCCACCGATTCCGAGGAGGCCCTCATGCGCCTGCTCGAGAACGGCGCCAGGGCCTTCCGCCTGAACTTCTCCCACGGCGATTTCGAGAGCCACGGCAAGCGGCTCAAGATGATCCGCGATCTCAGTGAGCAGACCGGGATCTCCCTCGCGGTCGTCGGCGACCTGCAGGGCCCCAAGATCCGCGTCGGGAAACTCCCAGGCGAGGGCGTCGAGGTCCTCGCTGGCTTCGACATCATCATCAGCGATACCTTCAAGGGACTGATCCACGACGAGGCGGTCGTGCTGCCGTGCAGCTACGCGCCGCTCATCGACGAGGTGCAGGCAGGCCACCGCGTGCTCGTCAACGACGGCGCGATCCGCATGCTCGCGGTCGGCATCGATGACCTGGGAGGCGGCGCCCGCGGCTTGCGGTGCCGCGTGACAGTGGGGGGCATGGTCTCGACCGGCAAGGGGATCAACCTCCCGGACAGCGACATCAGCGCGCCGGCGATCACCGAGCAGGACTGGGAATGCGTGGACTGGGCGGTCAAGAACGGTCTCGATTACCTCGCGCTCTCGTTCGTGCGCACCGCAGAAGACGTGCGGCTGCTGCAGAACAAGCTGACAGAACTCACCGGCGCTGAGGCGACCACGATGGACCGCTGCAACTCCGCGGTTGCGAAGATCCCGGTGATCAGCAAGATTGAGAAGCCGCAGGCGGTGGAGAACATCGACGCGATCCTGCACGAGACGGACATGCTCATGGTCGCCCGGGGCGATCTGGGCGTGGAGATGGACCTCGCGCACGTGCCTGCGACGCAGAAGCACCTGATCTCCAGGGCGCACGCGTACGGCAAGCCGGTGATCGTCGCGACGCAGATGCTCGAATCCATGATCGACAACGCCGCGCCGACGAGGGCGGAGGTGAGCGACGTCGCCAACGCGATCTATGACGGGGCGGACGTCGTGATGCTCTCAGGCGAGACCGCGGTCGGCAAGCACGGCGATCTCGCGGTGGACACCATGCGCCGCATCGCCATCGAAACAGAACGGAACGTGCTGATGTCGCCCAGGCGCCAGCCGAGGACCGCTGCGAAGCTCGTCGAGTCGCGCAACAGGCTCTCGGCGCTGGCGCACGGCGCGTTCTATGTCGTCCACGATTCAGCCGCGAAGATCGTCGCGGTGTGGTCGCAGTCCGGTGACGCCGCGGCGCTGCTGAGCCAGATCGGGATCCAGCGAGAGATCCTCGCGTTCACGACCGAGCCAAGGGTCGCGGCGCGGATGGCGCTCTTCGCCAGCGTGACGCCGATCCTCCGCAAGGTAGCGCCCGAGCACCGCTCCGACTTCGATCCGCTCGTCGATAAGTACGTGCTGGAGAACGGGCTCGGCAAGCGGGGCGACCGCGTCGTCGTCCTGGCCGGCAAACCGCTGGGCAGCGCTGGGACAGTCAATTCCATCTCCCTGCACAACATCGGCGACGGCATCGGCGATGGCAGCCCCTGCGAGATCGAGTAACCCCGACCGACCGCCGCTCGGCGCCGCGTTCCGATCCGCAATATCTTGATGCCGATGAGCCCCAAGGACTCCAACGCGCCGACGCACGACCGCGCGGCGATCTGCGCGATCGGCGATGAGATCACGCTGGGTCAGAACACCGACACGAACAGCGCCTGGATCGCGACGCAGCTCGTCGAGCTGGGCGTTGTCACCATCGAGCACGTCACGGTCCCCGACGATCAGCACGCGATCGCGGCGCTCTTCGAGCGGCTGGCGCAGAGCGTGCCCCTGATCATCTGCACCGGTGGGCTGGGGCCCACCCCCGACGACTGCACCAGGCAGGCGCTCGCGCAGGCGATGGGCGAGGAACTCGTCGAGGACCGCGAGGCGATCGGTTGGCTGGAGGAATTCTCTGCCAGGCTCGCCAGGCCGCTGCCGGAGACGAACCGCGTCCAGGCGATGCGCCCGGTCACCGCGACGCTCATCCACAACCCCAACGGCACCGCGCCTGGCATCCACGCCCGGCTCAGCGTTGGCGCTGCGCCCACCGATATCTACTGCCTGCCTGGACCGCCTCGCGAGATGCGCCCGATGTTCACCAGCGCCGTCGCGCCCGGCATCGACAATCCGAGCGGGCACGTGCGCACGCGGTTCATCAACACGTTCGGGCTCGGAGAATCCGCGATCGCGGAGCGCTGCCACGAGCTGCTGGCGCGCGATGTCTCGCCGCTGGTTGGGCTCACGTCCGATGGCGTGGACGTGCGGTTCCGCGTCCGCGCCGAGGGCGAGCCGGACGAAACGCAGGCCGCGGTCGAGCAGGCTGCAGGGCAGATCACCGACGCGATGGGCTCGTACATCTTCAGCGAGGGCGAGGCGTCGCTGTGCGAGGTCGTCGTCGGGATGTGCAGGGAACGCGGCGCGAAGATCGCGACAGTCGAGTCCTGCACCGGAGGGCTGCTCGGATCGATGATCACCGCGATCCCCGGTTCCTCCGAGGTCTACACCGGCGGCTGGGTGACGTACTCCAACGCGATGAAGGAGGCGTGCGTGCGCGTGCCGCAGGTGACGCTGGACAAGTTCGGCGCTGTCAGCGAGCCGGTCGCCAGGGCGATGGCGGAGGGCGCGATGCTCGCAGCGCCGGAGGGCGGCGCGGACCACGCGCTGGCGATCACCGGGATCGCAGGCCCTGATGGGGGCAGCGACGACAAGCCGGTCGGGACGGTCTTCATCGCGCGCTCGTCGCGGATCGCGGAGGGGCTCATCAGCACGCAGGTGCGCCGGTTCCGCTTCACCGGGGACCGCGATCTGGTGCGCCGACGCTCGGCGCAGGCGGCGCTGGCGATGCTGCGCTTCAGGCTGCTCGATGACGAGGACAAGCCGCTGCTCTGGCAGCAGGAAGTCTTCGGCGAGCCGGCCCTGCACCACTGATTGAATGTCTGAGGATCAGGGGCGCGATCAGCTGCCCATCACGCGGTCAACCTCTTCCATCGAGGTCACGCCCTCGCAGGCGAAGCGGAAGCCTGACTGCGCCAGCGACGTGAAGAGCCCCTGCTCGATCACCGCCTTCATCGTGGAGATGGTGGGGGTGTTCAGGACCACGTCGCGCAGCTCGTCGGTGAAGGCGAGCATCTCGAACGCCGCCTGCCTGCCCCAGAAGCCGGTGTTGAGGCACTTCTTGCAGCCGACCGGCGTGTACACCTTCGAGACGCCCTGCGCGTAACGCCCCATGCGGTTCGCCTGGCCAGGCTTGAGCGTCGTCGCCTGCTTGCAGTCGGGGCACAGCACACGCAGCAGCCGCTGCGCGAGGACGAGGTCGAGCGAGTTGGCGACGAGGTAGGGCTCGACACCCAGATCGAGCAGGCGGAAGACCGCGCCGATCGTGTCCTTGGCGTGGACGGTGCTGAAGACGAGGTGGCCGGTCATCGCGGCGCGCATGCCGGTCCTGGCGGTCTCGTCGTCGCGGATCTCGCCGACGAGTATCACGTCAGGATCCTGCCGCAGCACAGAGCGGAGCAGCTCGCCGAAGGAGTGGCCCCGGTCGTTGTCCGCAGGGATCTGCGTGACGCCCTCGAGGTAGTACTCGACCGGGTCTTCGATGGTGATCACGTTGCGGTGCTCGCGGTCGATCGAGCGCATCGCGTTGTAGAGCGTGGTCGTCTTGCCGGAGCCGGTGGGGCCGCAGACGAGGATCATCCCCTGCGTCTGCTCGCAGACCGCGGACATCCGCTCGAGCATGTAGGGGGCGAGCTGCATCTCGCGCAGGCTGTGCGGCGAGTTCATCTCGTCGAGCACGCGGACGACGAGCTTCTGCCCATGCACCGAGGGGGTGAAACTGGAGCGGTAATCGACCCGGCGCTCCTGCACGCGCGTCGCGAAGTGCCCATCCTGAACCGCGTCGCGCGCCGCGGTCTTCATCAGGCACGCGGCGCGGATGATGCCAAGCACCAGCACGCCCACCTCGTTGGGGACGTCGGACAGGCGGACCATCTGTCCGTCCACGCGGATGCGGATGCCGTAGGCGTCGCCCTTGGGCTCGATGTGGATGTCGGTCGCGCGCGACTTGGTCGCAGCGAGCAGGATGAGCCTGGTCGCGACGGAGCCGGCGCTGTTGCCGGCGAGCGCCTCGGTGGACTCGCCGCGCGAGTTGATCATGGTGATCGGGATGTCCGCGCTGGACTTGGGCGGCAGCACCTCGACGATCTCGCGGAACACCTGCGCCCACTTGGGCAGCGCGACGCCGGTGAGCTTGGGCGCCTTCGCGGCCTTCTGGCGCGGTTGCTTCTTCCTCGCCGCGGTCTCCTCGACCGGCGTGCCGTCCTCGTGGACCTCGATCGGCTCCTCGACGATCGTCTCCGGCTCGCGGAACTGGATGCCGCGAGGGCGCAGCGATTCGCCGGTGACCGTCTCCGCAGCGGCGGGCGTCTTGGCGGCAGGGGCTGGTCCCTTGGCGATCGATTGCGCCGACATCACCTTCACGACGAACCGCTTGCCACCGATGCTGATGACATCGTTGAGCTGCAGGTCGGCGGACTTGACGCGTTCCTTGTTGACCTTGGTGCCGTTGCGCGAGCCCAGGTCGCGGACCCGGTACGCGCTCTCAGCCCCCTCGATCGGCTCGACGACGCAGTGGAAGCGGCTCGCGAGATCATCGACGACGACCACGTCGTTGTCCGGGTGGCGCCCCAGCGTGAGCGGGCGGTCGTACAGACGGACCATCTCGCTGGTGTTGTCCGGGTTGATCAGAGTGACAATCGCCATCCGTCGTGCGTTCCTTGGGCTGACGCCGGGTGCTCGAAAAAAACAGTCGGCAGGACTGGTTTGAGCCCCCCCGAAGCAGCTCCGGATCGACTCCCGGCCGGTTCAGCGCGCTGGATTGCGGCATCCCCGGGATCGGAGCAAAGCGGGTGACCGGAATCGAACCGGCGACATTCAGCTTGGGAAGCTGACGTTCTACCGCTGAACTACACCCGCAGCGGTGGAAGGCCGCCAAAGACACTGGTCTTACGCCAGCAGGCGGCTTCCGGGTTCATCGTATCCTGATTTTGGGCGTGTGGCGAGGGTCAATCGGCTGTCATGGCTCAGGATCAGCAGGGCGAGACAGCCGCCCTCACCCCGGCTTCTGCACACCGCACGCCGCGTTGAACCGGGCGGCCTTCTCCGGCTCGCCTTCCAGGTCGATGTGCGTGATCGTGCAGATCAGGCCCTCGCTGTTGATCTCGATCCGCTGCTGGCAGCGGTGGTCGAGGTGGTGCTGGCCGTGGTCGATCAGGTCGCGGAAGGAGATCAGGGCGGCGGTTCCCGACTCGACCTCGTGGCTACTCTCGTAACGAACGGAGTCGAACGTCGCGCGCACCCACTCGTCGATCGTCCGGTAGGAGGCGACGATCTCGTCGACCCCGGTCATCTGCCCTCCTCGGAAGAGATAGACGCACGCCGGGTCGAGCAACGCGATGAGCGATGGCCAGTCCGCCGCGTCCAGCGCAGCGCGGAAGCGCAGGGTGATGGTGTCGATGTCGCTCGGCATCCTGGCGTTGTACCCGGCTGGTCAGCGCTTTGCTGGTCGGTCGAAGGTCATCGCGACCTGCGAGCCGTAGAGGGGGTAATCGATCGTCGTGCGGAAGGCGCGGAAGGCGTCCGCGTCCCAGCCCATCTTGCTACAGACGTGCTCGAGCATCGCGCTGTAGCGGCGCACGACGGTGGACCTGCACCGGTCGATCCCGGCGCCCAGCGGCTCGATCGTCTCCAGCAGGTCGAGGCGGTCGATGTCGCGCCCCGGATCGTTGGGGTCCGCGACGCCTTCGAAGGAGGTGTCGTAAAGCCGGAGCGATGGATCGGTCGCGCCGAGCAGGTCCTGGTGGATGAGCGCATCGAACTGCATCGCCTTGCAGGAGACGGTGACCTCCGCGAAGACGAACCCCTTGCGGTTGGGGTCCTTGCCTGCGAAGCGGGGGATGTCGGCGCGGTTGACCTCTCCGAAGACGATGTCCACGGCGCTGCGGGGCCCGAAGCTGTTGCCATCGAGCAGGTACTGCACCGCGGTCTCGGTCTGCGAGACATCCAGCGAGGGGGCGGGGTCGCTGCAGAACTCGCGGAGGATCAGGTTCGCGCTGGAGCCGATCGGCGCGCCATCAAGCGTCATCGGCTCGCGCCCATCGGTAGCGCCTCCCACGCTGCGTGTCGCGAATCGGACCGACACGTCAGGGCGGAGGCGGTGCAATCCGAAGACGCCGGTGATCCAGACCACATCGACGCGGTCCGCGTCGGTCGCGCTGGGGTACAGGAAGACCGTCGCCATCGTGGTCTCCGCCTGTGCGCCCTTGAGGTGGCTCAGCGCCTTGTAGAGCGACTGCTTGCGCCGGAGCTCGAACTCCTTGCGCGCCTCAGGGACCCACACGCTGACGATCGCGTCGAGCGAGCCGCGGTCGCCGACGTCGTCGCGGATGAGCGACTCGAACCGCTCGACCGCCAGGCCTGCGGCTTCGAGGGCCGAGGGGTCCGCGCCAGCCTTGGCCATCGCCTTGATCAGCCGCTTCAGGGGTTCAGGGCCAGGCGAGCGGTGGATCGCCGCGAGGGGGTCTTCGCTGCGGATCGTCTTGAGCACCCGGCTCGCGAGCACCTTGTCGATCCCGATCTGCCGTGCAAAGGCCTGCGGTCCGGACCTGGAGGCGGAGAGTGTCCCGACAGCGTTCGAGAGCCCTGCCAGCAGATCCTCGCCTGTTCGGATGATCCTGGCCTGCAGCTCTGCCCCATCTCTGGAGGAATGCTCCGCGGCTGGCTGGGATGTGGTGGTCGGATCTGCCAACGAATGTGCTCCCAGGGGGTCGCAGGGGCTGTTTCCAGGGAATCAGGGCGGGGAAACCCCCCAGCGATGGCTCTACGGTAGCAAGGATCGGCACGCGGGGCACGCGGGAACCGGAGAAATAAAAAAGTTTCCCGGAAACTGCCTTGACACTTCTCGGCATTTCTCTATTCTGCATTTTCAACGAGATGCAGGCGATGTGCCGGCATCGGCAGATTCCCCAGGCGGCGTTTCGCGAGCGCCCGGCGGGCAACAGGAAGAGGAAGGAAAACACCATGAACTACTGCACCAGGGCCATCGGCCTCCTCGGCGCGGCCTGTCTCGCAGGCAACGCCGCCGCGACCGTCGTCGGGTTCGACAACGGCCCAGAGGGCTGGTCCATCCAGAACTCCGTCACCATCGAGAACACCGGCGGCAACCCCGACGAGTTCCTCTCGCACTTCCAGATCGACACCTTCGGCGTGAACATCTCGAACTCCAGCAACGCCGCGTTCATCGGCGACTACAGCGCCAAGGGCCCTGTGGACATCAGCCTCGACATCGAGGTCACCAGGATCTGGGACCAGTTCATCGGTGATGTCCCGCGCGAGCTCGTCGTCGAGTTCCGCAGCTACGACCTCGCCCAGAACGGCTACCCCTGGACCAGCGTCTGGACCTCGCTCGGCGTCCTGACCTCCGGCATGGAATGGACGACCCTGGGTACATCCATCGACGACCCCACCTCCGCGACACTCCCGGCTGGCTGGGGCGGTTACGGCGATGAGGATCCCAACACCTTCGAGCCCATCCTCCCGGTCGGCGTGACCTTCGCCGACGTCATGGCGGACGTCGATGAGATCGTCTTCACGACGTACGTCCCCGGCTTCTTCTTCGGCTTCACCAACTTCGACTTCGGCGTGGACAACATCTCCATCACGCCCACCCCCGGCGCTGGCGCGATCTTCGCGATGGCCGGCGTCGCTGGTCTCCGCCGCAAACGCTGAGCCGAGCAGCTGCCCATCACGCAATGGGACCAATTCACGTTCTCCGCAGCAGGCGGGCCTTACCAGGGCCCGCCTGTCTGTTTTTCGCCTTCCAGCAGGCATGAAGGCGACATACGATCCCGCCATGAACGACACGAACCCCAATGGGCACGCGGCTGCAGACGACCGGGTCACCGTCATCGGCATCGCCGGCGGTGTCGGCTCCGGCAAGTCCACCGTCTCGTCGATGCTCCGCAAGCTGGGGTGCCTCGTCCTCGACGCCGACGCGCAGGCCAAGGCGCTGCTCGACGAGCCAGGGGTGCAGGAGGAGATCGTCTCGTGGTGGGGGGACGCCGTCCTTGGTGAGGACGGCCTGATCGACCGGGCCGCGGTCGCGCGGATCGTCTTCCAGGACGACGAAGAACTGCAGCGCCTGGAATCGCTGATCCACCCCCGGGTCATCCGGATGCAGCGCGACGCGATCCGCGGCGCTGACCCTGCGAAGATCCCGGCGGTCGTCCTCGACGTGCCGCTGCTCTTCGAGGCGGACATGGACGAGTCCTGCGACGCGGTGATCTTCGTGGACACCCCTGAGGACGCCAGGCTGCTGCGGGTCATGACCACCAGGGGCTGGGACGAGGACGAGCTGGAGCGCCGGCAGTCGAATCAGTGGCCGCTGGAGGCGAAAATCGCCGGCTCCGACTTTGTCGTCAATAACACCGGCGATCTGGCCGATCTGGAGAAACAGGTCGGCGAGGTCTTCGAGCAGATCCGCCAGGCCCAGCGGTCCTGAGCCATTGCTTATCCACAGCCGGGATCGCTCGGATTCACAGCCAACACCGGCATATTCCCGCAGCGTTTGCGAGCGGCGATTCAGCGACCTACAGTTGAACGCACGTTGAACGCCCGCGGATGGAACGGCATCGAACGCCGGGCCGCCGGACGATTCAACGATTTCAGGCGGGACGCCCCGCCCGACGACCTCTGATCCAACCCGATGTTCATCGACCGCCTGAGGATTGGCGGCGCCATCGGATGGGACCCTGTTGACAGGCTTGATGCACACGCGATCCCGATCCGGGATCCACGGCGCTGCTCATGCATGGCCAAGGCCCTGCTCTCCCGCGCCGCACCAACAAACGAACACGACAGATCCACCTCTCTTTTCACTTTCAGGAAGTAATCGCACATGGCGAAGACATCCAGCGCCGTCGAAGATCAGCCCAAGCCCGCCAGGACCCGCAAGCGCGCCGCCAGCGCGGAGAAGCCCGCGGCTTCTGAGAAACCGGCGCCCAAGCCGGCCCCGGAGGGGCAGCAGCAGGGCGGTGGCTCCAGCGAGGGCGGCTCGCGCCAGCAGCGCTCCGGCAACCGCCAGGGCGGCAACCAGCAGCGCAACCAGCAGCAGGGCGGCCAGCAGAACAACAAGTCGCGCCGCAACAAGAAAAAGCGCAAGAAGGGCGCCGGCGGCCAGTCGAGCAAGGGCGGCGGCTTCTTCGCCACCAGCGTCCCGGCGCACCTGCTCCCCAGGGAAGAGGACATCCAGCGCGACGCCGAGGAGCTGTCCAAGAAGTTCACCGACGCCAAGTACAAGGCCGCGGAGAAGAAGGCCCTGCACATGGACGTGCTGCAGAAGCTCAAGCTCGACGAGCTGCACGAGCTCGCAGAGTCCGAGGGGCTCGAGGACTTCCATCAGGTCCCGCGCGTCGAGCTCATCTACCGCATGCTCAAGGGCCGCGCCGAATCCGGCGGGCTCATCTTCGGCGAGGGCACCCTCGTCGTCGCCAACGAGGGCTACGGCTTCCTCCGCAGCTCGCAGGACAGCTACCTCGCAGGGCAGGACGACATCTACGTCTCGCCCTCGCAGATCCGATCCGGCGCGCTCCGCACCGGCATGGTCCTCAGGGGCCCCATCCGCGCCCCGCAGGAGCAGGAGAAGTTCTTCGCGCTCCTGCGTGTGGACGCGATCAATGGTGGCGACCCCAAGCGTGCCCACGAGGTTAACGCCTTCGAAGACCTCACGCCGCTGCACCCTGAAGAGCGCTTTGTCCTGGAGACGGAGCCTGACATCACCGAGACCCGCGTCGTTGATCTCGTCGCGCCCATCGGTAAGGGCCAGCGTGCCCTGATCGTCGCCCCGCCCCGCACCGGCAAGACGGTCCTCCTGCAGAAGATGACGAGGGCGATCACGCACAACTACCCGGACGTGAAGGTCATCGTCCTGCTCATCGACGAGCGCCCTGAGGAAGTGACCGATTTCCGCAGGAACACGCCGGAGAGCGTCGAAGTCGTCGCGAGCACCTTCGACGAGCACTCGTCGAGGCACGTGCAGGTCGCGGAGATGGTCATCGAGAAGGCGCGCCGCGCCGTCGAGTTCGGCGAGCACGTCGTGATCCTGCTCGATTCGATCACCCGCCTCGCCCGCGCGTACAACAACGAGATGCCGCACTCGGGCAAGATCATGACCGGCGGTATCGATTCCGGAGCCCTCATGCGGCCCAAGAAGTTCTTCGGCTCCGCCCGCGCGATCGAGAACGGCGGTTCGCTGACCATCCTCGGCACCGCCCTCGTGGACACCGGCTCGAAGGCCGACGAGGTGATCTTCGAAGAATTCAAGGGCACCGGCAACAGCGAGCTGCACCTCGACCGCAGGCTCGTCGAGAAGCGCACGTATCCTGCGATCGACATCGCCGCCTCCGGCACCCGTCGCGAGGAGCTGCTGATGGATCCCAAGGAGCTCGAGCTGGTTTACCGCTTGCGGAAGGTCCTCAGCGACATGAACGTCGTCGAGGCGATGGAGCTGCTCAAGGGCAGGCTCGAGAAGTCGAAGAACAACGCCGAGTTCCTGATGACGATGAACCTCGGCTGAACCAGACCCGGAGAGGATGTCCGATGCACACGCTGCGCACCGCGTTCCTGAGCCTGACCCTGCTCACGCTGCTGTTGGTGGTGGCCGGCTGCAAGCCCGCCGAGAGCGGCGCGCAGGCGCCCAACCCGGTCGACGCGACCGCCTCGACATCCACCGAGCCCGCCGAGCAGGGGGCGCCGGACCCGGAGCCTGCAACTGAGATCGCGGACTCGGATGCCGTAGATGACGACGAGCCGGACGAAGGCAACGTCATCACGCGCAGCCTCCCCAGGTTCCACGACGCCTTCCCGTCGGTCGCCGCCTTCCAGCAGTGGGCGGAGACCTTCCACGTCCACCGGGAATTCGAGCGCGTGCCGGAAGCGATCGGCTACTACTGCTCGTCGCCGCTCTTCGAGAACTACGAGTCGCGCATCCCGATGTCCGCGTACTTCGGCGCGATCCTCAAGCAGAGCGACGAGACGGTGGACCTCTGCTACAACGAGCTCTCGCTCGAGGGCCGCGTCGCGGAGCTGACCGTGCTGGGGTACGCCGCCTGGTTCGCCAACACCGAGCACTCGCGCGACATGATCTTCATGGCCAGGCAGATCTGGACGCACGACAGCCTCGTGCGCATGTTCAACCTGATCCACACCTCGAAGATCGTGGACACCATGGACCGCAAGGTGGACGAGGACCCGAGGGTGGTCCTGATGCTGTGGCTCGAGTACTTCGCCTCAGGCGATGAAGACCGTCTCCGCAAGGCGATGCAGTACGCGTACATGCACACAGCGCCAGAGGGCACCTGGCAGCGCGCCGCAGGGCAGGCCTCGCACCCGATCCTCGCCAGGATGCTCCCGCACGATGCGCTCGTGCGCGGTATCGCCGAAGAGGTAGTGGTCACGACCCAGTCCACCGCAACCAGGACCTACCTGACGAAGATGATCGAGGAAGCCGGTCCGCTGCGGCCACGTCCGGAAATCACACCCGGTTCGTAAGCGTGGATGAGGGGCGACGCCCCGATTGTGGAAATCTTGTCTCTCGCTGAGTTTGTGGATCCGCCCTCCGATGCAGGGCGTATGTCTGTGTGGCCCGATGGCGGGTCAGGAGGGGGGGAGGCAGCCGAAAGGCGGCCGTTGGCTGGACCGGGGACAAGGACGGAGACCCAGGATTCAGACCAGACATGCCATGAGCGACAAGCCGATGCCAAAACAATCCACCGGCCGACACTCCAGCGAGGGCGTCGGTTCGTTGACACTCCCCAGCGGCGGATCTAGTTTGCCCATGCCCGGGGGCTCGGTGCGAGCGCCGCGTGCAACTTCTATGACCAGCGACGCCGCCAATCCCGCCTCAGGCGAGCCCGAAAAGCTCCGGATGCCAGACGACAGCGTGGCAGGCGCCAGCAGCGCAGGCCGATCGCGCGCCGACAGCGCCAAGGGTTCGAGCAGCATCGACACGATCATCGGTCGTCTCGTTGTGGATCAGGGGCTCGCGACGCAGGAAGAGGTCGAGAAGATCCTCGAGCACCGGGCGAAGCAGTCCGGCGAGAGCGCGACCCCCGACAGTTCCGAATCGCTTCCGCTGCTGCTCGTCAAGCACGACGTCATCACCAAGCGCCAGCTCAACCGGCTCAAGTCGCTCGTCGAGGAAGAGCGCAAAGGCTCGCAGATCCCAGGCTACCGGGTGATGGGCAAGCTGGGCGCCGGCGCGATGGCGACGGTCTTCAAAGCCAAGCAGGTCAGCCTCGACCGCTACGTCGCGATCAAGGTGCTGCCCCGGAAGTACTCGCAGAACGCAGAGTTCATCGCGCGGTTCTACGCCGAGGGCAAGGCCGCCGCGACGCTGAACCATCCCAACATCGTCTCCGCGTACGACGTGGGCAAGGCCGGCGAATTCCATTACTTCGTGATGGAGTACGTCGACGGGACGACGGTCTACGACCAGATCGTCAAGCACCGCCGCTTCCCGGAGGCGGACGCGATCGACATCACGATCCAGATCGCGGAAGCCCTCAAGCACGCGCACGAGCGAGGCCTCATCCACCGCGACGTCAAGCCCAAGAACATCATGTTCACCAAGGAGGGCGTCGTGAAGCTCGCGGATATGGGCCTCGCCCGCGAGATGAGCGACAAGGAAGCCGCCGAGGCCGAGGCCGGCAAGGCCTACGGCACGCCCTATTACATCAGCCCCGAGCAGATCCGAGGCGAGATGAACATCACTCCTGCGGCGGATATCTACTCGCTGGGCGCCACGCTCTACCACATGGTCACCGGCAACGTGCCCTTCGAGGGGAAGAACCCCTCGGACGTGATGCACAAGCACCTGAAGACACCGCTCGCGCCGCCGGACCACGTGAACCCCAAGCTCAGCGCCGCGTTCAGCCAGATCATCGAGATGATGATGGCCAAGAACGTCAAGGAGCGCTACCAGACCTGCCGCGACCTGCTCACCGACCTCCAGGCGCTGCGCCGGGGCGAGCCGCTCGTGATCGCCAGGCACGACGCCTCCGCGGTCGAGATGCAGAGCCTCGCGGCCGCCGAAGAATCGATGATGGGCGAGGTCCCTGAGGACAAGAGCCGCACCCCGAGCGTCTACAGCCACCCTGTGGTGCAGATCCTCGTGACGCTCTTCGTCATCAGCGTGGTGCTCAACGTCGTCGGCATCTTCATCATGCTGTCGTAGAGCCAGGCGACCGCGTTACTCGACCTCGAACAGGAACTCGATCTCCACCGGCACGTCCAAAGGGAGCCCCGACGAGCCCACCGCGGCCCGCGCGTGCTGCCCCGCTTCGCCGAAGATCTCGTGCAGCAGATCGCTGGCGCCGTTGGCGACCTTGGGCTGCTCGCCGAAACCAGGCTCCGAGTTCACGAAGCACCCCAGGCGGATCACCCGCTTGAGCCGATCGAGCGACCCGACCTCCGCCGCGAGGACCGCCAGACCATTCAGCACGCACTGCCTGGCCATCCCCTGGGCCTCCTCAACGCTGACCTGTCCCGGCACCGAGCCTGTCCCCAGGAGCTTGCCATCCTTGAAGGGGACTTGCCCGCTGACGAAGACGAGGTTGCCTGTCCGGACGGAGGGCACGTACGACGCGACCGGCTTTGGAACGACAGGCAGTTCGAGACCAAGATCAGCGATTTTCGAGGCATAATCGGGCATGAGAGGCTCCAATGGGCGATTGATGGGGTTCTGATTCGAAAAACCCTGGGGATGTGGCGATGGCGTCGGATCCGGCGGATCTTGACCTGCGTATGATCTCCAGTAGAATAATCAGACAATCTGCGCAGTGGCGCCAGAGCTGGATTCGATCGGAATCACATACCATCATCGGGCTTCTTTTCAGGCCTTGTTTCACCGTCCTGATTCCCGATTTCGATCAACCACAACGGCGCCGACATCCCGATCGGCCGCTCCAACTGCTTGTTGATCACCGCCCCGCATATCTTCGCGCAACCGCGAAGGGGCAATCCACAACGCATCTGCCTGCGGTCAGGCCGGCAACGGCCAACGTTTGTGGTGTGTGACTTCACTGTGGTCGGGCGACAGGGCGAGCAGCCCTGGACGCCGTCAAACGACCGGGTCGCACGAAGAATCGAAGGGATCAGGCCCCACCAATCCCGATCATCGTGATCGCGACGCAGGGAACCCTGACCCATGGCATCCCCTATGGATCGGCGTCCGTGCCGGCATTGCCGCCGCTACGCCCGCCGAAGAACCGGAGACAGACAATGAACAGCAAGAACATGCACAAGAGGAACAGGCTCGGCTTCACGCTGATCGAGCTGCTGGTCGTGATTTCGATCATCGCGCTCCTGATCGGCATCCTCCTGCCCGCCATCGGCCGGGCCAGGAAGAACGCCCAGAAGCTGGTCGACAGCTCCAACCAGCGTCAGATCGTGACCGGCCTGACCACCTACGCCAGCACGAACCGCGAGCGCTACCCGCTCCCCAGCCGTGACGATGGCGATGACTACACCGAGGACATCGATCCCGCTGGCGAGAAGAACCGCACCGGCGCTGTCTTCTCCATGCTCATCTGGTCGCAGAACATCAACGAGGATGTCTGCATCAGCCCCGCCGAGCGGAACGCCAGCATCTCGCGTGACAGCGATTACCACTACGGCTTCACCGGCAACGAGTCCTTCACCGGTGGCGACATCGGCCTCGACCTCGAGCGCGCCATCTACGACCCGACCTTCCGCGGCACCCCCGCCGGTCGTGGCGTCGAGAACGCCCCCATCGCCGGTGACGGCTTCGAGGGCGGCAACTTCTCCTACGCGCACCCGCCGATGGCTGGCGCCCGCCTCAACGGCTGGAAGAACACCTTCGACACCAAGCAGGCCATCCTGTCGTCCCGCGGCCCGCTCTACACCGTCGGCAACTCCGGTTCCGGCGACAACTTCCTCGAGAGCCCCGGCGGTCAGGACTCCTGGGAGCTCCCCGAGGGCGCTGAGGGCAAGCAGTCCAACGCCGTCCTGATGTTCGGTTCCCGCGGCAACTGGGTTGGCAACATCGCGTTCAACGATGTGCACGTCATCTCCGCCAACGAGCCGGATCCCGCCGAGCTGGTCTTCCGCGACTTCGACGATGACCAGAACCCCACCCGCCCCGACAACCTCTTCGTTGACGAGGTCAACGAGTCGGATGGCGACAACGACTTCGGCACCCGCACCAACGTCTGGATGCGTCAGTGGGCCGAGGGCATCGACTTCTCGAACTCCCCGCTGACCAACGCGGATGTCCTCGCCAGCCGCATCTGGTGGGACGGTCAGACCCGCTGATCGAGCTGTTCCGGCCTCTCGCTGCCTCTGATCCGTTCTCCGGACCAGGCGGCCACTGAGCCGACAACACGCAACCAACACAGGACCACCGGCGCTTGCCGGTGGTCCTGTTCTTTTTGACTGCCACTGATCGGTGGGGGGGCGGAACACCCTGATCGCACGGCGCACGAAAAACGCCGCCCATCCAGGCGGCGTCATCTCGGGTCATCAAGGGATGAACTGGGGATAAAGGATTCGAACCTTTACTAAGTGGATCAGAACCACTCGTGCTACCGTTACACCAATCCCCAAACAGGTCACCGGCCGCGTTTCCGCTTGCCGGGGAACAATAGTACCGCGTCAGGGGACGGTGGCAAGCGGCTCAGCCCACCCTGGCGCCGAACCGGTCCCCCGAGCCGCCGATCAGCGGCGACGAGGAATGACCGATCCCGCCGTTGTGGCTGGGGCCGGAGCGGCGCAGGCCGTCACCGGAGGGGTTGGGGCCCAGCGTGCCCTCATCGCGGAGCCGACGCTCACGGGCGTCCGTAATCGAGCGGTCGATCTTCCGAAGAATGTCCTTCACCTGCGTGAACGTCTGACGAGAAGTAGTCATTGGTGTTGCGCCTCCATTCGCACGGTGGGTATCGACCCCACAACCAGTGCGGTGGACGCCGAGCACGATCAGGGCGTGTCTTCCGGGACGCGGAGCGCCGGTTGCGCCGGTTGCGCCGATCGAACACGTCCCCCTGCTGGTTTCTCGACCGCCCCTTGGTCCGCAAGTCAGGGTCCGCAAGCGGTACCACCGCGCGATGGGTTGGCGAGAGAGGACACCAGAACCCGCGCTGGACCGATTCGGCGGACCTAAACTCCAGCCAGGACCATTTCCCCCTGCATCGAACGCTCGAAACGACCCAGCCGGAGCCAACGCCTGTGCCCACCTCGACCACCGCACCCAACGCTGCCGCGACCACTGCCGACCTCGCTATCAACGGAGGCGCCCCGGTCAGCGATCAGATGATCGGGATGATCTCCGTCAAGCTCACCGAGGGGGACATCGAGGCCGCTACCGCTGTCCTCCGCTCCGGCATGCTCGCCCAGGGCAAGAACGTCGCGGAGTTCGAGACGCGATTCGCTGAGATGAGCGGCGCGAAGCACGGCGCGGCCTGCGCCAACGGCACCTGCGCCCTCTCGCTCCCTTACGAAGCGCTCTTCGACGCAGGCGATGAGGTCCTCGTCCCGGGCTGGACCTACGTCGCCACCGCGTCGATGGTCGTCGCCCGCGGCGCTACGCCGGTCTTCTGCGATGTCGATCCCGAAACGTACAACCTCGACCCTGCTGACGCCGAGCGCCGCATCACGAGCAAGACGAAGGCCATCGCCGCGACGCACCTGTACGGCTGCCCAGCGGACATCGACGCGATCGAGGCCCTCGCGAAGAAGCACAACCTCAAGGTGATCTACGACGCGGCGCAGGCGCACCTCGCGACGCACAACGGCCAAGGCGTCGGCGCCTTTGGCGATGCGGTCACCTACTCGTTCTACGCGACCAAGAACATGACCACCGGCGAGGGCGGCATGGTCCTCACCAACGACGAGGACACCGACAAGCAGATCCGCCTCCTGCGCAGCCACGGCGAGACCACCAAGTACACGCACGAGTACATCGGCCGCAACTACCGCATGTCGGACCTCGAGGGCGCGATCGGCTGCAGCCAGCTCAACCGCATCGAGGCCCTGACCGAACGCCGCAGGGCGATCGCAGCCAGCCTCGACGCCGCGATCGGCAGCATCGAAGGCCTGCACGCCCCCAGGGCGCTCGATGGCGATGGCCACGCCTACCACCTCTACGCGATCCGCATGGACCTGCAGCAGTTCAGCTGCACCAGGGACGAGTTCATCCAGGCGCTCAACGCCGAGGGCGTGGGCACCGCTGTGCACTACCCCAAGCCGCTGCACGACCAGCCCTGCTTCAGCCGGTTCGTCACCGAGAAGCTGCCGGTCTCCGCGGAGCTGGCGACGACGCTCTTCTGCGTCCCGGTGCATCCTGATCTGAGCGATGCGCAGGTCGAGATGATCGGCCAGGCGCTGGCGAAGGTCGCGTCCGCCTTCCGCGCGTAATCAGTCGCTGATTTGAATCCTGCTCACGACCCGACGGTCACGTCCAGCGTGATCGCGTCGTCGGTCAGTGTCAGCGTGACGCCCTGCAGCGCCGCAGGCAGCAGCGCCGTATCGCCAGGCACCAGCGCGATCGGCTTGCAGCCTTCCGCTTCGATCGCCGCAGCCCCTCGCAGGCACATCAGCACCCTGGGCTGCTCGGCAGGGAAACTGAGCGCCATGTTCGTCACAGGCCCCAGCCTGCGGTCGATCGTGAAGAACTCCGTGACCACCAGACGCTCGGCGTGCCTGTCAGGCGCCGGCTGCTTGCGGTCGATGCGCAGCGGGCCGATCTCCGAGCACTCGATCGCCTGCTCGACGTGCAGCTCGCGCCCGGTCCGCCCCCAGTCGTAGAGCCTGAACGTCGTGTCGCTGGGGGTCTGCACCTCCGCGACCAGCACACCGCCGCCCAGGGCGTGGACCGTCCCGCTGGGGAGGTTGTAGCAGTCGCCTGCCTCGACCGGGATCGACACCATCGCGTCCTCGACAGCGCCGTTCCTCGCCAGCTCAGCGAACCGCTCAGGCGTGACGCCCTCCTTGATCCCTGCGTAGATCTGCGCCCCAGGCTCCGCGCCGACGATGTACCACGCCTCGGTCTTCAGCAGCGCGTCGGGGTTCGCCTCGGCGTATTCAGGGCTTGGATGGACCTGCACCGAGAGGTTCGTCTCCGCGTCGAGGTACTTCACCAGCAGGGGGAATCCATCCGCACCGTCGAGCGAGCCGAGCAGGTCAGCGCCCCACGTTGCGATCGCGTCGCGCAGCGTCCGGCCGGCGAGCTCGCCGTTGCGGATCACCGAGTGCGCCGCATCGCCGCCTCCACCGGAGGGGCTCGTCGAATCGAGATCCGCGATCTCCCACGACTCGCCGATCGGCTCATCAGGCGGGAGTTCCTTGCCAAGCGAGAGCAGACGACGACCGCCCCACACCTTCGCCTTGAGGATCGGCGTGAAGAGCAGTGGGTACGGCTTGGTCATGGATCAGGATTGTTCGTGGGGTCAGCGCCGCTGCTCAGAAGAGCATGCCGGTGATGCGCGATTCGAAGGTGACGCGGTTGTTCACGACGCCCTGCACCCTGCTGATGAACCGCCGCCGGCTGACCTTCTCGCCGAGCGTGAGGATGTACAGATCATCGCCGACCGTCACCGCCTCGCGGAAAACGGTGTCCTCGATGCGCGTGAACCCGGCGAGCTTGTCCATCTCGACCGGGTTGACGTCATCGCCGATCTCGCGCGACATCCACTTGAGGAACATGTAATTCGCCAGCTGCGCGCCGGACTCGACCATCAGCACGCCGGGGAAGAGCGGGCGGCCGGGGAAGTGCCCGTCCACCCAGAACTCGTCGCCGCGGACGTGCTTGACGCCGATGCCGAACACGTAGTCATCCGAATGCCAGACGATGCCATCGAGCAGCGCCATGTGGCCCCGGTGGGGGTTCCAGCGCTCGATCTCCGCGCGGGTCAGCGCCCGCGCGTCGAGATCGATCGCGTCGATCGGGAACAAGAAGGGTGAACCCGAGTCGGCGGATTGGCTGGGATTGGTAGGGGTTGGGGCGTCGATCGATGTCATCGAATGGGGGGTCTTCCAGGGGGGCTCAGCCGTCCGAACGCAGGTCGAGGACCCGCTTGCGAACTTCCTGAGCGGTGTTCTTGATGTCCTGCATCGCCTTCCGGACACGCGTACCGGCGGCCTTGTTGCCACCCTCCGCCTTCTGGATGTCCTCGCCGGCCTCGTCGATCAGTCGCTTCAGGGTCTCGAACTCTTCCACGGTGCTTGCTCCAATGGGTGTGCAATCGATCGGCGCCCGACGGACGCCTTGCGTTATCATCCCGAATTCCGGCCCTGAGGCAAGTCAGCCACGCTGCCGATGCCCCAAAGCGGGTACGAATCAGGGAAATTCACTCTATATTCGGAATTTGATCGGGTCAATCCTGCCCCTCAGGCTCAGGCCCCATCGCGTCGCAGACGCCGTCGGCACCTGGTCCCATCGTGATGACGTTCTTGCCGGCCCGCTTGGACTGCATCGCCAGCTGGTCCGCCAGCTCAATGAGCGAGGCGGAATCGTGCGCCTCCCAGGGGAAGGTCGCCAGACCTGCTGAGATCGTCAGCGTGCCCATCGCGTCCGAGCCCAGCTTGGGGAAGCGGTGCTCGCAGATCTGCTTCTGGAATCGACGTGCGATGGTCTCGATCGAGGCAGGGTGCCGGCTCGACGCCTCACGCGGGCCATCAGCGAAGATCACCGCGAACTCGTCGCCGCCGATCCGGCACACGCGATCGTGCGGGCGGATGACCGTCACCAGCAGCTTCACCACCTCGACGAGGATCTCGTCGCCTGCGGCGTGCCCGTACCGGTCGTTGTACGTCTTGAAGTCGTCGATATCGAAGATCATCAGCGACAGGTCCTGCCTGCTCACCCTGGCGCGCTCGATGCTCCGGTCGAGGAAGCGCTGGAAGAAGCGCCGGTTCCAGGCGCCGGTGAGCTCGTCGGTGAAGGCAGCCTCCCGCAGCGCCGTCAGCTGGACGTCCAGCGCCATCCGGCTCGCCAGGAACGAGGCTGATTTTGTCAGCCGTGCGTCATCAACCCCCTCAGCGTGCAGGGCGCCGAAGACCCGGCCGCCGCGCCGCACCGGCTCGCCGCCCTTGGCGTCCTCGCCTGGGACGAACTTCACCGTCTCCGTGCCCAGCTCTCGGCGCAGCTCCGCGAGCCCAGCCTTGAGCGAGTCACCGCCGCGCAGTGCCGACTCGATCGAATCAACCCCATCAGCAGTCGCATCCGGATCGCCGGAGCCGATCACCGCGAGCATCGCCTCGTCGAGCACGTCCGCGAGACCGATCTCGAAGCGCGGGGAATTGATGATCGGCTTCCCTTCGCTCTTGGCAGGGCGCATCGCGCGGGTGTGCACCTCCAGCGGCTCGCTCTGCTGCGTCTTCTCAGGCTCCGCCTCGTCTTCGACAAGCGTCAGCGGCTGCTGGGTTTTTCCGGAGATCGCCTCGCTGATCGGCGCAGGCGCTTGATCGCGTTTGGGCTCCGCCTCCGGCGTTCTTGCAGATAGCCCCAGCGCCGACCACAGCGCCTCGGTGCTGGCGCCGACCGGAAGCACCGCATCGAACGCCTCGCCGCCCTCGGTCTCGTCGCTGACGAGCAGGACCTTCACGTCCGGCGTGATCTGCCGGACCGCGTCGATGAACTCGTCCGCCTCGTCGATTGTCACCGCGTCAGGGCCGACCAGGATCACCGTCCCGGTAGGGGAGAACTCGTCGATCGGGTTGGCCAGCTCGCCGATCGCGTCGAGCGAGGTGCGCGCGCGGATCAGCTCCACGCTCTCGTCCCGGCGGAGGTCGTTCTCCAGACCGGTGCGGCCCGCGGTGATGATTCTCAGCTCGGCGCTGACGGCGCTTATGGATGTGCTCTCGCTCATGCGTCTGGTTCCTTGCGCTGGTCGTTCAAAGTAGCGGCGTCAAGCGAACGGGCTTTCCTCGCCTGGGAAGGTCGATGAACCGTCAAAGGGTTCGTCGCCCAGCAGCATGGAAAGTTCATCCTCGGTGAGCAGTTGCGTCGCGTCGGCGCCCACGACGGAGCCGTACCGGCTCGATTCGCTGTCATCCAGGCTGTTCTCGTACTGCCCCTCCAGCTCGTCCTCTCCAGCGAGGCGCAGGTTCGGAGAGCCCCCATCCCAGCCGGAGTTGTCCGGCTTGGGCGTGATGGATTCCGTCGGCTTGGGCGGCGCGATCTGGTACGCGTGCAGCTTCAGCTTCGTGTGCGAGTCGTACCGCCAGCAGACGACGCTCGGCGCGTAGCGCTCCGAGGCGCCGACCAACTCCTCGGCGCGCGGCACCTTGTCAGGGTCCACGACAACCATCGCCATGCCCTCTTTCGCCTCGCGATTCTTCCGGAGCTTCTCGTGGGTGATCATCGCGGCGATCGCGTCGAAGACGCCCGGCCGCCGGTCGATCGTCACGTCGTGCTTGCGGAGCGACCGCAGCAGGTCGTCGGGGATCTCGTGCGAGCCGTCAGGGTTCCTGGGCGCGACGATGAGGCACCGGACGCCCGGCTGGTCGCCGGAGCCGCTCGATCCGCTGGATGACGATTTCGTGCTGCTTCCCATCGCTGGCGACAGTGTACCGGCGAAAATTGCGCAGCGGAATCAGGCCCCAGAGGAATCCACAGGCCCCGACAGCAGATCCGTTCAGGTCGCCCCGGCGCCCACCAGCGACTCCGCGACCCGCCTGGCCCCATCAGCAGGGCCCAGCCCTCGCAGCGCCTCGCGCATCCGGTCCCGCTCGTCGGCATCCGCCATGAGAGCCCCGAGCCGGGAACCAGCACTGGCGAGGTTGCGAGCCGGGTCGATCTCGTCGGTGACGATGACAGCGCCGCCGCACTCCGCCAGGGGAGCCGCGTTGAGCCGCTGGTGCTGATCGCGGTGGTAAGGGAAGGGCAGCAGCACCGAGGGGACCGCGTTCGCCCAGAGCTCGCCCACGCTCCCGGCGCCCGATCGGCTCACCGCCAGGTCCGCCGCGCCCCAGGCATCGCCCATCCGCTCGATCGTCTCGACGACGTGCGCCTCGATGCCTGCCTTCTCGTACGCGCCAGCGACGTCAGGGTCATCCCCATCACCAGCCGGCGCGCCGACCTGGTGCAGGACCGACCAACCCTGGAAGACACCGGGCGTTTCGCCGGCCATCTCGATGAGCAGCTTGTTGATCGATCGCGCGCCCTGGCTCGCGCCGGTGACGAGCAGCATGGGGCGCGCCGGATCCACGCCGAGGCGGCGCTTGCATTCCTGCTGGTTGGCGTCCGCCAAAGCCGCGGTGCGCACGATCGGTGCGATGGGCGCCCAGTCGAATTGAGAAGGCACGTTCGCCGCGGTGAAACAATGCGCCGCGCGCCTTGCGATCCACTGGTTCGCGATGCCAGGCGCCGCGTCGAGGTTGACGAGCGTGACCGGCTTTTTTTCGGCACGCGCCGCCTGCGCCACCGGCGCTGCGACATAACCGCCCATCGCCACGACGCGGACATCATCCGATCCGCACTCGCGGATGACGAGGCGCGCGGCGCGGATGCAACCGCCCCAGCGGCGCGCCAGCCGGAACAACCCTTTGGGTGACTTCACGAAGGGCGCCGCGTCGATGCCGGTGTGCGCCCAGCCGCCGGCATCGAGGATCGCGCGATCGAGGGGCTGGTCCTTGCAGATGAAAAGAATCCCGGTGTCGGGCGCGATCGTGCGCACCTGCTCCGCGATGGCGACGCCTGGGTGGATGTGCCCGCCGCTGCCGCCGCCTGCGAAGATGATGTGCCTCGGCGCGCCGGTGGTCGCCATCGGTCAGCTCGCCGTGCGCATCGGCTTGCGCCTGGGCGTGACGACCTCGACATCCGCCTCGACCGGCCTCGACGAGGGCGGACGCAGGCGGAGGGGCCTCGTGACGATGTGTGTCGCCGGCGAGAGCTCGTCGGCATCCGTCGGCGTGCTGACTGGTGTCACGACAGCGCCAGCGTTCCTGCGGCGTTCGATCCCGACGATCAGCCCCAGCGACGCGGCGGTGAGGATCCAGCCGGTCCCGCCGCTGCTCATCAGCGGCAGCGCGATCCCCTTGGTGGGGCCCATCCCTGTGACGACGACCGTGTTGATGATCGCCTGCACGCCGATCGTGGTGACGATGCCAAGGCAGACGAGGCGCACCGCGAGGACGCGCTGCTCGCGCATGATCCGCAGGCCTGCCCAGAGGATGACGAGGTAGAGCAGGATCACGAGCCCAGCGCCGACGACGCCCAGCTCCTCGCAGACGACCGCGAAGAGGAAGTCGTTCCGATCCTCAGGGAGGTAGCCGAACTTCTGCAGGCCGAAGCCGAGCCCGCGCCCGAACCCTTCGCCGCCGCTGACCGCGGCCATCGACTGGATCATGTGATACCCAGCGCCCTCAGCGTCCGCCCAGGGATCAAGGAAGGACAGCACGCGCCGCATCCGGTAGGGCTCCATGATGACCGCCATCACAAGGCCAAAGAGCGCGATGGGGGCCGCGGGGAGCACGTGCTTCATGCGCACGCCGCCGGCCAGCAGGATCACGCCGCCTGCCGTCGCGATGAGCACGCCGGTGCCGAGGTCTTCGAGGGCGATCAGCCCTGCAACGCCGCCCAGCGCCAGCATCGCAGGGAGCGCGCCAGCGAAGAACCGGTCCATCCGATGCCGCTGGCGGCCGAGGTGCCACGCGAGCGC
>CAYGNN010000017.1:0-26401 GCA_964351165.1 uncultured Phycisphaeraceae bacterium
CTCTTCTTCTGAGATGTCGAAGTTGGAGTAGACCTTCTGCACGTCGTCGTGGTCGTCGAGCGCTTCCATGAGGCGCATGATTTTGCCGGCGTCGTTGCCCTCGACCTCCACGGTGTTCTGCGGGAGCATCGTGATCATGGCGCTGGCGCACTCGAGGCCCTTGGCGTCGATCGCGGCCTTCAGGTCGAGGAACTGCGTCGGGTCGCAGGTGAGCGTCCACATGCCGTCTTCGAGCTCGACGTCCTCGGCGCCCGCTTCGAGGGCGAGCTCCATCAGCTCGTCCTCGCCTGGGGCGTTGCCCTCTTCGATGGAGATGACGCCTCTGGTGTCGAAGAGGTAGCCGACGCAGCCGGTGGCGCCGAGGTTGCCGCTGTACTTGCCGAAGATCGTGCGCATCTCTGGGGCGGTGCGGTTGCGGTTGTCGGTGAGGGCATCGACGATGACCGCGACGCCTGCGGCGCCGTAGCCCTCGTAGCGGATCGATTCGTAGGTCTGCCCTCCGAGTTCACCGGCGCCCTTCTTCGCGGCGCGTTCGATGGTGTCCTTGGGCATGTTGCACGCCTTGGCCTCTTCCACCGCGTAGCGGAGGGCGAGGTTCTTGTCGGGGTCGGAGCCCCCGTCCTTGGCGGCGACCATGATGGCGCGGGAGCACTTGCTCCACTCCTTGCCTCGGGCCGCGTCGTTGCGCGCCTTCTTGTGCTTGATGTTCGCCCACTTGCTATGTCCGGCCATTAGAGCGGCGCTCCTTGGGAGTGTTCTGGTTTCTTGACTGGGACACGGCCGTCCTGCGGCGCGCCCTGCGGGTGTTCCTGCGTCCAGCGGCGGGGCCTGAGCATCGGCGACAGCGCTGGCACCTCGCCATTGGCGACGGCGTCGAGCTTTGCATCGATGCTGCTGAGCAGCGTCGTGTTGAAATCCAGCTGCGCCGATTGCCCTTCGGAGAACTGCTGTTCCTCGTTTTCCAGCTTCTTGATCAGGTCTTCGAGGATGTCGATCTCACGGATGAGCGTCAGCCTCGCCTGGCGCCAGGCCTCGATGGACCGGTCGGTCTGTCCGATCCGCCAGTGGGCGTCGGCGAGGTGGTCGAGGATCTCGGGCAACCCGGTGCCCCCATTCTTGCTGATGTCGAGCTTGTACGCCGCGGTGAGGATCGAGACAGCGCCCTGCATGACGATCTCGCCTTCCGCGTTGCGCTGGTCGTCGATCATGCCGAGCTTGTAGCGGACCCATCCCAGCGAATCGGCGATCGCCTCGGAGCCGGGTTCTTCCTCGTGCGCGATCTGGAGCATCTCGTGCGCGCGGTCGAGGTTGACGCCCTCGACGACCCAGCCGTACGCGAGGTTGTTGTTCGCCATCGCGTGGCGCGGGTTGTGCTGCAGCGCCTGCCTGTAGAACCGCTTGGTGATCTCGTCCTGATGCGCGCCGTCGAAGGCGAGCGCGCAGATG
The DNA here is from genome assembly GCA_964351165.1 of uncultured Phycisphaeraceae bacterium. GTDB lineage: Bacteria > Planctomycetota > Phycisphaerae > Phycisphaerales > UBA1924 > JACKHE01. The sequence continues at coordinate 1,447 of CAYGNN010000017.1, forward strand.
TAGTACAGCTCTCCCAGCGACTGCGCCTCGTCCACTCCGGAGACACCGAGTTCGCGGTTGTGCAACTCGTCGAAGGCGTTGAGTGTGTCCGAGGCGTCGCGGTCCCGCTCGATCAGCGAGAGGGCTTCGAGGACGGTTGGCTCGTCGCGCTCGAACCGCGCCAGGGTCAGCCAGTACGCCTTCAGCATGGGCGGGGCGCTGGGCATCATGCGCACCGAATGGGTGGCGACCTGCATCGCGGCGCGGAACTTGCCGCGCTGGTAGAGGGTCGTCGCGGCCTCCAGCACGAAGTCGCCGGTTTTCTCAGGGGCGGCGCGGCCTGTCGCGACTGCGGACCTTGCGATCCGCTCTGGCTCGGCATCGGTCTGGATCAGCAGCCCTGTCAGGGTGCGGTGCATGTCCACCGGGGATTCGGGGTATCGGTCGAGGAAGAGCGCCAGCACGCCGAGCCCCTGCGTGGCGACTTCCGGATCGAGCTTGGCGTTCTGCGCGGCGCTGGTGGCGGCGCTGAGCACGTAGCTCGCGTATTCCTGCATCTGCGATGGGTCGATCCGCAGGTTCATCGTCAGCGGCTCGGCCAGCGTGCGGATCGCCTCTGGGACCTGCCCCTGCGCGACGAGGATCGGCGCCAGCTCGATCGAGCGCCTGGTCGAGGGCGCTTCGCGCGACAGGCGTTTGAGGGCGAGCGCGTTCGCGTCATCGGTCCGGCCCACGCTCTCGAGGCGGAGGATGTTCTCCAGCTCGCGCGAGGCGCTGTCGTCGGTCGGGTGCGTGGCGAGCCATGATTCGAGCAGGCGGATCGCTGGGGACGTATCGCCCTGGGCCGCGTGGACGCGCGCCAGGAGGCGGCTGAAGACGCCCCGGTTGGGCCGCAGCGCGATCTGGTCCTTGAGCCAGCGCTCTGCGGTTGCCGCTTCGCCGGTGCGGATCCACACGCTGATGAGCTGCTCGACTACGACAGGGTCGAGCGATTCTTCCGCGAGGCTGAGCAGCTCGCGCTGCGCCTGGCCCAGTCGGTCGGCGCGGAGCAGGTCCTGCACGCGGAGCCAGCGGAGGGTCTGGCTGGAGGGGATCGCGTCGCGGAGCGCCCTGAGCGTGTCGCCCAGGTTCGCCTGGCTCGCGAGCATCCCGTTGTTCTGGTAGAGCGCAATCAGTGCGGCGTACGCGTCCTCGAGGGTCGGGTCGAGTTCGATGGCGAGTTTGAGCAACTGCTCGGCATCGATCGGCGCGCCCATCGACACGCTGATCTCGCCGGCGACGAGCGCTTCTTCTGCGGTGGCGTCGCCGCCCCAGACACGGTCGTCGAGGATGGCGATCGCGGTCTGGTTGTCGCCCAGGTCGCGGTACGCCCTGGCGACGGCCAGCGCTGCGGCCTGGTTCTCGTCTGTGTTGACCTGCTTGAGCAGCGACCGGCCCTCATCGCTGGCGCCTGCAGCGATCGCCAGTTGCGCCTGCGCGATGATCACGCCTGCGTCATCCGGGCGCTGGGTGATGGCGTTGCGGAGCATGGATCGGGCGGCGCCCTCCTCGCCGATCTCGTAAGCGAGCGCCGCGCCGAGCAGGTTCTCGCCTGGGGTGTTCGCGCCGGAGGCGTTGATCGCGCTGAGCAGCGCGTTGACGTCCGGGGCGTAGCGGAGCAGCGCATCGGCGTATCGTCTGGCCTCGATCGTGTTGGACTCGATCAGTTGGGACACCATCGCCACCAGCCCCGGCGCGTCGGTCGGCGCCCTGCGGTTGAGCAGGTCTGCGACCGCGGATTCGTCGGCTGGGGAGATCACGAGGCGGTCGATCAGCACCGCGATCGCCTGCGCATCGGGCAGCGCCGCGGCTTTCGCACGCGCGAGCTGGCTCGCTGCGATCCGGCGCTCGTCGGTGTCGAGGCTCTCTTCGACCTGCCTGATCGCGCCGGCCAGATCAGCGCCGATGGCGCTGGCGCCCGACAGGTACCGGATCAGCTCCAGCGTGCGGTCATCAACGAGGCCCTTGAGGGTGCTGATACGATCGACGAGCAGCACCGCGGCGCCTGCCGGGCGGCCGAGCTGCATGTTCGCGTAGACGCGCCTGGTCAGCAGCGCCGCAGGATCGAAGGAGGGGAATTGTGATGCGCGGCGGTAGGCGTCGAGCGCATCCGCCGGGGCGCCCAGGCGGACGCTCGCGTCGCCGCTGTCGCGCCAGGCGTCGCCTGCGCCGCGGAGCGCGGCGCTGAGCTCGCGCCGATAGGAGGTCGGCTGCGAGAAGACTTCCAGTTCATCGAGTGCGCTGAAGATCGCCTCGTTGCCGGCGTTCATCCAGCCCAGCTCGTGCAGGGTGCGGCCGAGGCTGATGCCAACGATGTATGGGATCGCTGCGTCGTCGCCCCGGCGCATCGTTGCGTAGGCCCTCGTGAGGAAGATCGCGGCGGTGTCGTGGCTGCGCCTGTCGCGTTCGGAGAGGCCGACGCGCATGAGGCTGACCGTGTCATCGTCGCGCAGGTCGATCGCGCGCAGGTAGGAGGCGATCGCGGCGAGGCGGTCGCCGGTGAGCCAGTGCGCATCGGCGAGGGCGCGCCAGATCTGCGGCTCGTTGGGGTCGAGCGCGGAGGCGGCGTCGAGCTGCTGGATCGCGCCGGTGAGGTCATCGCCGATGAGCGCCGACCGGCCGGCGATGTAGCGTCGCAGGGCGCTCTCGCGCTGCGCCTCGGTGACGGTGACAGCGCCGCCCTCGCCCTGCTGGGCGCCGAGCATGAACTGCGCCGGCAATGGCTGAGCGCTGAAGTGCTCGATCGCTTCATCGAGTGTGGCGAAGGCCTCGGGGTTCGTCTCGCGGTCGATCGGGTCGAGGTGCAGGTTGGCCGGTGGCGGCGCGGCGGTTGCCCCTGACACCGGGCGGTTGAGCTGCCGATGCGCGAGGCGTTCGAGGGGTGTCCCGGTTGCGGCGCTGCTCGCGCCGGTTGAGGCGCAGGAGGTGATGCCCAGCGTGGTCCCCAGCAGGAGCGTGGAGCCGAGCAGCAGCGCGGCGATGGCTGAACGGTGCGGGGCGCGGATGGGTGGCTGGGGTTGGCTCATGGGTTGCTGCGTCGAGGGGTTGGGCGCCGTCGGCAACCGTGTTCAGGAGGTTGCCTTGGCGCGGCCTTTGCTGTCCTTGGATGCAGTCTTCTTACCGCTCGTCTTCTTTTTGGTCGCGGTCTTGCTGGGAGCGCGGGTCGCTTTCGTCGTTTTCTTTCTCGTCGTCGAGGCCCTGGACTTGCCGCCCTTTTCTGACCAGGCCTGGAGCTTGTCGTGCGCCTTGGCGCCATCGGCGGCCTTGACGGCGCGCTCGAGGATGCCGATCGCCTTGGTCGTGTCCACGCCCTCTTCGATGACGCCCTCGCTGACGAGCAGCCCCAGCGTGCGGTCATCGACCGGGATCGCGTGCGCATCGAAGCTGGTGAGCATCACGCGCGCCGTGACGAAGGGGATCGCGCCGTCGAGGTTGTCGAGGAACGCCCTCGCCTCGCGTTTGCCCATCTGTCCCAGCGACTCGAGACAGACAGCGTGCTGCTTGCCGTAGATGTCGTTGAGCGAGGCGCGGAGGCGTTCGGCGCGGTGGCTGACCTTGGGGTAGCGCTCGCCGAGGATCGAGATGATCTCGTCGTAGGAGCCAACGCGGAAGTCGTTGTAATCGACCGTGGAGGCCTTGATCTTCTTGAAGGCGGTCGCGGCCTTGGCGTGCGTGGAGTCCCAGAGCAGGGACGAGTACACGAACTGGTCGATCGCGTCGAAGCCTTCGGACTGATCTGTGCCGGCCTTGACGCTGATTTTCTTGAGCAGTTTGTTCAGCTGCTCCGCATGGTTGATCGCTGCGCTCACGCTTGGGGTCCTTCGGTGGTCGTGGTGTCAGGGGCGCTGTCGTCGCCGCTCTCGCGGATCTCGTCCAGCTCCTGATTGATGGTGCTGATGACGTTGGCCTGCACCTTGAGGCTCCGGTCGAGTTGGAACTCCAGGTTGGGCGCCTTGGGCATGTTGATCATGTCGCCGATCTCGTGGCGGATGTGCATCGCGCCGGCGCGGAGGCCGTGGATGGTCGCCGACTCGCGCTCCTCCGGGAGCACGGAGACGTTGACCTTGGCGGTGCGCAGGTCCTCGCGCAGCTCGACGCTGGTCACGGTGATCAGCCCTCGGATGCGCGGGTCGTTGAGGCCCTTGCTGATGACCTGCTGGACCGCCTTCTGGAGTGTCGAATTGAGTTGGTTCCGTCGCTTGCTCACGCCGCGTTCTCCGCAGGTTGGTTCTCGTCGCGGCGGTCCCGCTCGTCCCAGAGTTCTTCGATGGGTTCGACCGAGCGGCCGGCGGGCGGCTGATCGCCCCGGATGATGTCGCGGCAGACGCCCATCAGCTGCGCCTCTGGGAGGCGTCCGATCTTGCGTTCGACCGCGTCGAGCGTCTGCTCGACGTGCGTCTGCGAGTTCGAGACGAAGGCGAGCCCCATGACGCAGGTGCGGTGGCGCTCGTTGGCCTCGACCTCCGCGACCGCGACGAGGTGCTCGCGGTGGAGCCGATCGCGCAGCGACCGCACCACGCGACGCTTGTCCTTGAGACTCGTCGAGTGGGGGATGTAGAGCTCGAACTGGAGCAAACCAACAACCATGCGCCTTGGCCCTAGCGTCCTTGTCAGATTGTGCGGCGGACCTCGACCTGCTTGTAGCACTCGAGGATGTCGCCTTCCTTGATGTCGTCGTACCCGGCGATCTTCATGCCGCACTCCTTGCCGGAACGGACCTCCTTGGCGTCGTCCTTGAAGTGCTTGAGCTGGTCGAGCGTCCGGTCGTTCTCGATGACGATGTCGTCGCGGGTGACGCGGATGAGCGCGTTGCGCTCGATCTTGCCGTCCGTGACGTAGCAACCGGCGACAGCGCCGACCTTCGACACCTTGAAGACCGCGCGGACCTCGGCGTGGCCCAGGACCTCCTGGCGGAGCTCCGGCGTGAGCATGCCCTCGACCGCCTTCTTGATGTCATCGACGATGTCGTAGATGACCTGGTACAGGCGGATCTCGACGCCCTTGGCGTCGGCGAGCTGCCTGGCCTTGGACGAGGCGATGACGTTGAAGCCGATGATGATCGCTCCGGACGCGTGCGCGAGCAGGACGTCGGACTCGGTGATGCCGCCCACGACCGAGTGCAGCACGCGTGTGCGGACCTCCTCGGTCTGGACTTCCTCGATGGACTTCTTGAGCACCTCGACGGAGCCCTGCACGTCCGCCTTGACGACGACGAGCAGTTCCTTCATCTCGGCGTCCGCCATGGTGGAGAACAGATTGTCGAGCGTGACCTTGGGGGTCGCGAGCTCGACCTCGCGTTCGCGGGCGATGCGCTCCTCCGCCGCTTCCTGCGCCTTCTTCAGCGAGTCCACGATGTAGAACTTGTCGCCTGCGTCAGGCAGGTCGGAGAGGCCTGAGATCTGCACCGGCGCGACAGGGAGCATCGACTTCTGCTTGACGCCCTTGTCGTCCGCGATGTCGCGGACGCGGCCGAACGCGCGGCCGGCGACGATGAAGTCGCCAACCTTGAGTTCGCCGTCCTGGACGAGGATGTTCGCGGTGGCGCCGCGGCCCTCGACCATCGCGGACTCGACGACCGAACCTCTGGCCGGTCCCTTGAAGTCGCCGGTGAGCTCCATGACCTGCGATTGCAGGTCGAGCGTTTCGAGCAGGTCGTCGATGCCGTCGCCGGTCATCGCGCTGACCTTGACGACTTCTGTTTCGCCGCCCCAGTCGGTGGGGTTCAGGCCGTGCTCGGCGAGCTGGCCCAGGATGCGCTGGATGTTCGCGTCGGTCGCCTGGGGCACGTCGGTCTTGTTCAGCGCGACGATGATTGGCGTCCCTGCGGCCTTGGCGTGGTTGATCGACTCGACCGTCTGGGGCATGACGCCGTCGTCTGCTGCGACGACCAGGACGACGATGTCCGTGACGTTGGCGCCCCTGGCGCGCATCGCGGTGAACGCCTCGTGGCCAGGGGTGTCGAGGAAGACAACCTGCTTGTTGTCATCGCCAACGTGAACCGGCACGCGGAAGGCGCTGGTGGCCTGCGTGATGCCGCCGGCCTCGCCAGCTGCGACCTTCGCGTTGCGGATCTTGTCGAGCAGCGACGTCTTGCCGTGATCGACGTGGCCGAGGATCGCGACGATGGGGCTGCGCGGGCGCTCGTCGAGCATGGTGCGGTCGCCGAACTTCTCGGCGACCTGGCTCTCGGCGGTCTTGGCTTCCTCGACCTCGAGCTCGATCTCCCAGTTCATCATGATTTCCTGGGCCTTCTCGGTGTCGATGCCCGAGTTCACCGTCGCCATCACGCCTTCCATGAAGAGGCTCTTGATGATGTCGGAGGCCTTCACGCCGGTCGCGGCGGAGAGGTCCTTGATGGTGAATGGCTCGGCGATCTTGACCTTGCCGCCCGTCTCCGCCGCAGACTGCGCTCGCGCGCCGCCGCCGTCGGACTTGTTCTTCATCGCGCGTCGGCGCGTGCGGAGGAAACCGCCGGAGCGCGAGAGCCTGGCCTCGCGATCGGCGAGGTCCTGCTGGCTCCAGCCACGGCTGCCGCCGCCGCCCTTGCGACCACGGCCATCACCGCCGGAGCGTCGGCTGTTGCGTCCATCGCGTCCGCCGGAGTCACCGCCGGCGCGCCGGACACCGCCGCCGCCCTGCGGGCCGCGGGAGGTCGGGATCGAGGGGCCGCCGCCGCCGCCGCCCGGTCCGCCGCCGCCGCCGAAGCGGGGGCCGCGCGGGGGATCGATCCGGTCCGGCGCCTCGATGCGGACGACCTTGGGACCGGAGAGTTTCGCAGGGGTCTGCTTCTCGAGCTTGGAGCCTGCAGGAGAGACGACCTTGGGCCTCGTCGGCACGTTCATCTGCGGCTTGCTCGGCGTTGGCGCCTTGGGCTTGGGCGCTGCAGGCGCTGCGGTTGCGCCGGCATCGCCGTTGTCGTCGCCCTCGCTCGGGGCGCTGGCTGCTGCAGCAGGGCGATCGGTTGGGGCGCTGGGTTCTTCCTTCGCAGGCGCAGCGGGGGGGGCAGCGGTCGTCGCTGTTGGGGCGACGGTCCTGGCGGTCGGCTTCGGCTTCGCCTCCGCAGGCGCAGGGACGGTCAGCGTTGCGACGGCGCTGTCGTCACCCGAGTCCTCATCGGCGGCTTTCTTGCTGGCGGCCTTCTTCTTCGTCGCCGCTTTCTTCTTCGGCTTCGAGCGGACCTTTTCGATGTCCACCTTCTCGGTCGTCTCGACCGCGGTGTGGCTGCTCGAACCACCGAACCACTCGCGGATCGTCGCCTCGAGGCCGACCGACACGCTGGACATGTGGTTGTTCATGGGGATGCCCTCGGCCTGGCACTTCTCCAGGATGGCCTTGGACTTGACCCCGATCTCTTTTGCGATCTCAAAGACCCGTTTCGCTTTCGCCAACTGACTTCGCCTTTCGTTCGCCGGTGATTGATCGGGCGTTGTCGCGTCGCCCTGGTCGCCGGCATTGACTATCCGAACCGCTTGCTGCTCGCTTCTTCATCAAACCCGGCCGCCGCCGATCGGTGGCCGGGGGTTCAATCCTTCATTGGCAGGTCAGGCCTGCTCGCTGCTCTCGCGCTCCTTGGCGCCGGTGACAGTGATCTCGTCCGTCGTGTCCGACGGCGCGTTCTCGTCGCTGGATGCGTTGTCCGCGTCGGCGTTGGGGGATTCGTCCTCCGCCCATTCCTTGACCTCGCCTCCGGAGAGGATCGCTGCGGCGTTCGAGTCCGCCTGCGCCGCGATTTCCTCGCTGCTCATGGATTCGTCCGCGCCGGGAGCGGCATCGCCGCCCATCGAACCTGCGGAGAGGATCGCCGCGGCCGCGACATCTGGGGAGACATCGCCGTCGATGCCGCCGCCCTCGAAGAGTCGCTTGGCGGCCTCCTCTTCCTCGGCCTTGCGCTGGGCGGCTTCTTCCTTTTCCTTCGCCTGCTGCTCGGCGACTTCCTTCGCGGCGAGCGACGAGGCTTCGAGGATCCGCTGCGCGGTCTCCTCGTCGGCGTCGAGTTCGGCCTGGATCACCTCGATGCCGACCTCTTCGACATCGAAGACGCTCACGACGCCCAGCGCCGCGAGGCGGTCGAGCATCTCGTCGGTGACGCCCTCGATCGCTTCGAGGGTCTGCGCCATGGTCTCGAGGCCCTTGTTGAACTCGACAGGGGTGAGGATGTCCACGTCCCAGCCGGTCAGGCGCGCCGCGAGGCGCACGTTCTGGCCGCGCTTGCCGATGGCGAGCGAGAGCTGGTCTTCGTTGACGACCACCGTCGCGCGGCCCAGCTCGAAGCAGAGGGAGATCTCCGCGACCTCCGCCGGCTTGAGCGCGTTCTGGATCAGCACCTGGCTGGACTCGTTCCAGCGGACGATGTCGATCTTCTCGCCGTTGAGCTCGTCAACGATGTTCTTGATGCGCGAGCCGCGGACGCCGACGCACGCGCCGACCGCGTCCACCTTCGAGTCGATCGAGGTGACAGCGACCTTCGTGCGGTGGCCTGCCTCGCGGGCCATCGCCTTGATCTCGATGACGCGCTCCTGCACCTCCGGGACCTCGACCTCGAAGAGGCGGCGGATGAACTCGGGGTTCCCGCGCGAGAGGACGATCTTCACCTGGTTCCCGACGTCGCGGACGTCGAGGATCATGCAGCGGATGCGGTCGCCTGGCTGGAACTGCTCGCCTGGGATCTGCTCCGAGCGCGGCATGAAGCCCTCGGCGCGATCGATCGTGACGACGAGGGAGCCGCCCTCGTAGCGCTGCGCTGTGCCGGTGACGATCTCGCCAACGCGGCCGGAGAACTTCGTGAAGAGGCTGTCGCGCTCGTCCTCGCGGAACTTCTGGATCATCACCTGCTTGAACGTCTGCGCTGCGATGCGCCCGAACGCGGCGGGGGGCATCTCGACCGGCTCGCCGAAGCGGTAGAGCGTCATCTCGCCGCTGAGCTTGTCGAGCGTGCAGGTGAACTCTTCGGTGTCGAGCGTGTTGTAAAACTTGCGCGCCGCGGAAACCATGGCGGTCTCGAGGTCCTCGACCAGCAGGTCGAGGTCGACATCACGCTCGCGCGCGATGGAGTCGAGGAGGCGGAGGGTTTCCTGGGGGTTCATGGCGGTCATCTGGTTGTTCTCGTCTCAAGTTGTCTGGTTGTCTGCGGCCCCATCGGGGACCGCCGGTCGATCGGTTGCAGGCTCGCCGCGGCCTTGACGGAATGTCTCGGCGCACGAAAAACCACGTTTGCTGCTGTGCAACACCCGTGGTCCGCTCCGGGGCGGTCTCGCCGAGGCGCCGGGAAAACCCAACACCAGCACGAGCCGCGTTCAACCTGTGGCGTTTCGCTCAGGTCATCACGCAACTCCTGCGTCGCCGACTCGCCTGGCTGACCTCAGAGCAGAGATCAAGGGCGAGGTCGATTCGCGATCGTTCGAAATCACACCGCATGGTGGCGGATCACATGCATCACACGAACATCCTTCCTACAACAGCCCCGCCGAGGACCGGGCGACGAAGCCCGGGCGGCGCAGACCAGCTGTAACTACAGATCAAGCGTATGCAGACCGCCCCAGAGCGGCAACTCCGGGACATCTCAGCAGCGCCTGTTGGCGCCTTGATTTGCTCGGTTTTCCAGCGATCAGATCCGGTCTTCCGGCCTGATCGGCCGCTCGATCCGGACGGCTCTCGCGCCGTCGATCTGGCCGACCCTCGCGAGGAACTTCCGCTTGCCGCCGACGCACAGGGCGAGGGGGGAGGAGGCCGGTTTTTCAGTCGTGATCAGGTCGCCCACGCTGAGGTTCGCGAGGTCGCCCAAGGTGATCTTGGTGTTCGCAAGTACCGCTGAGACATCGAGTTCCGCCGATTGCAGGGTCTTCTCGACGCGTTCCTTAATCTCATCGGTCCGCTTGAGCCCCTTGGAGCTGAACCACGTCTGGGCCGAGACGGCTTCCATCAACGGTTCGATGACGTTGTAGGGGATGCAGAGGCTCATCGTGCCGGCGCGGTTGGCCATCTTCAGCTCGAAGCCGATGACGATGACCACCTCGTTGGGCGGGACGATCTGCACGAGCTGCGGGTTGGATTCCGTCTCCGCATGGGCAAATTTGAGCTCCGAGACATCGGCCCAGGCCTCCGAGAGCATGTCCAGGGCCCGCTTGATGACCTGCCCTATGAGGCGCATCTCGATGGCTGTCTGCGGCCGCTGGGGGATGAAGAGCTCCTCGTTGTTGCCCCCCAGCAGGCGGTCGATGATCGGGTAGATAATCAGGGGGCTGAGTTCGAGGCAGATCTGCCCTTCGAGCGGGTCAATATCAATGAGATTGAAGGAGGTCGGGATCGTCAGCCCGGCGACGAACTCGCCGTAGGTCATCTGCTCGCAGCCGGCGAGTTTGACCTCCACGATCATCCGCAGGAAGGCGGAGAGCGAGGCGCCGAAATTCCGTGCGAACCCCTCGTGGAGCGTCTGGAGCGAGCGCATCTGGTCCTTCGAGACGCGCTCGGGGCGTTTGAAGTCGTACTCCCGGATCTCCACGGTGTCCATATCCAGCCGGCGGCGGCTGAAGATCTGCACCGCGTCCGAGGAGGGGCCGACCGCTTCTTCATCAACAGCGCTGAGCAGTGCGTCGATCGCGGATTGGTCGAGGACATCGGTCATCGGTGGTGGAGGGGCTCCTGGGGGCGCTGTTGACCAATCGGCACAATGCCGGGGCAGCCGGAACGCCGTATCGTTGCTTATCGGCCCTGATTCGGCCCCCGCTGCACAACCGGCGCTGGCCGATCGCTCCGTTTCGCTGCTGCGGCCCATGTTTCCGCGTCCTGTTCGTCCCTGCCGGGAACAACCCGGCGATACCGGCGGTTCCACACTCCCATGCGCACCATGACTTCAACCACCTCGATCAACCCCGGCAGATCTTTCGTGCTCTTCCTCGCGGCGCTGCTGCTGGCCCTTCCTGGCGTTGCCAGAGCGCAGCTCTTCGCTGAGGCCAGCGCCGATCCGGTCACCATCTCGGTCGTCGCTTCCGACACGACAGTCTCCGCTGGCGATCAGTTGGTCCTGGCGATCGTGATGGATCACGCGGAGCATTGGCACTCCTGGCCCGCCGCGGTGCAGGACGTCCTTCCTGAAGAGATCGCGGATTTCGCGATCCGAACCAGCGCGAGCCTCGCCGAGACGCCGGCGTGGGTGAAATCCGTCGGCCCTGTCCAGTGGCCTGAGCCAACCCCTGCGAAGGTCGCTGACCCGGCCGGCGAGCAGGCGACGGTCACTGTCCCGACGTACCAGGGCAAGGCGGTCGCGTACCTGCCGGTGCTGATCGACCCTGGCGCGGAAGCCGGCTCCGGTGTTCTGACAGTCGTCTTCGATTACCAGGCCTGCGATGAATCAATGTGCATGGCGCCGCAGACGCTGAACATCGAGGTCCCGATCGAGATCACGACGCTCGAAGCGGCAGCAGGGGGCGAGGCGGATGACCCAACGCTCTTCGCTTCGTTCGATTCCTCGATCTTCGCGCAGATGGCGGAGGGCCTCGTCGTCGCAGCGCCGGCATCGAGCGCTGGCGGCGGCGCGAGTTTCTTCGGTCTGTCGCTCGGCAGCCTCGCCGGCCCTGGCGGCTTCATTCTGCTGGCGCTCTTCAGCGCCGCTGGCGGCCTGATCCTGAACCTCACGCCCTGCGTGCTGCCGGTCCTGCCGATCAAGGTGATGACGCTGAGTCAGCACGCTGCGACACCAGGCAAGGCGCTGCGGCTCTCTTTATGGATGGCGCTGGGTGTGGTCGCCTTCTGGGTCGGGATCGGCGTGCCGGTCGCGCTCGTGAATTCCTTCGTTGATCCCTCGCGCCTCTTCGGCATCTGGTGGTTGACCGCAGGGATCGGGCTCCTCATCGGCATCCTCGCGCTGGGGCTGATGGGGCTCTTCACGTTCAAGCTCCCCAAGGCGGTGTACATGGTTGATCCCAAGGCGGACACCGCCTGGGGCTCGTTCCTCTTTGGCGTGATGACCGCGGTGCTTGGTTTGCCCTGCTTTGGGTTCGTCGCTGGCGCGCTGTTGCCTGCCGCAGCGACGCAGGGCGCCGCGTGGACGTTCACCGTCTTCGGCTCGATCGGCGTTGGTATGGCGCTGCCCTACCTCGTGCTCGCCTTCAAGCCCAAGCTGATCGACCACGTCCCGCGCACCGGCCCTGCGAGCGAACTCGTCAAGCAGGTGATGGGGCTGCTGCTCCTCGCTGCTGGAGCGTACTTCCTCGGCGCCGGCATCCGGGGGTTCATCTCCGAGCGCCCGGGTCTTGTCGCGGAACTCCCCTGGTGGACGAAGATCGCGCACTGGTGGGTCGTCGGCGCCTTCGCTGCTGCCAGCGGATTGTGGCTGCTTGTGCGCACAATCCAGATCACGAAGAAGCCGGTCCGCCGGGTGGTTTTCTCCGCGATCGGCCTGCTGGTGGTCGGCGCCTCGGTCGCGTACGCCGCCAAGGAAACGACGAAGGCGCGCCACGACATCTGGATCGCCTACGACCAGACGGTCTTCGACGAGGCGAGCAGCGCTGGGAATGTCGTCGTCCTCGACTTCACCGCCGAGTGGTGCCTGAACTGCAAGGCGCTCAAGGCGGCGGTCCTCGACCGCGAGGGCGTGATGGCCCAGCTCCGCTCGCCAGGCGTGACGCCCCTGATCGCTGATGTCACCAGCACGAAGGCGCCAGGCTGGGCGAAGCTCGCAGACCTCGGCCAGACCGGCATCCCCACGCTCGCGATCTTCGGCCCAGGGCTGGAATCCCCCTGGATCAGCAACGCCTACACCACCGAACAGGTGCTGGCGGCGATCGAGTCCGCGAAGGGGGGCGGATAACCTGACGATCGCGGTTGCCGGGCCGTCCCAGAAGTCCACAACCGGCCCACACGGAACAGGAATCCGGGGTTTGGTGCGATCGGATGGGCCGAGCCGTTGACGACCCGGAAGTTGTGGCGTATTTTTCTCGTCCCGGAGCCGATGTGTTGCGGGAGACAACCGATGCGGGTGTAGCTCAGTGGTAGAGCGTCACGTTGCCAACGTGAATGTCGGGCGTTCGAATCGCCTCACCCGCTTTCTGGAAGACGGCCCTCGTGGGCCGTCTTTTCATTTTTGGCAACGTCCGCGCCGCTCGGTTGGTCCTGTTCGTTCTGATGCCCGTCCCGACTGCGGCGATGGTTCCCTCCGCTTTAAGGCAGCGAGATCGTCGGGGCCTTGGCCGGCATGCGGTAGATCCCGGTGGCGAGGACGGTCAGCACCTGCTCGCTCGGTCGTGGCGCTACGGTCCCGACGACGATGACCTCGTCGAGGGGGGCGACGCCCTGCGTCGCGGGGCTCTCGCTGATCGGTTGGCCGTCAGCGCCCAGCACCTGGATCGTCGCGGAGTTCGCGGTGATCGTCTCCGGTGTTTCGCAGCAGTAATCCCAAGGCGTCCGGCAGGCGTCGTTGGGGTTGTCGCCGCAGTGGGGGATCGCGAGGTCCATCACAGTGAAGACGGCGCTGCCCTCGTTGAGGGGGGCCTTCCTGCCTCCGACACGCGCCAGCAGGACGATCGGTTCGCCCTCGCTGGCCGACGCCTTGGCCTCGGTGACGCTCACCGCGCCGTCCGGCGCTGCGGCCAGCAGCCAGCCGGAATCCGGCGTGGTCGAGGTTGTCTCTGCTGTTGGCTCGACCTCGCTGCAGCCAGCGGCGGCGATCAGCAGCGGTGTAACGATGATGGTGGTCATGATTCTGCGCATTGGTTTCTTCCTTCAGTACGAGTTGATTCAGAACGATTTGAGCGCCTCGGCGATTGGCAGCCGGAGACAGCGGATAGCAGGGGGGATCGCCCCGACGAGTCCAACGAGGAGTCCGCCGAGGATGCCGACGAGCATGACCGGCGCGTCGATGGTCAGCGCGAAGGCGCCCATCGAGAAACGCACCGCGAGCCCATCGAGCAGGAGCGCGCCGATGAGGGCGCCGATAAGGGCGCCGCAGGATGCGATGAAGACGGATTCTTCAACCAGGTTCGAGACGATGGCGCGGCGTGTGAACCCCAGCGCCTGGAGCATGCCGACCTCGCGCACCCTCGCGGCGAAGGCGGCGTACATGGTGTTGAGGCCTCCGAGCACGCCGCCGATAGCGATCAGCGCCGCGGTGACGATGACCATCATGCGGATCGGCCCGTAGAACGCGGCGATGGATGCGTAGTAGTCCGACTCCCTGATCGCTGCGATCTCCAGATCGAGGCGCCCCTTGGCGAAGAGGTCCGCGTCGGCGAAGGTCCCGCGATCGAGCGTGACGACGACGCACGACAGCGACGCCTCGCGGTTGGTCGCGATCTGCAGGTCGGTGATCGGGATCCAGATCTCGGCGTTCATCACGGTGTTGGGCGCTGCGAACCGGCCGACGATCGTCCAGTCGCGGTCGTCGAAGTGCAGCGTCTGGCCCAGCGTGAGGCGCTCCGCAGGGAGGCCGAGCCTGGTTGAGACGAGCTCGCCGACCATCAGCTCATCGAGCCCCGGCTTCGGCGGTCTGCCCTCGACGATCTCGACCTCTGGGTGGACGAGCAGCGCGACAGGGCGCACGCCGCGCATCACCGCTGCGAGATCGGTCTCGCTGCCGGCGCTCTCGCGCAATGGGAGCGCCGCGTGGATCTCAGGCGAGGCGTAGATGACGCCGGCCTCTTCCTTGATCCCCGGGATGCTCGCCGCGGCAATGCCGGTGACGGAAGCGTCGATCTGTGAGCGTTCGACGCCTTCCTCGCTGCCGACGCCGAGGATTATGACGTTCTCGTGGAGGGAATCGCCCTGGGTCAGCGTGAGCTGCATGCCGCGTATGAACCCGCCGGAGGCGAGCACGAGCAGCACGACGAGCGATGAGCCGATGAGCGATGCGCTCAGGCGCACGCCGCTGCGTCCGAGGTTGCGGAAGGCGTAATGGAATGGGAGTTGGCGCATGGTGGATCCCTCAGGCGGCTCGGAAGCACTCCGCGATCTGGCGACGCGACGCCTGCCACGCCGGGACCAGGCCTGCGAGCACGCCGATGAGCCCGCACAGCGCAAGACCGGTCACGAGCAGGCCTGCGTCCGCGACGATGGGGATGGACGTTCCTTCAACCGAGAGCGCGACGTTGCTGAGCCGAGCGACAACAACCGCCATCGCGGCGCCCAGCGCGCCTCCGATCGTCGCCAGCAGCACGCCCTCCGCGATGATCAGCGCCGCGACGAGCCTGCCGGAGAAGCCGAGCGTCTGCAGCACCGCGTGCTCCGCGATGCGGCTCTGCACGCCGAGGATGATCGAGTTGGCGACGAGCGCGAGAACCGCCGCGAGGCACCCGAGCCCCAGCCACCTGGCGAACCCAACGAGCTCGATGATGTCGTCCGCGATCCGGCCGATGAAGGCCTTCTCGCTGAAGGTCGCGGTCGGCTCCTGCGCGGTGGCGAAGACCTCGTCGATCCCTTCCGAGACCCGGTCGAACATCGACGCGTCCTGCACCTTCACGTTGAACTGCGTGACGATGCCGAGCTGATCGCGCCCTGCGAGCTGCACGAACTCCAGCGCGGTGTACGCGACGTTCTGCTCCTGCGGGTCGTCCGAGCGCATCACCCCTGCGACGTACGCGGTGATCCCTGCGGCGTCGAAGGTCATCCCGGGGCGCAGGCCTCGGCGGCTGGCGAGGGTCTCACCAAGCAGCGCCGCGTCGGTCCTGGACCGCCAGTCCTCCAGGGAGCCATCGATCAGCTCCAGGTCGGTCCTGCGGTCGGTGATGAAATCATCCTTGGGGACGCCGCGGAAGGTGATCACGTCGAGGCTGGTCCTGCAGTTGGAAACGACGATCTTCATCGGCGTCACGCTTACCACGCCCTCGACCGATTCGATGCGCCGCTGGTAGTCCTGCGGCAGCTGGCTCGTCGCAGGGCAGTAGCGGTCCTTGCGGTAGACGACGAGCGTGGTGTCGTTGGCGGACGCGGTGGTCGCCTCGGTCACGCCCTGGTTCATCGCCTGCACCGCGGTGAAGAGGAACATGGCGATGCCGATGCCGGCGATCGTCAGCAGCGATCGGACCCGGTGGCGGACGACCTGCTTCAATACGTAGGGGATGCAGCGGAGCGGGTTCATGCGATCACCCCGCTCTCGGCATGCTCTGCCTCCTCGGCATGATCGGTGCGCGTCGCGAGGCGCCCCTTGTCGAGGTGCAACGTGCGCTTGGCGTACACCGTCGTCTTGGGGTCGTGCGTCACCATGATGATCGTCTTGCCCAGTTCCTGGTTGAGTTCCTGGAGCAGCGACATCACGGCGTGCGCCGAGGGCTTGTCGAGGTCGCCGGTCGGCTCGTCCGCCACGATGATCGCGGGGTCGGTGATGATCGCCCTGGCGATCGCGACGCGCTGCTCCTGCCCACCGGAGAGCTGGCGCGGGAAGTGCCCCTCCCGGTCTGCGATGCCCACGCGGTCGAGCGCGGTCATGATCCGCTCGCGTCGTTCACGCCGCGGCATCTGGTGCAGCAACAGAGGTAATTCGACGTTCTCGTACGCGGTCAGCACCGGGACGAGGTTGTAGAGCTGGAAGACGTAGCCAACAGAAGCGGAGCGCCACGCGGCGAGCTTGTTCCTGCTGAGCGTGCTGATCTCGACCCCGTCGATGATCAGCGAACCGCCGGTGGGGGAGTCGATCCCGGCGATGCAGTTGAGCAGCGTCGTTTTGCCGCTGCCGCTGGGGCCCATCAGCGCGAGGAAGTCGCCGCGCTCGATCTCGAGATCGAGGCCGTCGAGGGGGCGGATCGAGGTCTCGCCCTTGCGATATTCACGGGTCAGCGCCCGGCATTCGATCATGCTCATGACGAGGCTCCTTCCGCAGATTGGTTGAGGACAACGACCGCTTCGCCATCCCTTGGTTCGCTCAGGCCGATCGCGAGCAACGCCCCAGGCTGCACCGCGCCGGCGACCGTGACCCATTCGCCAGCGTCTTCGAGCACACTGACCGGTTCAGCGCGGAGCACGCCCCGGCCGTTACGTCGGTCGGTCACGAGCCAGACCCTGGATGCGCCGCCTGATTGATCGATCGCGCTGGCAGGAACCTGCACCCTCGCGTTGTCGTTGGCCGGCGCTGCTGTGCGCGAGACGCCGCTGCCTGTTGAGCCGAGGAAGCGGACACGCGTCAGCATCTCAGGCCGAAGGATCGGATCTGGATCGATTACTTTCACCTTGAACTGCAGCGTGTTCTTCTGCAGGTCCGCCTCGTGCGTGGAGCGGAGCACCTCGCCCTTGAAAACGCGGTTGGGCAGCGCCTCGACGACTACCTCGCACGCCTGCCCGACCGTGATGTGCGCGGCATCCGCCAGCGGCACGTCAACGCGGACCTGGATCCGGTTGGGGTCGTACATATGCACCACGTGCGTCGAGTGGGGCGCGTCCATCATGCGGATCACCTTGTCGCCAGGGGCCTTCAGCCGGCGCTGGACGTACCCGGTGATCGGCGCCCGGATCACCATGCGATCCAGCTCGAGCGCCGCCTCGTCTCGGATCGCCTGCGCCCTCATGACCGCGGAATCGGCGCTCGCCACCAGCGCCGCGGTGGCGCCAAGCCGGCGCCGATCCTCGATCCGCAATTCGAGCTGCCTTGTCGCGGCTCGGAGCTCGGCGCGCAGCCGGTCCGCCTTCGCGGCGAGGATCGCCTTGCGCGCCTCGAGCGCGCCGACTTCGGCCCGCTGCGCCGCGGCGCGCTGGCTGGACGCGATGCGCTCCAGCTCGTTGGTCGCGCCGCGTTCGGTTGAGAGGCGGACGCGGTCCGCTTCCTCTTCCAGCCAGGTCAGCGTGGCGTTCGCGGATTCGATGAGCGATGGCAGCTGCGCGATCTCCGCCTCGACCTCGGCGACCGCCGCGTGGCCCGACTCGACCGCGCGCTGGAGCTCGATCGGGTCCGCCCAGGTCTGCTGCGCCGCCTCGTGCTCGGCGGTTGCCGACAGCAACCCAGCGCGGGCCTGCGCGAGCGCCGCCTCCGCCTGCCGGAGCCGGATCTCGGAGTCATCGGCGACCAGCCGCGCGACGACATCACCCTGCTGCACGTGGTCGCCCTCGAGCACCGCGATCGATTCGACGACGCCATCGGCGAGCGCGGTGGCGGAGACATAGAAAGGCTCCGCTTCGAGCCAGCCTGGCGCCTGCACTGTTGGGACATCCCGCTCGGGCCGCGCCGAGGCGGTCGTTTCCGGAGCGTCGTCAACGAGCTGGTACACCGCCTGCACCACCGCCACACGGCGGGCCGGGCGTACGACAGGCCAGGCGCTCCAGGCGATCAGCGCGAGCGTGAACACAAGGACAGCGGCAGGGATCAGCGCCGCGAGACGGCGCGGCTTCGGGCCGGCGCGATGGCCGGTATCGGGATGCATGGATGTTCCTCCGAGACTTGGATTGACCGGGGTGCGCGAGCGCGCACTACACCTGGGCGGTGGTGGTCAGCAGTCTCGGGGGCCGCTTCAGGCGCTTGACGTGCGGCGAACCGCAGACATCCAGCGCCGGGGCAACGGAATTCTCGACGCGCAACAGCGCCGGGGACTTCTGGAGCTTGATGGTGACCGACGCGACAGACTTCACAAGGCTGCAGCAAACAAGCGGGCATTCGCAATCACCGCTCGGCTCCCCATCGTTCTCTGTCGGTACGTTTTCGTCTTCCCCTGCCAGCGAATCCTGCACGCAGCAGATCTGGCTCAGATCCTCACCAGGGGTCTCCACGAGATGCTCGCAGGCCGACTCGGCGCACCTGGAAGTCTCCGAGGCGACCAGCCAGTAGGGCGTCGCCGCGAAACCGACGATGAGCAGGATGGAAATCAGACGTATCACCATGCGATTATACCCTGAGGATCGGCGAGGGATTCAAGCGACTTTGCAAGAAGATCCCAAGACCGATAGTTCCCAGACCAAATCACACGTGGACCGCAAGCAAGGGGCTCCGGACGATCAGATTCTTACCGCCTGCGGCCGCTGGCCGACTCCGTGGAAGCGAGAGGATCGGGCTCCGGGTATTCGGACCAGACGCTGATACGCTCTGGTGATGACCGACCCACTCCATCGTGATATCGACTGGCTCCACGGCTTGCTGGACGAGGTCGCCCCTGCGACGCCGACCGAGGCGATCGTGCGCGAGGTCGCCAGCGCGATGACATCTGAAGATCGCGACCGCGATGGCGCAATGCGTCTGGCCGGGATCTCGGTCGAGGAATTCGGCGCTGTGCTCAAGCGGCTGACGATGCGATTCCACCTGCGCAACAAGGCGGAGCAGCACCACATCGTGCGCGTCAACCGGCAGCGCGAGCGGGAGGCGACCGCCGAGAAGCCGCGGTCGGAATCGATCGCTGAGACGATCGGGAATCTCGCGAAGAACGGCGCGCCGCTGGAGCGCGCGCTGGGGTTGATCGGTGATCTCGACATCCAGCCGACGCTGACCGCGCACCCCACAGAGGTCAGGCGCCAGGCGATACTGCAGAAGCAGGGGGCGATCGGTGATTGCCTGGAGGGATTCGGAGACGAGGGGTTGACCAACGCCGGGCGCACGCGGCTCGAGAGCAAGGTCCGGCAGACGCTCGCGCTCCAGCTCGCCACCGACGAGATCCGTTCGCAGCGGCTGAGCGTCCTTGATGAAGTGCGGAACGGGTTGTTCCACCTGTCTGGTGTGATCTGGGAGACCGTCCCGGTGATCCACCGCGACCTCGCAGAGGCGCTGCGCGCAACGTACAGCGCCGATGACGCATCGCAGGCCATCCCGGCGATCGTGCAGTACCGCACCTGGATCGGCGGTGACCGCGATGGGAATCCGAACGTTACTGCGCGCGTGACCGCGGAGGCGATCGCGATGCTGCGCGCCGCGGCGGTCGAGCGCTGGGACGAGGCGCTGGCGTTGCTCTTCGAGGACCTGAGCGTCTCCAGCAGGCGTGCGCCGATCCTGCGGGAATTGCTCGACGATCTGGAGGCGGAGGAGTCGATCGACCCATTGCCTGCGGACGAAGCAGAGCACCTGGAGCACGAGCCCCTGCGCCGCAAGATCCTGCACATGCTGCGGCGGCTGCACGCGACCGATGGCGACAGGTACACGACCGCCAGGATGGTCGCGGATCTGGACCTGCTCGCGCGGGCGCTCCGGCACGCAGGGCTCGCGGAGGTCGCGGACAAGGCGCGCCTCGCGGACATGCTCGTCAGCGCCAGGGCCTTCGGCCTCAGGCTCGCCTCGATCGACATCCGCCAGCACAGCGATCGGCACGAATCGGCGGTCGCCGAGTTGCTCCGTATCGCTGGCGTTGATGCGGCGTACGGATCGCTCGATGAGGAATCCCGCATCGCGCTGCTGGAGCGGGAGCTGCTGACCGACCGGCCGCTGCTTGGGCGCTCAGGGATGGTCAGCGCCGAGACGCGTGAGGTGCTCGACGTGCTGACGCTGGTCGCCGATGTCCGGCGCGACGAGCCGGACGCGATCGGGTCGTACGTCATCAGCATGACGCACGATGTCAGCGACCTGCTGGAGATGCTCGTGCTGCTGCGCGAGGTCGGCCTCTGGAGCCGAGATAGTGAGGGCGACGTCGTCAGCGGTCTGGACATCGCGCCGCTCTTCGAGACAGTCGCGGACCTCGAAGGCGCTGAGCCTCTGCTTGAGAGGCTGTTCCAGAGCGAGGCGTACAGCGCCCACCTGCGGGCCCGCGGCAGGTTCCAGGAGATCATGCTGGGGTATTCCGACAGCAACAAGGACGGCGGTTACTGGATGGCGAACTGGCGCCTCTACAGGGCGCAGCGTGATATCGCCCGCGTCTGCGATCGGCACGGCGTCGATCTGCGGTTCTTCCACGGTCGGGGCGGATCGGTAGCGCGCGGCGGCGGTCGTGCGCACCGGGCGATCCGCTCAGCGCCACCGGAAGGCCGGTCGGGGAGGATCCGCTTCACCGAGCAGGGGGAGGTCATCACGTTCCGCTACGCGATGACTGAATTGGCTCGCCGGCATCTGGAGCAGATCGTCGGCGCCGTGCTCTCGGCATCCGCAGCAAGGGGAGACACACCGAACGAGGACACCAGCGGCATCGAGCCACTGATGGACGAGCTGAGCGCCCTGACCATGCGCACGTACCGCGACCTGATCGACCGCCCGGCGTTCTGGGATTGGTTCGTCGAGCGTTCGCCGGTCCGGCACATCGGTGACCTGCAGATCGCCTCGCGTCCTGTCTCGCGTTCCGGCGGCGCGTTGACGTTCGACTCGCTCCGCGCGATTCCCTGGGTCTTCTCGTGGACGCAGATGCGGTTCAACGTCCCCGGTTGGTACGGCATCGGCACGGCGTTCGATTCGCTCGTGCTGAATGACGCCGAGCAGCTAGATCGCTGCCGGCGCGAGTACCAGGCCGGTGGGTTCTTCCGTGTCTTCATCGACAACGCGCAGCAGGAGATGGCGCGCGCCAGGCTGGCGATCGCGCGGTGGTACGTCGGCGAGGCGCACGACGAGCTGCTCGGATTGCTGACCGGCGAGTTCGAGCGCGCTCGTGAGGCGGTGCTGGCGATCACAGGGCAGGCGGAGCTGCTCGACAACAACCCGGTCATCAAGCAGTCCATCGCCGAGCGGAACGCGGACACCGACGTGCTGAACACGATCCAGATCGAACTGCTCCGGCGGTACCGCGAGTCGGAGGACCCAGCGCTGCAGCAGCTGATCCTGCTGAGCGTCAACGGACTGGCCGCGGCGATGCAGAGCACCGGCTGAGCGGCAGAAATGGGCGCGCATGTGCTTGCGTCACAAACGATTAGGTTGAGATTGCAGGGCTGACCAAGATTGCCGAGGCAGTTCCTGCGCGGACCACAACCGGTTGTGGTGCAGACGCTTGGGGTCGGGTTGTGCCATGGGGAACGAATCCTCACAATGGCCCGCTGTCCGAGGGCCGGGCGCCGGTGGTGTGATCCCGATGGGATCGCCTTTGGCGCCAGCGACGCAATGATGACAGCAGGGTGTCTTGGGTGGCGCCTGTTGCGGTATCAACGGCTATCGGCGTCGGTGTGTGTACGCAGGGTTGGTGGGCGCCGGAGAGCAAGCATTCATGGCTATTCAGGTCACGATCGACAAGGTGAGCAAGAGTTTCGGCGCGACGAAGGTGCTCGACGAGCTGTCGCTGGAGGTGCAGCCAGGCTCGCTGACGTTCCTGCTCGGCCCCTCAGGCTGCGGGAAGACCACGCTGCTGCGCATCATCGCAGGGTTGACGAGCGAGAGCAGCGGGCGCGTCTTCTTTGATGACGCGGACGTGACCAAGCTCTCCCCCAGGCAGCGCGAGATCGGGATGGTCTTCCAGAGCTACGCGCTGTGGCCCCACATGACTGTCCGGCAGAACGTCGAGTTTGGGTTGAAGGCGCGCAACGCGCCGATCGACACGCGGCCCTCGCGTGTGAACGAGATCCTCGAATCGGTCGGGCTCCACGAGCACGCCGACCGCAAGCCGGCGCAGCTCTCCGGCGGCCAGCAGCAGCGCGTCGCGCTCGCCAGGGCGCTGGTCGTCAAGCCGAGGCTGCTGCTGCTCGACGAGCCGCTGAGCAACCTCGACGCTGGGCTGCGGATCCAGCTCCGCGAGTTGATCCGCGACCTGGTGAAGGAAGCGGGGCTGACCTCGATTTACGTGACGCACGATCAGGACGAGGCGATGTCCGTCGCTGACGAGATCGTCATCATGCAGAAGGGGCACATCCTCCAGCGGGGCGGGCCGCGAGAGATCTACAACAAGCCGCGCTCGATCGACGTCGCCACTTTCATGGGCGAGACGAACCTGATCGAGGCGAAGGTGATCAAGCCCGGTGGTTCGGCGCAGCTCGCAGCGCCGATGGGCACGGTCAGCGCCGCGAGCGCCCCGGAAACCATGGCTGCTGATGCGAGTGCGACGATCGCGATCCGACCGGAATCGGTGGTGATTGCGCCGCACGGCTCGACCGGCCCCAACTATTTCAACGGCTCGGTGAAGGCCTCCTCACGCCGCGGGCTCTGGTCGCGGCACATCGTGACGACCGAGGGGGGCTCTGAGGTCATCGCGCTCGAGCCTGGGCTCGGGACGCTCTCGCCCGGCGATTCGTGCGTGCTGCACGTGGACCCTGAAGATGTCGTGGTGCTGCCCTCGCAGGCGGGCGCCACCGGGGGTTGAGATGCAGCGTAAACCAGGGCTTCCCCAATACACACTGCTCGCGTTCGTTGTCGCGTTCTTCGCTCTCTTCCTGATCTACCCGATCTGGCTGACGGTGCGCGGCGGCTTTGCGGCTGACCCAGCGACCGGCGAGGGCTTCACGCTCCGCTACGTGGGGCTCGTCTTCCGCGACCCTGTGCTGCGCGAAGGGCTGATCAACTCCTTCCTGCTGGCGATCACCGCGACGGGGCTCTCGGCGCTCTTCGGATTGCCGCTTGGCGTGCTGTCTGCGAAGTTCGCGTACCCGTTCAAGAAGACGCTCGACGCGTTGATCCTGACGCCCTTGATCCTGCCGCCCTTCGTCGGCGCGATCGGTCTGAAGGCGATCCTGGGCCGCGCCGGCTCGCTGAACACCATCCTCGGGACAGACTGGGATCTGATCGGGACGGCGCGCTTCTGGGGCGTTGCGCTCGTGATGGCGCTGCACCTCTACCCGATCATCTACCTGAACGTGAAGGCCGCGGCGGGGGGCATCGACCCTGCGCTGGATGAGGCGGCGCAGATCGCAGGCGCCAAACCCTTCGAGCGGTTCTTCAAGATCACGCTCCCGATGCTGCTGCCAGGCATCTTCGCGGGCGCTTCGATCGTGCTGATCTGGTCCTTCACGGAGCTGGGCACGCCGCTGATCTTCGATTACCACGCGGTCACCGCGGTGCAGATCTTCCACGGCATCAAGGAGATGGACGCCTCCAGCGAGCCCTACGCGCTGACCGCGGTGATGCTCTTTGTTGCGGCGATCATGTACTTCGTCAGCAAGAAGCTGCTCTACGGCGCGCCGGACTCTGCGACGACGCGCGTGCTGCGCGCCGACGAGTGCCCGGTCGCTCGCGGCTGGGGCATGCTTGTCATCCTCTCGCTCTTCTCGTTTGTCATCACGCTTGCGCTGGTGCCGCACATCGGCGTGCTGCTGATGAGCCTCTCGGAGCCTGAGACGTGGCACGGGACGATCTTCCCGACCGAGTGGACGCTGGGGAACTTCTCCGGCGCGCTGGGGCACCCGCTGGTATCGGGCGCGATCCGCAACTCGCTGGTCCTGTCGCTCGCTGCTGCAGCGATCAGCATGGGGCTGGGCATCGCGATCGGGTACCTCGTGGTGCGCACGCAGATCGTCGGGCGCAAGGCGCTCGACGCGATGGCGATGCTGCCGCTGGCGGTCCCTGGCCTCGTGATGGCGTTCGGCTTCGTCGCGATCAGCATGAACTGGCCATTCGGTAAGGGCGATCCCTTCGAGGGGATCATCGACGTGGTCGGTTCCAATCCGAACCCCATGCCGCTGCTGGCGATGGCGTACGCCGTTCGACGTTTGCCATACATCGTGCGCGCGACGGTGGCCGGTCTGCAGCAGGTGAGCGCGGAGCTGGAAGAGGCCGCGACGATCTTCGGCGCCAACACCATGATGCGGTTCCGCCGCGTCGTGCTGCCGCTGATCGCCGGCAACCTCTTCGCTGGCGGCCTGCTCGTCTTCGCGTTCTCGATGCTGGAGGTCAGCGACTCGCTGATCCTCGCCCAGCAGGAGCGGCACTACCCGATCACCAAGGCGATCTACATGCTGACCGAGCGCCTGAACGACGGGACGGTCCTCGCGTGTGCGACCGGCGTGTGGGCGATGCTGCTGCTCGGCGTGTGCCTGTCGCTGGCAACCTCGCTCTTTGGCAAGAGCCTGGGCAGCGTGTTCCGCGTGTAAGCCTGATCAGTTCGGCCTGTTGTTGATGATCGCCTTGGCGCGCCGGACGACCTCGTGGTAGTTCTCGCGCATCTGGTGGGCGTATTCGATCGCGAGGTCGGCGGACCGGTCGCGGTCG
>CAYGNN010000018.1:0-17192 GCA_964351165.1 uncultured Phycisphaeraceae bacterium
CTCACCGAGGCGCGGACGAACTCCCGCCTGCAGGCGACCCCGATCGTCGCGGTGCTGCCCTTTACCGCGTACAACGACCTGATCCCCAGGTACGAGCGTGAGCCCCTGATCGAGATCCGCCGCGAGGGGATCTCCACAGACTCCATCGCCTCGACCGTCTCGAACCTCGCGACGCGTGCCCTGGGCGACCCGGTCTCCGACGCCGAGGCGGACGATTACGCCAGGGCGACACTCCGCACGCTGCACGACATCGCGATCGGTGGTTCAGCAGCGTACAACATCGCTGATGCCGCCCTGCCCCTGATCGCCGCCCTTGATGAGACGGAGGGCGAGATCCGCCTGCTCGTCGCGGACGTGCTCTCGAGGATCCAGCAGACCAGGACGCAGGTCGCCCTGATGGACGCCGCGATGAACGCGGAGGGCGCCGAGCGCGTCGCGCTGCTGGGCAAGGTCGCCGATTCCGCCAAGCGCTACGGCGACATGCTCGACGAGCGGCAGGTCCGCTGGGTCGTTGACCTCGCCAGCGAGGGTTCCGGCGCTGAGGCGACCGCCGCGGCGGCGCTGATCGGTTCGCTGAACCTCCCGGAGAACAGGCTCGTCCCGCTGATCCTCAGCGGCGATTGATCCTGCGGCGCTGTTCCCGCCTCCGGCATCGTCCGGGAATCCAAAGACTGAAAATTACCGGGGACCTTCCCCGGTTTTTTCTGCGCGCTGCATGATTCGGAAGGATGCGATTCCAGCGAGATAGGGAGTCCGGTAGCCGGATTGGGGTGCGCCTGCGCCGACTGTTCCGATTCCGTTGTCTGCTTGAACGCCGGAATTTGATTCAGCCATCAAGGAATCCACTGGGGCAGTCGATGAATCCACCGCCTTCATTGGGAAGGCAGGCGTCCGGCATTCGGATTGTACGGCGCCGATTCATCCAACTCAGGCTGAACAGGCGCCAGTGCCTTCAGGAGGAACAAGCTATGAAGCATCGCATCGCCAAGGGATTTACGCTCGTCGAAATCCTCATTGTGGTCGTGATCCTCGGCATCCTTGCCGCGATCGTCGTCCCCCAGTTCACCAGCGCTTCGCAGGACGCCATTAAGGGCGCCCTGAGCAGCCAGCTCCAGACCATCAACTCGCAGGTCGAGCTCTACCGCGTGCAGAACGCCGGCACCCTGCCCCACGCGCACAGTGTCGCCGCTCAGCAGGTCCTCGCCGCCGCCCACGGTGGTTGGGGCACCATGGTCGAGGATGACTTCCTCAAGGACGAGCCCAACAACGGCTACACCCGCAGCTCGAACGTTGCTGGCGCCTGGGTTGCCAGCCCCGCCACCGACGGCACCGCCGCCGGCTGGGCGTACGACGCCGCCACCGGTGAGGTCTACGCCAACGGCTACGACAACGACGAGAACGTGCTCGCCAACGAGGCTGCCTACGTCGATCCCGCGTACTTCTGATCTGAAGAGATCAGCGACAGGACCCACGTTCGCGTGATGGCCTGACATGAATCGAACACAAGGCCGGGCTTTCGAGGAGGAAGCCCGGCCTTGTTGCTTTTTGGCTCCCGGCGCGGGCCGATGCGGCCGAATTGATGCTTGCGGTGATCCCTGCAAGGAAGCGGGGGGATGCAGAAGGGACGGACCCGAGTGGCCACGAGCCAGCCGAACATCTTGCGCCGGACGATCCAGGCCTTCAACGCGATGCCTCGCGCCGAGCAGGCGTTCACGCTGATGGCCGGGACCGCGTTTGTCGGCGCTGGTGTGGCGCTCGGACCGATGGCGCTGCGCGCCGATGACGGCGCAGGAGAAGCGCCGGAGACCAGGGTCATCGTGGAATCAGGGATGCCCCAGGACGCGGACCAGGCGGCCCTGGTCGAAGGCATCGCGCAGGTCTTCCGTTCGTGCAAGGCGATCATCGGCGAGCGTGCTGGCGTCGGGAACGCCTCCGCCTCGATCACGATGTGGCAGGCAGACGTCGAGGACATCGGCTCGGTGAACCTCACCGAGATCCTGACGGTCGGGCATAACACGCTGCTCCAGACGATGACCGTCTTCATGGCGCCCGATGGCCCGCCGGATGCGCCAGCGCCGCGCTGGTTGATTTATTCGGACGACCCTTCGAAATCGTGGCGCACCACGCCAGGGGCTACCGCGAGCGTGATCGCAACAGGTGTGCAGGAAATGCGGGTCAGCAGGTCATCAGAACCGGGCGGATCGGCCACCGTCCGGGTGGGACTGACGTGGGCGCCCGGAATGTCCGATGCCACGGAGGAAACCGTGCTCGCGATCACCATGCCCGCATTCCAGGGCAGGTCAGAGCGAGCGCCCCACTGAGGCGAATCAACGATGGCCAGCCCAACTCCCCAAGCACAGAACCGTGAGCGTTCCTACCTCAACACCATCATGACAGTGATCGCAGCGCTCCTTGCTGTGATCGCGTTCGACCTGGTTGTCGGGACCCCTGCTCCCAGCGAGGCGGTCGCTGCGGATCGCTCGCCCACGACCGGCGGCGGGCAGTTCAACCCAGCGGCGCAGCGGCAGGAAATGATCGTGGAGCTGCGCAAGCTCAACGGCCAGATGAACAAGATCGAAAAAGCGCTCGGTGGAGCGATCGAAGTGGATGTCGTCCGGATGCCCTCGGGGGGGAACGGAGACTGAATCATGCGTTCCAAGCACCAGTCAATCTCGATGCATGGCCGGCCGAACCCTGTGCGCCGCGCGTTCACGCTCGTTGAGCTGCTGATCGTCGTGACCGTGATGGGGATCGCCGGCGCTCTGGTGATCCCGTCCATGGGGCAGGTCGGCGCGCTGCGTGGGCAGACCGCCATCCGCACCGCGGTCGCGGACATCACCTTCGCGCAGTCCGAGGCGCTCGCCCACCAGCGGCGGTACGTCATCGTCTTCGGGCAGATCATCGTCGACGACGGCGCCGGCGGCTGGGAAGCGACCGCCGGCAACGGCTACACGGTCTGCATCCCGCCGATCGGCAACGCCGCGGTGGACGTCGAGACCGATTTCACCTGGGACACCCTCGACGGGAACGTCCCCTTCACACGGAACTTCGATCTGGACCGCTACCACGGCGCGTCGATCACGAGCGCCGTCTTCAACAACCCCACCGACACCATCATCTTCGATGAGCTCGGCGGGATCGTGAACGACCTGACGACCGACACGCCTGGGCAGGGCGGCACGATCGCCTTCGACACCGAGATGGCGACGTACGCCGTGAATCTCGAGGCCTACACCGGCCGCGTCACTGTCGATCGGACCGAGAAGTAACACGTTCGGATTGTTTCACCGCCTCTCGCGGTGTGCAGAGGAGTGCGAGCTTGCGGCGGCTACTGCGACAATCCGGAGCGTTTCCCATCGGCCTCGATTTCGGCGCTGCAGGGGCGAGGCTGCTCCAGCTCGGCAAGAGCAAGGGCGGCTACCGGCTCATCGCAGCGGCGATGGCCGAACTCGACAACAGCGCCGCGCAGCTCAACGAGGACGCCAGGTTCCGGACGCTGCTGGACACGATCCGCCGCAGGGTGGAGTCCTCCGGATTCTCCGGCCGCAAGTGCGTGATCTCTGTGCAGGACAGCCTCCTGCGTGTGAAGTCGATCCGCCAGCCGGTGATGCCGTCAGGTGATGCGGAGAAGGCGATCCGCCTGGAGGCCAGCGATCGGCTGGGCTTCGGTGAGGGCGCCGATTCCGAGATCGGCTGGATCCGCGCCGGCGAGGTCCGGCAGGGCGAGGATGTCCGCGAGGAGCTGATCCTCGTCGGCGCTGAACGCAACAAACTCGAACTGATCGTCGATGGCGTCGCAGCGACAGGGCTGCACCCGATCGCGGTGGAGCCGGGGTTCCTCGCGACGGCGCGCTGCTTCGCACGCGACCTGCGCCGGGCATCGGACACCGACGTGATCCGGTTCGTCGTCGATATCGGCTACCTCTCGACCTGCGTCAGCATCCTCCGCGGCACCGACGTCGTCTTCTACAAGCGCGTCGAGATCGGCGGCCGTTCGATGGACGCCGCTGCTGCTGAGCGTCTGCGGCTCGACAAGAAAACGATCGCCGAGCTCCGCCGCCAGCGGATGGACGCGAACTTCCGGGGCGAACAGCCCAAGGACGACCGCGTCCACCGGGCGCTCTACACCGCGATCCGCCCCTCGCTGGAAGAACTGGCGCACGAGGTTTCCCTCTGCCTGCGTTACCACAGCGTGAGCTTCTGCGGCCAGCGCCCGGACAAGATCGTCGTTGTCGGCGGTGATGCCTCCGAGCCTGGGCTCGTCGAAGCGCTCTACGAAACACTCCGCGTCCCGGTGGAGATCGGTTGCCCGCTTGAGGGGGTGGACCTCGCGTCCGCGCCGAGCGTGATCGATCAGCACCGCTCGCTCTCGGCGTGGACCGTCGCGACCGGCCTGTGCCTGCGCAACGACGCGTCGCTCATCCCCACCTTCGAACGCCCTGACACGGCCGGCCGGATCCTCGCCAGGAAGCGGACGACCGACAAGCCTGCGCAGAAGGGGGCCGCGTGAGCCAGAGAATCGACCTCATGCCGGAATCCTGCCGCGCCAAGCTCGGCAGGAAGAAGCAGATCCGGTTCTGGATCGCGATGTACGCGGTGACCGCTGTCTGCATCGTGGGCGGGAACACGCTCTTCGAGCTGAGCAAGAACCAGCTGCGCCGCGAGTCCGCCTCGATCGAGAGCCAGGTGGCCCTCGATGCCGAGCAGCGCGTCAAGGCGAACCAGCTCATCGATGAGATCCGCCGCATCGAGATGGCGCTCGACCGCAACGCCAGGATCGCGTGGCCCATCGATATCAGCGAGGTGATCGCTGCGATCGGCGCCGAGACACCGGAATCTGTGTACCTCACCCGGATCTCGCTGATCCCCAGGCAGGAGCGCGCCTCGAGCGCGCGCCGATCCAAGGCGAGCGACAGGGACGAGCCGGACCCGCTCCCCAGGACCAGGCTGCAGATCGAGTGCTCCGGCGTCGCGCCGGATGATCACGCGATGGCCGAGATGGCCGCGAGGCTCGAGCGGCACCCGCTCTTCGAGCGCATCGCTGTCGAGCACGTCAAGCCAAGGACGATCGCAGGGCGTGAGGTCAAGGAGTTCGGCGTCACCTGCGAAGTCGATTTCTTCCACCGCTTCGTGTTCGAGGAGCCGCTGACCGCCGCGGAGACCGCGCCGTTCGACGAGCCCATCAGCCAGGAGGAAGGCCGATGAGCAGCAACACCCCGATGAATCAGGGGCAGATGAAGGTCGTCGGTGGGTGGGCGCTGCTCGTCCTGATCGGCATCCTCTCGCTGACCTGGTTCCAGCCCAAGATGCTCGGCAACGAACACGAGCGGTACAGCAACCTCGTCCTGCGTCTTGAGCGCGCCGAAGACGGCGCTGCCGAGATCCGCATGCTGGCGCACGAACTCTCCACCATCAAGGGCGACGCGACGTCGATCAAGCACGTCCCGAACGACAGCCAGTTCGCGGTGCTGATCCAGGACCTCGGCGCTCGTCTGGAGGCGCTGGGGATCGAGCAGCGCGAGATCACCAACGGCGGCAGCGTCGATCTTGGCGCCGCGATGTCCATCCCGATGCGCGTGCGGATGACCTCCGGCTTCCCCGGTGTTTATCAGACGGTCCGGTGGATCGAATCGCTCCCCAGGCTGATCCGCGTGCAGCGCGTGCAGATCAAGTCGCAGGATCTTGATGATCCATGGGATACCGATCTGGAAGTCGAGATCACGCTCGACGCTGTCTTCGACCCTGACGCCAAGCCCGGCGCAGTCGCCGGTGTTGATCCGGAGGCCAAGCGATGAAAGAACGCCTCATCGAAGCCTGGGTCCTGCTGATCTCGGACAAAAAGAAGGCCGGCCTGCTCGCGGCGCTCACCGTGGCCGCGGTCGGCCTCGGCCTGCGCGCGATGGTGACCGGCGGCAAGCCGGCCAGCGCCAGTGCTGCGACCGGAGCCGCGACAGGTGGTTCTTCGGACGTGAGCAACGTCAGAAAACAAACCTTCGAGCAGCCCCCGCTGGTCGTGCTCCCGCATACGGAGCCCCTGACCCGCGATCTGTTCGCCCCAGGGCCCGCATTCGGGGTCAAACCCTCGCAACCGGAACAAACCGACGATTCCGGCCCAAAGTCCGCGCAGGGATCGGACGACAAAACCCCAGTCTCACCGGAACTTCGGCGGTTGGAGCTCGAGCGCGCGGTGCGTGAAGAGGCCTCCCGCCTGCAACTGAGCAGCACCATGGTCGGCTCCAACCCAATCGCGGTTTTCCAGCAGAAGGGATCCGACGGCTCAAGAGCCGTCCTCCGTGTTGGTGAATCCATCGAGGGGTTCGAGTTGGTTTCGGTGTCCGCGAGGAATGCGGTTCTGATCAAAAACGGAATACGTGTGGAGTTGAGCATCGGTCAGCGATAACGCTGCCGGTGAGGTCGATCACGCCCTGCGCGCACAGCGCAGGCCTTTGGAGCCAGGAGTCATGTCACAACACAACCGTCCGGGACGCAACCGGCTTCGCAAGTCCATTGCGACTCTCACCCTCATCGCCTTTGGCGCCGTTGGGTGGGCAGCCCAGCCCGCCAGTGCGCAGGACGACAGCCCGTTCGACATCGATCGTTCGGACGCCGAGACCGAGGTCTCTGTCTCCGAATACATGACTGTCGAGCTGCACGTGCAGGACGAGGAACTCTCCAGCGTCCTCCAGCTCCTCTCACTCCAGAGCCAGCGCAACATCGTCGTCAGCAACGACGTCTCCGCGACAGTCACCGCCGACCTCTACGGCGTGACCTTCTACGAGGCGATGGACGCGATCCTGCACGTCAACGGCTACGGCTACGTCGAGCAGGGCAACTTCCTCTTCGTCTACACGCTCGATGAGATCGCTCAGATCGAGGCCGCCAACCGGACCCCGATCACCAAGGTGATCCGCCTCAACTACCTCAACGCCACCGACGCCGCGTCCTTCGTCGAGCCCCTCCTCTCGGAGATCGGCCAGATCAAGACCAACGGCGACGTCGACACCTTCTCGATCCCGGACGACTCGCCTGTCGGCGACGAGTCCTTCGCGCTCAGCGCGACGATGGTGATCTCCGACTACGTCGAGCACGTCGAGGAGATCGAGCGCCTGATCATGGACCTCGACACGAAGCCTGCGCAGGTGCTCGTCGAGGCCACCATCCTCCAGACGCAGCTCAACGAGGCCAACGCCTTCGGTGTTGACTTCTCCATCATCGGCAACGTCGACTTCACCGACTTCATCAGCATCGGCGGCCCCCTGGGCGCCGCCAACGGCCTCCAGGCCGGTGGTGATGGCAGCACCGGCGGCTTCTCGCCTGCCGACAACGACGGCTTCGCGCTCGGCTCGACCCCCGGCGGCACCGGCGGCGCGTCCACGCTGAAGCTGGGCGTCGTGCAGGACGACTTCGCGATCTTCATGCGTCTGCTGGACGAGGTCACGGACTTCTCCGTCCTGTCCAACCCGAAGGTCCTGGCGCTCAACAGACAGCCCGCCCGCGTGCTCGTCGGTCGTCGCCTCGGCTACCTCAACACGACCTCGACCGAGACCTCGACCACGCAGTCCGTCGAGTTCCTCGATACCGGTACACAGCTCCGCTTCCGCCCCTTCATCTCGAAGGACGGCATGATCCGCCTGGAGCTCAACCCCTCCGTCTCGGAAGGCTTCATCCGCGAGTCCGTCGACGATTCCGGCGCTTCGGTGTCGATCCCCGACGAGGTCACGCAGGAGCTGACCACCAACGTCATCGTCCGCGATGGCTCGACCATCGTCCTCGGCGGTCTCTTCAAGGAGACCACCACCCTGACCCGCAAGCAGGTCCCGATCCTGGGTGATATCCCGATCGTCGGCGCCGCCTTCCGTGGTCACGATGACAGCATCGATCGCAACGAGATCATCTTCCTGATCACCCCGACCATCGTGAACGACGCGATGCTCGCCGATCACGGCAAGGAAGCCAGCGAGTACGTCGAGAACGTCCGCACCGGCAGCCGCCAGGGCCTCCTGCCCTTCAGCCGCGAGAAGATGACCGCGCAGCTGAACATGGAGGCCGAGCGTCTGGCGATCGACGGCAACGTCGATGGCGCCCTCTGGCGTCTGCGTCGCTCGCTCGAGCTCAACCCCATGCAGCCCGACGTGATCCACCTCCGCGAACGCCTCGTCGGCGAGCGTGATCGCTGGCCCAACCGCAGCATCATGGAGGACATCGTGGCCGACTTCGGCGCCGGCGACATGCGTCGCGAGGCCGAGGCCATGGCCGCCGCCGGGATCTCCGGCGAGTGGGTCGATCCCGGCGAGAAGGGCCCTGTGCCCACCGAGGACCCGACCATCGTCAACCGCAACGCGGTCTCCAACGAGCGCAAGTTCGAGATGACCGCCGAGGAAATGAACGAGCAGCTCAACGACGCCCAGGCGAAGTTCAACCCGATCGTCGAGGAGCCCATCGAGTCGCAGGCCTTCGTTGATGACTCGTCGGACGCCGAGTACTTCGAGGACTTCGAGTCCGGCTTCGAGTTCGAGGCCTCCCCGATCGAGATCGATCAGGAGCGTCCCGAGTTCAACAGCGAGAGCTTCGACGAGAGCTTCGATGACGAAGGCCCCATGAGCGACGCCAGCGGCGATGACGCCGAGGCGACGTTCGCGCCCAACATCGTCGAGTTCTTCAACGGCGAGCCCAGCTTCAACAACGCCGAGGTCGCCACCGAGGAAGACTTCAGCGGCAGCGAGTTCAACGACAGCGACTTCGCCGACGACCTGTCGTCGCCGAGCGAGATCGCTACCTCGTACCCGATGCAGTTCCCCGGCGCTCCCCTGAGCCCCTTCTTCATCACCTTCGACGGCCTCTGGACGCCCTTCGGCGCCTGGTCGCAGTCGCCCAACTTCGATTCCTTCAGCGAGATGGGCATGCCCATCGTGGACGCCGAGTCCGACTCGTTCGATCCCTTCGAGACCGACATCGAGTCCGGCTCGATGGAGGAGTCCACCTACGACCAGCTGACCAACCTCCTGGACAACATGTTCACCGAGGAGATGGAAAGCGATTCCGACACCGAGATCGCCGAGGTCGAGACCGACAGCGACGAGATCGATCAGTAATCAACCCCAGCGTGGCGTCCGGGGAACCGGCCGCCACGCCTTGCAGTCCACAAACAAAGATGGAGAACAGATCAATGGCAATCCGCAACACAGGCGCCAACAACACACGCCTGATCGCAACGACACTCATGCTCGCCGCCGGAACGATCCTCGGGACCACCGGCTGCGCCTCCCCAGGCCACGGCAAGGTCACGACCGAGCACATCGCCCAGGCCGAGCAGCGCATGAGCGACATGCGGGCCGCCACCGAATGGGACATGGCCCAGCAGCAGTTCCTCGCAGGCGACCTGAAGAAGTCGCTCAAGACCGTGGACAACTCCATCTCGATGAGCAACTCCGTCGCCAAGAGCCACGCGCTCCGCGGCCGGATCCTCTACGAGATGGGCCAGCCTGACGCCGCCAACGAGGCGTTCAAGCGCGCGATCGCGATCGATCCGGAGTACGTCGACGCGTACTACTACATCGGCATCATCCACGAGCGCTACCGCGAGTATGAGGAGTCGATGGCGATGTTCATGACCGCGGCGTCGCTGGATCCCAGCAACCCGCAGTTCCCGCTCGCTGCCGCCGAGATGCAGATCGAGATCGGCAACCTCGACCAGGCAGAGTCCATCCTGCTGGAGCGCCAGGACAGGTTCGAGCACAACGCCGGCTTCCGCCAGACGCTGGGGCACATCGCCCAGATGCGCGGCGATGACGCCCTCGCGGCGACCTTCTTCGGCGAGGCCCGCATCCTCGCCCCGGAAGATCAGTCCATCCTTGAAGACCTCGCCATCGCGCAGGTCGGCGCCCAGCGCTTCCCAGAGGCCAGCTACACGCTGGGTCAGCTCCTCAAGGACCTGCACCCAGGTGAGCGCCGCGACCTCGAGCACCTGCAGGCCTCGTGCCTGATGGAGCTCGACCGTCCGGTCGAGGCCCGCGCGATCCTGCTTGGTCTGACCAAGGGCGTCGATGGCGCCAACGACACCCGCGCCTGGTTCGGGCTCGGGCAAGCCGCGTACAAGCTCGGCGACATGAACCGCGTGAAGATCACCGCCAGCCGCCTCATCGCGATGAAGCCAAACAGCTACGAGGGCTACTTCCTCATGGCGGCCTGGAAGCGTCACAACGGCGACCTCAACGGCGCCCTCGCGTCGCTGAACAAGGCGTCCTCGCTCACCAGCGATGACTCCTCGCCCATGCTCTTCCGCGGTCTGGTGCTCCACGAGCTGGGGCAGCAGGACAACGCCGCCAAGTCGTTCGCCGAGGCCCTGCGGATCGACCCTGCGAACCGCGACGCCGAGCAGCTGCTCGCGATGGTGCTGGAAGACAAGTGATCGATGGCGGACCGCCCCAGCGCGGTCCTACGCCGACTGATTTGGAGTGAACCGTGAACATCGGCCGGAGACAAAGTGTGTGGTCGGGGCTGACCGCCGGCGCGATGAGCGCCGCGGTCCTCTTCGGTCTGATCGCCTTCAAGGCCGACCTCGGCTCCGCGGTGATCGTCGCAGCCGCAGGCGGCATGATCTGCCTGCTGACGATCGCGGTTGTCTTCCCCTACGGCGCCATCGTTGACCGCTCGGTCGGCCGGCTCCGCAAGGCAGTCGACGAGGCCAGGACCAACGACCGGCACGCCTCGATCAGCACCACAGGGTGCCTCGGCGCGCTGGCGCTCTCGATCGACGAGACGATCGCTGCGATGACCGAACGCGTCGAGGACGCGAGGACCGAGCTGCGTGAGATCGAGATCCGCCGCAGGGTCTCCGACTCCGAGCGTCAGCACACCGAGGCGGTCCTGCACTCGCTCCGCGACGCGGTGCTGGTGACGGACCCCTTCAACGAACTGACGATGGCCAACGAACGCGCCGCGGAGATGTTCGGCTTCGACATCAACGAGGCGATGCACAAGCCCATCGACGACCTGCTCGACGATGAGAAGCTCCGCAGGATGATCCAGGACGCCCGGGAGATGGCCGCCGCTGGCCAGCGCCGGACCGCCGAGTACATCCGTGAGGGTGACGGCGTAGCCGACGACGAGGGCATCAGCGAAGGCTCGATGGGCCGCGAGTGCTACGACGTCTCCATGACGTGCCTGCCGGACCCGCAGCACGAGGTGGGGGGCGTGGTCACGATCCTGCGCGACGTCACGCACGAGCGTGAGATCAGCCAGATGAAGTCCGAGTTCGTCTCGAAGGTGTCGCACGAGCTGCGCACGCCGCTGAGCTCGATCAAGGCCTACGTCGAGCTGCTGCTCGATGGCGACGCCGCGGACGAGGAGAGCAGGCAGGAGTTCTACTCGATCATCAAGAACGAGTCCGACCGCCTGGGCCGCCTGATCGACAACATGCTGAACATCAGCCGCATCGAGGCGGGGATCATCAAGATCAACCGCACCGAGGTGGACTTCGTCAAGGCGGCGCAGCGCGCTGTGGACGTCATGGTCCCCCAGGCGAAGCTGAAGGACATCTCCCTCTCGATCAACGCGACGCCCCTGGCGTACACCGCGATGGCCGACGACGACATGATCCACCAGGTCATCCTCAACCTGCTCTCGAACGCGGTGAAGTACACCCCAGAGGGCGGCCGCGTGAGCGTCAACATCGAGAACGACGACACCACCGGCTCGGTGATGGTCACCATCGCAGACACCGGCCTCGGCATCCCGCCGGACGCCGTCAACCGGATCTTCGACAAGTTCTACCGCATCGAGAACTACAAGCGCGTCGCCAAGGGCACCGGCCTGGGCCTCAGCCTTGTCAAGCACATCGTCGAGACCGTCCACGGCGGGCAGGTCAGCGTGACGAGCGAGCTGGGGATGGGCAGCCGCTTCTCCTTCTCGATCCCGTACCAGGCACAATCCCTTGCAGGAGCCGCGTAATGACAGACAAAACGATCCTCGTTGTTGATGACGAGCCGCATATCACGCACGTCCTCGCGCTCAAACTCCGCGGCGCCGGCTTCACCGTCGAGACCGCTGGCGACGGCGAGGAGGGCTTCGAGATGGCGCGCCAGATCGTCCCCGATCTGATCATCACCGACCTGCAGATGCCATACCTGACCGGTCTCGAGATGTGCCAGAAGCTCCGCTCGACGCCGGAGACTGAGAAGATCCCCGCGCTGCTGCTGACCGCTCGCGGCTACGGGCTCTCCCCCGAAGACCTCGCGACAACGAACATCCTCGAGATGCTCTCCAAGCCGTTTGGCCCCCGCGAAGTGCTGGAGAAGGTGAACGCGGTGTTCGCCGGCGACAGCGCCTCGCAAGCAGAGGCCGCCTGACCCACCGGCCTTCAGGCCACAAGGACGTATTGATTCGTGCAAGCCGCATCGGACCAACTCAACCTGCTCGATCCGATCCGTGTGCTCAGCTCCCGGCTGGGCACGCTGTCGATCCCGACGATCCGCTGCGACGCGGGCGGCGGCGTGATCCCGTTCGATGAGCGGCTCGACTCCACCGGCCTGAACCTCATCAGCCAGTGGACCAGGTCAGGGTTCTGCCTCCGCCTGCTCCACGACGCGATGGAGGAGTGGACCGACTGCGACGAGCCGGAGCCCTACGAACTCTTCCCAGGCTGCTGGGCGCTGCCCATCGCGCTCTCGCACCGCCGCAGGCGGATCGGCTACCTCGTCGGCTTCGCCTTCGAGCCCCGCTCGATCGGTGACGAATCGTTCCTCGCCGGTTGCCAGTCCGCGCAGATCGACGCGATGCTCGCCGCCGAGCAGTTCGAATCGGTCGCGGTCCACGACGCCGGGAGCATCCAGCGCATCGCGCAGATGATCAGCTGGGCCAACGCCGACCTGCTCGCGATCCGCGGCGCTGAGGACGCGCTGGGTTCATTCAGCGCCCAGCTCACCGAGGCGTACGAAGAGATCGCGCTGCTCTACAAGCTGGGTCACGCGATGAACGCGATCACGCACCCCCAGAAGTTCGTGGGGATGATGATCGAGGAACTCCAGGAAACGCTCTCGTTCCGCTGGAGCGCCGTCGGGTTCGTCGAGAAGGGCCTCGACGCGGTCGCCCTCGCCGGCCGCGCCTTCGCCAGCGGCGATCCCAACGAATCACTCGAAGACGTCCGCGAGCAACTCGCCAGGCTGCTGGCGGTCATCCCGACCGATGCGCCCACGATCATCAAGCCAGGCGGGCGCTGGTCGGAGCACTTCCCGAATGTCGAATCGGTCCTGCTGGTCCATCCCTTCTGCGTGAGCGGCAAGCTCGCAGGCACGATCATCGCCGCAGACAAGCTGGGCAGCGACACCGAGATCAGCAGCGCGGACATCAAGCTCCTCGAAGCCGCAGGCGAGCACCTGAGCATCCTGCTCGAGAACGCCGGGCTCTACGAGAACCAGCACGCGATGTTCATCGGGACACTCCGCGCGCTCGTCGAGTCCATCGATGCCAAGGACCCCTACACCAGCGGTCACTCCGAGCGCGTCGCGCACCTCGCCAGGCAGCTCGCGATCGCCGCCGGCTACGACGAGGAGATGGCTGAACGCGTCTGGATCTGCGGCCTCGTCCACGACGTCGGCAAGATCGGTGTCCCGGAAGCCGTCCTCTGCAAGCCGGGCCGCCTCACCGACGAGGAGTTCGACCTGATCAGGGCGCACCCCGAGATCGGCCACCGCATCCTCAAGGACATCCCGCAGATGTCGGACGTCCTCCCAGGCGTGCTCTCGCACCACGAGCGCTACGACGGCCGAGGCTACCCGAACAACCTCGCAGGCGAGGACCTGCCGCTCTTCGCGCGCCTGATCGGCCTCGCCGATTCCTTCGACGCGATGAGCTCGACCAGGACGTACCGCTCCGCGATGCCGCGCGAGAAGGTGCTCGGCGAGGTCCGCAAGTGCGCCGGCACGCAGTTCGATCCCACACTGGCGCCGATCTTCGCTGACATGGACTTCACCGAGTACGACGCGATGGTGGAGAAGCACGCCGCCGCTGAGGCGCTCACCCATGAACTGATCCCCGACCCGGTCGAGGAGCCCAGGGGCAAAGGCGAGCAGCAGGAGCGTGGGGGCTCAAAGGCCGCCTGACCTGACGAGCGACCGAGACCAGCGCCAGCAGCCAGCACACGACACGAACGAGGAACACCCATGAAAGTCAGCGCCCAGGACCACGGACACATCAGCGTGCTGACCATCTCCGGTGAGTTCACCGCCGAGGACGTGGATCAGTTCCAGCGCATCCTCGCCGAGCGCACCAGCGCCGGCGCGATGCACATCCTGCTCGACTGCGAGCACCTCGAGTTCGTTGATTCCGCCGGTCTGGAAGCGTGGCTCCGCGCCCGCGACGAGGTCTCCGCCGCCGGTGGGCAGTTCCGCCTGATCTCCCTCGACGAGAACGTCACCAAGATCCTCGAGATCACGAGGCTCGCGAAGACCATCGAGACGCACAACGACCTCGAGACCGCCGGGAGGAGCGTGCGATGAACGCAGCCAACACCCAGCAAGCCGCCATGAAGGTGCAGATCGGTGATCTGCTCGTCGAGCGCGGCATCATCTCGTTGGCGCAGCTGAAGGAGGCGCTCGAGGAGCAGACCGTCCACGGGCACCGCCGCCTGCTGGGCGAGGTGCTCATCGAGCTCAACTTCGCCACCGAAGCGCAGATCATGGAAGCGCTCGCCGAGTGCTACGGCGTTCCCTTCGCGCGCATCACCCCCAGGGTCGCCGATCCGAGGGTGACGGAAACACTCCCGCGCGACTTCCTGGAAACGCACTGCGTCCTGCCCCTCTTCAAGGTCAACGAGGTCCTGACGATCGCGGTCTCGGAGCCAGCGAACCTCTTCCTCGTCGAAGAAATCGAGCGCCTGACCGGTCTGCGCACCCAGATCGTCGCCTGCACCGCCAGCGACATCCGCAACACCGTCCAGGCCTACCTGCCCAGCGCCAACGTCTTCGTCATCGACGAGATCTACGAGGATGTGGGCGCCGCAGACTTCTCGGTGGTCGAGGACTAGATGAACGAGCTGGGCAACCTCGAGGAGATCTCAGGGCAAGGCCCGGTCGTCAAGCTGGTGAACTACGCGATCTACCAGGCGGTGCAGGACCGCGCCTCAGACATCCACATCGAGCCGGGCGATCACGCGTGCCGCATCAGATACCGCATCGATGGCCGCCTCGTGCAGAAGCTCAACCCGCCGTACCAGATGCAGCCAGCGGTCGTCTCGCG
Source organism: uncultured Phycisphaeraceae bacterium (assembly GCA_964351165.1). Lineage (GTDB taxonomy): Bacteria > Planctomycetota > Phycisphaerae > Phycisphaerales > UBA1924 > JACKHE01. The sequence continues at coordinate 15,235 of CAYGNN010000018.1, forward strand.
CATCAAGATCATGTCGAACCTCGACATCTCCGAGCGCCGCATCCCCCAGGACGGCGATATCCACATCATGATCGACGGCCGCCCCATCGACCTCCGCGTCTCAACGATGCCAGGCAAGTGGGGCGAGAAGGTCGTCATCCGCATCATCGACAACCGCTCCGCCATCGTGCCCCTCGAGAAGATCGGCTTCGGCCCTGAGCTGCTCGAACGCTGGCGCAGAATCGTCAGCTGCGCCAATGGCGTCGTCCTGGTGACAGGCCCCACCGGTTCCGGCAAGACGACCACGCTCTACTCCGTCCTCTCGGAGCTCGCCTCGGACGAGATCAACATCTCCACCGTCGAGAACCCGGTCGAAGTGACGATGCCAGGGATCAACCAGTTCCAGGTGAGCGAGAAGGCAGGCTTCAACTTCGCCTCGGCGCTCCGCGCGCTGCTCCGGCAGGACCCCGACATCCTCATGGTCGGCGAGATCCGCGACAACGAAACAGCTTCGATCGCGACACAGGCCGCCCTGACCGGTCACATCGTCTTCTCCACGCTGCACACCAACGACGCGATCAGCGCAGTGACGCGCCTCGTCAACATGGGGATCGAGCCCTACCTCGTCGCGGCGATGCTCCGCGGCGTCCTCGCGCAGCGCCTCGTCCGGAAGATCTGCCCCCACTGCAAGGAAGAGTTCGAGCCGGAGGATCGCCTGCGCGCCATCGCGGAGGAATCGGTCGGCCCCATCGAGAAGTACCACCACGGCGCCGGCTGCTCCCGCTGCCTGGGCAAGGGGTACGCCGGTCGGCAGGGCATCTTCGAGCTCTTCGAGCCGACCGACGAGGTGCTCGAGGGCGTCTCGCAGGGGCTCTCCCTGCAGGAGCTGCGCGCGATCGCGATCCAGAATGGCTACCGCACCCTGCGCGACGATGGCTTCCAGAAAGTCAAAATGGGACTGACCACGATCGAGGAGGTGATCCGCGTCTCCACGCAGTAAGCGGGAACGGATCAGACTGAAGCATGCCTACATTCAGCTACAAAGCGCGCGACGCCAGGGGTGTTGAGATCGGCGGCACCGTCGAGGCCCCCAGCCAACTCGAAGGCCTGCGCATGCTCCGCAGCGATGGCCTCGTTGTCACCGACATCCGCGAGGGCGCCGGCGTCGCGATCGACGTCTCCGCGATCCAGATGAAGCAGGCGGCGCGTTCGGTCAAGGTCGGCGAAGTCGTCTCCTTCAGCGAACAGCTCTCGGTGATGCTCGAGACCGGCGTGCCCCTCTCCGATGCGCTCGACGCGTACCTCAAGCAGTCCAAGAAGGGGGGCAACCTCCCCAAGGTCGTCCAGACGGTCTCCAGCAGGATCACCGGTGGCATGAGTTTCTCCGGATCCATCGCGGACTTCCCGAAGGTCTTCCCGCCGCTGGCTGTCAGCCTGATCAGGGCCTCGGAAGCCACCGGCCGCCTGGGCGAGATGCTCGGCAGGGTCGCCGAGTACATCGGCAAGGAAGTCGAGACCAAAAGGCAGATCAAGGGCGCCCTGACGTATCCCACTGTCATGCTCACGATGGCGGTCACCGTCACGTCGTTCCTGATCGTGTGGGTGCTGCCGCGATTCGCCAAGATCTACGAGTCGCGCTCCGCAGCGCTCCCCAAGCCCACGAAGATCCTGCTGGACCTCTCAGGATTTGTCATGAGCAACTGGCTGGTCCTGATCGCTGGTCTCGCCGCGGCGGTGGGGGGGTACTTCGCCTTCGCCAACATGAAGCAGGGCCGGCGCACGATCGACTGGATGAAGGTCCGCACACCGGTCCTGGGCGGCATCTTCACCAACTTCTACCTGACCAGAGCTTCCAGCACGCTCGGCACCCTGCTCGAGGCAGGCATCCCGCTGCTCAACGCGATCGACATCGTCCGAGGCGTGACCCCCAACGTTCTCTGGATCGATGAACCCTTGACCGAGACGCTGACGATTCGGTG
>CAYGNN010000018.1:17202-17789 GCA_964351165.1 uncultured Phycisphaeraceae bacterium
CACGCCGGCCGACGTGCAGATGATCGCCGCAGGTGAACGCGCCGGCAAACTCCCTGAAGTTCTCGATCGCATCGCCAAAAGTTCCGAGAAGGAATTCGACGAGAAGGTCAAGACCGGCACGCAGCTCATCGAGCCGATCGTGATCATCTTCATGGGGCTCATGATCGGCGGCATCGCGCTGGCGCTGCTGCTGCCCATCTTCACGATGGGCAACGTGATGGCGAAGTAACAGCCACCGGCGCTGGGGTTTCGACCCGCAGATCCTCAACCTCCGGATCCACCGAGACGCGCCCTCGCCATTCATTCAGCCTCGGTTTCACGACCGCGTCGATCGTTGCGCCAGCCGGGATCACGCCGCGCCGGTCGCCCCAGCTCCACGCGACCAGCTTCGACTGCACGCCATCCTGATCGACTATGCCGACGACGGACGTGTCCGGGGGCTCGAGGGCGGTGTCGATCCCCGCCGCGAAGGCGTCGCAATCGGCGACTAGCGGGTCGCTGGCGGCGGCTTGCCGGGTCGAGACAGCCGTGAAGCAGGCGAAAGCGGCCGGCGTGGCATGGGTCAGGGCGGCGGTTGCCACCAGCCC